>JAJDOA010000184.1 GCA_022340405.1 Desulfobacteraceae bacterium | reverse complement strand
AGTCGGGCTGTGGCAAGAGCACCATCGCCTTCGGCATCGTCAATCACCTCGGGCCCAACGGCAAGATCACCGATGGCCACATCCGCTTTCAGGGAGAGGAGTTGACCGGCCGCACCCAACACGAGCTCAAGCATCTGCGGGGCGATCGGATCGCCATGGTGTTCCAGGACCCCATGCAGGCCCTCAACCCCTCGGTGCGGCTGGGCGAGCAGCTGGCCGAAGTCCTCACCTGCCATCGCAGCATGTCCAAGAACAAGGCCTGGCAGCGGTGCATTCAGATGCTCAAGCGCGTCAACATGCCGGACCCGGAAAACGTGATGCGCCGCTACACCCACCAGATATCGGGAGGGCAGCAGCAGCGGGTGGTCATTGCCATGGCGATGCTCAACAACCCGGCGCTGCTGATCATGGACGAACCCACCACGGCCCTGGACGTCACGGTGGAGGCCGCGGTGCTGGATCTCATCGAGGAGCTCAAAAGCGACTTCAACGCCGCCAACATTTTCATCACCCACAATCTGGGCGTCGTTGCCCGCGTCAGCGACCAGCTTTGCGTCATGTATGCCGGGCAGATGGTGGAAAAGGGCCCGGTGGTGGAAATTTTCAAGCGACCCTGTCACCCCTACACGAGAGGGCTCATGGCGGCTGTTCCCAAGCTGGGCGAGAGCAAGGCCGACTCCCTGCTCTATCCCATCCGCGGTCGCGTGCCGGCGCCGGCGGACCGCCCCCGCAACGCCTGTATCTTCGCACCCCGGTGCGACTACGCCACCGAAAAGTGCAGGGAGGCCCGGCCGGCCATGGTCGAGATCTCCTCCGAGCACGCCGCCCGGTGCGTCTACGCCGAGGACATCGAAAACCGCCCCGTCACCGGCCGGCGAAAGCGCCGCACCGAGCAGCTGGAGGCGCTGCAGGAGGAAAAACAGGACCAGCAATTGAAAGAGGCCCAGGAGTACCTGCTGGAATCCGAAAACCTCAAGCTCTACTACCCCACCGAGTCCGATTCGGTGGTGAGCCTGTTCGGGCTGGGGGAGAAGCGATTCGTCAAGGCGGTGGACGACGTCAGTCTGCGGCTGGCCAAAGGCCGGACGCTGGGCGTGGTGGGTGAATCGGGCTGTGGTAAGTCATCGCTGGTCAAGGGCCTCATCGGCCTGGAACCGCTCACCGGTGGGAAGCTGGAGTTTCTCGACATCACGGTCAAGGAGGAGGTCACGGCACGAAGCACCCACCTGATCAAAGAGATGCAGATGGTGTTTCAGAATCCGGATTCCACCCTGAACCCCTCCTACACCGTAGGAAAACAGATTGCGCGCCCCATCCGGCGCTTCAAGACCGTTCCCAAAGGGAAGGTCAAGCAGGAGGTCATCCGCCTGCTTCGCAGCGTGCGGCTGAGCGCCGCCTACTACGATCGGCTGCCCCGGCAGCTCAGCGGCGGAGAAAAGCAGCGGGTGGGCATCGCCCGTGCGCTGGCCAGCCGGCCGGATCTGATCATCTGCGACGAGCCGGTGTCCGCGCTGGACGTATCCGTCCAAGCCGCGGTGATCAACCTGCTGCTGGAAATCCAGGCGACCTTCGGCTCCTCCATGATCTTCATCGCGCACGACCTGAGCGTGGTGCGCTATTTTTCAGACGACATCGCGGTGATGTATCTGGGAAAGGTGATGGAAATCGGGCCGGCGGAGAGGATCTACGACCCTCCCTATCATCCCTACACCGAGGCCCTTTTGGCCGCTGTGCCCATCGCGGATCCGGAAGCGGCGCAGAAGGAGATCCGCCTCAGCGGGAACGTCCCCAGCGCCCTGAATCCGCCCAAGGGTTGCCGCTTCCACACACGGTGCCCTCGTCGCGCCGAAATGCTGCCCGACGGCGGGGCCATCTGCGAGAAGGAGGATCCCCCCTGGCAGCAGAGCGAGGGCGGCCACCGGATTTTGTGCCACATCCCGTTGGAGGAGCTGGAGAAGGTGGATCCGGTGGTGCATAGCGCGGCGTAGCATTCAGTTGGCAAAGCAAACCGTTTGGTATCCATCGATTTCGAGGATTGCCCAGCAGCCGGTATTTTCTTTTTGCCGCGGATTCCACGGATTCCGCGGTTTTTTTGTGGGGATGGGCGGGGTAGCCGGTTTGAACCGTAGGGGAGGGGTTTATCCTCTCCCGCTGAGGCGATGCAATCCACCCGAACGGGCGGGGATCAACCCCGCCCCTACAAAAAGCAAGAAAAATCAGTTCGATCGGGAATGCTATGCTTTACGGCAACGGGAGGCAAATGCGGGTCTGCGGCTCGTCGGAATCGGGCATCGGAGCCCGGAAGTCCGACCCCGAGCCGTCGCCCTCCGGCCGAAGGACCGGAAGGCCGCCCCACCGGTCGGAAGCGGCCGGCGGTCGTCGATCCCCGGACGACGTCGCACGGTCTCCCGGGAGCCGGTCGTCTTCCTCGGCTTCCAGCTCGGACAGGATCCGGGTCAGCCGGGCCGCCTCTTCCGGGCCGGGCCACCGGAAGCGGACCCGCATGCCACGGGATACGATATCTTCTTCGGCGACGCCGGCGTTGTTCCAGACCACCGTTCCTTCGGGGCAAAGGTCCGGGTGCCCCGTAAACGGCAACCGTAACGATATCGTCTCGCCCGGCGGCAGCGGTGCGGAATGGATTACGAAAGCCCCTTCCGCACTCAGTTCCTTGACGGAAACCGCCGTCTCCACATCCGTTTCAGCAATCCGCAATTGGGCGGTTCGCACGGGCGTCGGCTCCGGCATCATCGAAAAAAGGGAAACGATCTGCGCACCCAAGGTTTCCGGCCGGGCGGTTCGAAACAGGGCACGCTTCGCTCCCCGCAGCAGGGCCTGCAAGATGTAGAGCACCACGCCGCAGATCACGATGGCAAATCCGATGTTGGTGATGACGAACTGGTGCTGTTCCATTACCCCTTGTCCTTGTCCCGGGATGCGGCCGTTGCCTTTCTGCTCAGCTCCTGCTCGATGGCCTGCTCGAATGCCTGCACGCTGCGGTTTTCCAGCCTGCGGCCGTTGACAAAAATGGTGGGGGTTCCCCGCACGCCGTTCTTTTGCCCCTGCTGGATGTCGCGGTTGACGCGGGCCACCAGGGCCGGGCTTTTTTGCGCCTTTTCGAAGGCAGCCATGTCCAGGCCAAGCTCTTGGGCGATGGCGTCGATTGTCGCATCGCTGAGCTGCTTCTGGCTTTCGAAAAGCCGGTCGTGAAAGGGCCAGAACTGTCCCTGCATGTCGGCAGCCAGCGCCGCCACCGCCGCAGGTCGGGCCATCTTGTGGCTGCCCAGGGGGAAGTTTTTGAACACCACCCGGACCTTTTCCGGGTACCGTTTCTGCACCTCGTCCAGCAGCGACGGCACTTTGGCGCAGTACGGGCATTGAAAGTCGCTGAATACCACGATGGTCACCGGGGCGTCCTCGGGCCCCCGGGAAGGGGATCCGGACACGTCGATGTCCTGCACGAAGTCCAGCAGCAGAATCTGAACGGTCTGGTCCTTGCTGCTGCGCAGCAGGATCAGGTCGTCGCGCGGCCCTGCCTGGATCTGGTCCACTCCGTCCCCCACCGGCAGCGCATCCAGCATTCTGCCGTCCGGCGAGTAGATTTCCACCACTCCCCCAGCGGTGAGGCTGAAGATGTAGCTTCCCTTCTGGGACACCGCCATGTCCAGGGGGGGGGATTGCAGCTGGATCTTGCGCAGCAGTCGTCCCTCCACCTCTGCCTGGCAGGCGCCCGCAACGATCAGGCCAAGAAAAAGGGCCGGGAGAACGGCCCTGCATATACGGTTCATGGATATTTCCCTTCGATATATCGAATCCCTGAAACCTGCCGGTTTCCTGGACGATGGTTTTGGATTCCAAAGATAATCTCTGCCTCCACAAACTACAGCAAATTCAGAATTCCGTTCCGTTACCGGCAGTCTTTTTCCATCTGAACCGTAGGGGAGGGGTTTATCCCCTCCCGCTGCAGCGAACCCATTCTCCAGGCCCCGTGTCCGGGATGTCCGCTCCGCTCCCACGGGCGGGGATCAACCCCGCCCCTACGAAAAAAAAGAAACAGGCCATTCCAATCGGAACATACATTTGGCAAATGCTCTATTGCGTCTGTCGTAAGCATTCCTGCCGGTGTTCAGGAAAGAGGGACCTCTGTTGAAAATGACCCCTCTGCCGCGGCTGTCAATGGGGCGTGTGTCACACCCGGCACAGGGGAGGCCCTGCGCCGGGTGCGTTTTGCCCGTGTTGCATCAACGGACCACTTCCCAGCTATGCCGTGCGGTTTTCCCTTTGATGGGCAGGTTGGGCTGGGGTACTTCGACAATGGTACCCGTACTGGTCTGCACGAAGGCCTTAGCCCCTTCCTGCTTGCCCACGTGGAGGTTGGGCGTGGAGGCCAGGCCGCGGCCGAGATCCACCGTGGTCTTGACATTGCCGGAGTCGTCGATGCCGTCGTCGGTGTCGGTGATGAAGACCGGTTCGAAGTAGGCCGTTCCGGTCTGGTAGAACACGCCGTACAGGTAGGCCAGACCCTCGGACTGGCATACGCTGCTGTAGGGTTGGAAGGTGGTGTAGGTCATCAGACCACCCAGCAGGGTCCCCTGGCCGAGGTTGCGCTCCCGGTCCAAGGGAAAGTTACGGTACCAGCCGTCGGTACCCGAGCTATCGCCGGCCCCGCAGCCGAATCCCGTGCCGGCGATCCAGTCCTGCAGTTCGGCGAAGGTGTCCACGTTTCCGCTGTCGGGCAGGCAGCCGGCGCCTCCCCCTTCACAGGTTAGTGTGGCGGCGTCGCCGGTGCTGGCTGCGGTGACCAGGATCTGATCGGCGCGGACCAGCCCCTGGGATCCCGGCGTGGTGTTTTGCGTGCCGCTATATTCCACCGTTTCCCAGGTGAACTCTCCCACGCAGTCGCCGCTGGCATCCGAGTAGATCATGGGCTCCTTGATGCCGTAAAAGGAGTTTTGGGCGTTGCTGGAGGTGTCGATCTTGTCGTCGTCGTAGAGAAAACGGCCGGTGCCGAAGTAGATCCAGAAGTTCTTGCCGTCGGTGCCCGCCGCCGGAGAGGCGGATATGGGCTGGCCGATAGACAGGGAGATTCCCGGGTTGTCGGTCGAAAGGTTTCCCAGGTCGATGAGTTTTTTCGGGTTGGGGCCGGTGGCATTTGTCTGGGCGGTCAACAGGTCCGCCCACTCGTGGGGTTCGGTCTTGATCTGGTTGCCGTCGCTGTCCGCCTTTCGGGTGACCAGACGGTACATGGCCCCGCCCCAGCCTCCGGTGTCGTTCACGTCGTCGTAGTAGTCGCCCGCGATGGTGCCGAAATACACGGCGTCTGCCATGTAATTGGCATCCAGATCGAAGTCTATGGTGATAAGATCCGACACCCAGCCGTTGGCATCCAGCGTGTAGGTTCCTTTTTCCGTGGTGCTGTTGGGGGCCACGTCCTCTATGCGGAAGGGGGCGCTCTTATCCACCAGGTCTTGAAGATCGATTACGGCCAGCTTGGCGTTTTGGGTGCTGGTGCCGTCGACGTCCGTGGGACCGCTGCCCAGGATGAGATACCAGTCGTGGT
>JAJDOA010000183.1 GCA_022340405.1 Desulfobacteraceae bacterium | reverse complement strand
TCTTCCGGCGACAAGCTGCGGCGCTCCACCATTCGAATCAGATCACTTTTGTTTTTCTGATGGTCGTCCATGGGGCCACCTATAGCATCCGATCCGCATCTTCGGCCGTCAGCTGCCCTGCCGCCAGCCGGTGCAGTATCTGTTTTGCCTCTTCGTCGTCGCCGTCCTGGAAGGGACGGTCCTTTTTGGCCATGGCTTTCATGGAAAGAGCACCGATCGTCACAACGACCCTGCCGGTTTCGTCCAGCACCCGCGCCTCGGCTTCCCGGACCCGCCGGTCCGTGCCGCCTCCGTCCGATCTTTCGGCGTAGACGCGGCAGGCCTTGGGAAGCGGACGGCCCCAGGTCACACCGCGCATCTCGAAGGGCACGAGTAGGCGCCCGGCGTTGTTGCGTCCCAGGAGCCATCCCATGGTCTGCAGTGCGCCGTCTATCAGCGAAGGGTGCAGGTGGTAGGCCGCCCAATCGTTCTGCAGAGCGTCGGGCAGGACCAGATCGGACAGGGCTTCGGTTTCGCTGCAGGACAGGCGTGCGATGGTCTGAAACCGGGGACCGTATCGGAACCCGGATTGTTCGTACCACCCGTAGAGGGCTTCCGGACCATGCGTTTCGGGCAACCGCCCCATGACGTCCGCCAGATCCATCGGCTCTTTGGGCTCCGCATCGAAGGGATCGATGCGCAATGCTCCGGAAGCATGGACCCGGAAGCGCGGTCCGTTTGCGGATTCGGAGCCGGAGTATATTTCGAATCGAACGGTATTCTCTTCCGGGAACAGGCGGATATGGATCGTCTGCGGTGCGTCGGCTACGGTGACGGGGGAGACCATCAGCAGATGATGAACACCCGTGATCTCCTGTTCCGCGGCCAAGGTGCCTGCGGCGACGGCCATTTCCATGAACCCGGCCGCCGGCATCGTCTTTCGGCCGGAAATCATGTGATCGGTTAAATAGAATTCCCCTCCGTAAAGGGTCGTGGAAAACCGCTGTTCGCGCAACGAGGAGGTGTTGCGGCCCACCAGGGGGTGCAGCCGGGGCCGGTCCTTCTCCAGTGCCGATGGCTCCCTCGCCGGGACGGCCTCCGGCAGCCAGTACCGCTGTCGTGCAAAGGGATAGGTGGGAAGCGGTATCCGCCGGGGCTTCGGATCGGAATGGAGCTCGAGCCAACCGATTTCGCAGCCCATTGTCCAGAGCGTGGCCAGTTCCGACAGATCACGGTCCCTCAGGGCCGCACGGATCCGCCGGCTCCGCTCCGATTCCGGAATCGAAGCGTCCCTGCCCCCCCCTCCATCCGTCTCCGCGCTTCCCCTGAAGCAGGCATCGATTTCGGTTTCGCCGTTCTGAAACCGTCGCAGCTTCTCCGCCAGCTCCTCTGAATCCGAGACCACCAGGGCCAGCCGTTCCGCCATGGGTTTGCGGGAGGCCTGGAGCGTAAACGCCATGCGCGCGAGGTCGACCGCAGGCGGGCGATCGGAGCCCGACGCGGGCCCTGCCTCGGACGGAGTCCCGGGTGCCTCCTCTTCGAGGAAGTCGGCCATCCGCCTTGCGTAGGCCCGGAGCCGGTCCTCGCTTCTGGCGGAAAGCACGATCAAATGCGGGTCGTTGCGAGGCGCCGTATGCGGGATGCGCGATGCCCGGGTTTCGCCGTCCTCCCTCTCCTCGGCCTCTCTACCGGAAATTGTTCCCCCCGTGCCGGGCATAGCCGCGGCCGGGAGGGCACCCGCTGCCCCTTGCCGCCGGCTGTCGACGAATTCCTCGACGACGATGTGGGCATTGGTGCCGCTGAACCCGAAGGAACTCACGGCAGCCCTTCTGGGAACGCCGGCAGGGGGATTCCATTCCTCGAGCTCGGTGGCCACGTAAAAAGGGCTCCCCCGGAAATCGATCAGCCGGTTGGGTTTTTCGAAGTGAAGGGAAGGCGGAATCTGCCGGTGCCGCAGGGCCAGGAGCACCTTGGCGAAGCCGGCGATTCCGGCGGCCGATGCCGCGTGTCCGACGTTCGTCTTCACCGATCCCAGGGCGCAGTACCGGTTCCGTCGGGTGTACTTTCGAAACGCCTGGGTGAGGGCTTCGACCTCGATGGGATCCCCCAGCCGGGTGCCCGTACCGTGGGCCTCCACCAGGGTGATGGTATCCGGGTCGATCCCGGACGCTTCGTAGACAGCCAGTTCCAGCTGCGTCTGGGATTCGGCGCTGGGGGCTGTAATCCCGTTGGTCCTGCCGTCCTGGTTGATCCCCGACCCCTTGATGACGGCGTAGATCGGGTCCCCGTCCCGTATCGCGGCATCCAGGCGCTTGAGGACGACCGCGCCCACGGCTTCACCGGGAACGAACCCGTCGGCCCGGTCGTCGAAGGCCCTGCATTCGCCGGACGGCGACAGCATGCCGGCGTTGCTCGACAGGATGAAAAAGGTGGGCGTGGTGCAGATGAACACGCCTCCGGCGACGGCCATATCGATTTCGTTGGCCAGCAGGCTTCGACGGGCCGTGTGAATGGCCACCAGCGAAGACGAGCAGGCCGTATCCAGGGCCACGCTGGGACCTTTCAGGTTCAAGAAGTAGGAAATCCGCGCCGCCAGTATGGAGGTGGTGTTTCCCAGAAACGACTGCGCCTCGGTGCGGGCCTGGTAATCGCCCTGACCGGCCCCCACGAATACGCCGCACCGCATCTCGGAGGCGGCATCGGTGGCATACCCGGCATCTTCCAGGGCGGACCAGCAGGTCTCCAGAAAGAGGCGCTGCTGGGGGTCTGCGTGTTCGGCTTCCTTCCCGGAAATCTGGAAGAACAGGGGGTCGAATCGATCGATATGCGAAAGGAAGCCGCCCCACTTGCAGTGGGTCTTGTGGATGTTTTCCGGATTCGGATCGTAGAGCAGGTCCGCATCCCATCGCTCTCTGGGGGCGACCGTGATGCCGCTTTTCTTCGTGGACAGGTTGTGCCAAAAGGCCCGGATGTCTTCTGCACCGGGAAAGCGCCCGGAAAGCCCGATCACCGCCACATCGTCGTCCGTTGCCGCTGCTTTCGACACTCGGGGGTTGCGCCGACCGGAAACGGCCTGACCGGCGTCCGCGGAGGCTTCGGAAGGAGTGCCGTGCGGCGTCGTCACCACGATCTTGCCGATGTTTTTTCTCTCGTCCATGTAGCGGTAGGCATCCCGCACCCGGGACAGGGGGAAGACACGGTCCACCGTCGGTTGAATCTGCCGGTCACCCAGGGCCCGGGCCATGTTCTCCATGTCCTGGGGGATCTGTTCGGGCCGGTGTCGCCAGAGCTTGTAGAGATTCAGGCTGTGGAAGGACTGGTTGTTCGTCATGGCCGAGAGGTCGAATTTCCCTGCCGACAAAAGGCCGGTCATGGCGATCTCCACGTACCTCCCGCCGGGTGCCAGGATGTCGATCCCTTTCTGGATGGCGTCGCCGGAAAGGGTGTTGATCACGACATCGACACCCGATTGCCGGGTCAGCTCCATGATTCTCTCGGAAAAATCCTCCTCCCGGTAATTGATCCGGTGTCGCACGCCGAGCTCCTCCAGATAGTCCAGCTTTGCCTGGGATCCGGCGGTGGCATAGATCTCCGCCCCGGCCCGACGGGCCATTTGAACGGCCATCAAGCCGGTCCCCCCGGCTGCGGTTTGGATCAGAATCTTGTCCCCTTGGGAAACGCGGCCCATCGCAAATGCATGGGCCATGGTAAGGTAGGCCACCGGAAACGCGCAGGCCGCCTCGAATCCGACATGCGCCGGTTTCTCTACGACCAGGTTCGCATCCACGTTGACCAGCGTGCTCTGTCCGCCCATGCTCCAGGTGGTCATGGCGACGACGTCGTCCCCCGCCCGTACCCGGGATACGCCGGCGCCGATGCGAACGACCGTACCGGCCACCTCGAATCCGGGGACGAAGGGATAATCGGGCATGGTGGGATACAGCCCCCGCACGCAGAGCAGATCACCGAAATTGAGGGCAAACGCCTTGACCTCCACCTGGACCTCACCGGCGCCGGGAGAGGGCGGCTGGATGGAGTGAATCCGGATGGCGTCGATGGGGCCGGGCCCGGTCAGCACCACGGCCAGGTGTCCCGAGGGCTGCGAGGAATCCCCGCCGCCGGGCGGCACGACAGGGGCATCGGAACCCGGTTCGGCATCGACCGTCCGCATCGGGGGTTCGTACGGGGCATGAAATGCGGTCCCCTCCCCGGCACGGGGGTCCGCGTTCCGGGTCTGGGAGTCCCTTCTCTTCAAGACCGCTTCCCGGTGTTCCTTCAAAATGAAGGCGGACAGCCGCTTCACATCGGCGTGGTCATAGATGACGATGGTCTTGAGCACGATGCCCAGGGCGTCGTTGATCCGGTTGACCGCATCGAGGCCGGTGATCGAATCGACCCCGTAATCCGAGAAGGGCTTGTCCGGCTCGATAGGCCGGTCCCCCAGGTCCAGTGCTTCTGCGATGCAGGTTTCGACGGTCTTTTCGATGTACCGCCGGATGTCCTCCGGGGGGGAGGAAACGGTGACCGCCTGGACGGTTTCCGCGTCCGGAGCCGGTTCCGGGGGCGGCGGGTCCGTCTCCCCCGCGTCGGGAACCGCCGCCGTGCGCGGGCGGTGGCGCGTTCGGATCCGTCCGTCGCTCTCGGCGGCCAGCACATGCTGGGAGGAGCCCGCCTCCGCAGCCTCCGGGCTCAATTGCCGCACCCGGCCGAACCCCGCCTCCTCCAGCAATTGCCCCCACATCCGGGGCTCCACCAGCGGGCTTCCCGGAATTCTCACGGATTCGTCGTCAAACCGCCACCAGCCGTCGAGAAGGCCGAAAGTCAAGGTGGTGAAATCCACCACCGCGGTGGCTTCGTTGAGAACGATGCAGGCCCCTGCTTTGAGCAGCGCTTTGAGGGTCTCGAGGGTATGCCGGATGTTGCGCGTGGCATGGACCACATTGGCCGCAATCAGGAGATCGAAGCTCCCGGGTGTGAATCCCTGGTCCGTGACATCCGATTCCACGTCCAGCCGTTCAAAAGCCGTCCCGGGGTGGGAAGGACCGAAGGTTTTCCTGCCGTGGCGGACAAATCGCCGGGAAATGTCGGTGTAGACATAATGGATGCGCTCCCGGAAAGGCCGGAGGGCTTCGAGAACGGCTCCGGTGGTCCCGCCGGTTCCGGCGCCCACTTCGATCATCCGGACCTTCTGTCCCGGTCGGAGCGCCGGGAGCCTCGCTTCGACATACCAGCGGACGAACCGGGCCGTCACCTGATTGTAGAAATCGGCATTGGCATTCCCCCTGTAAATGTCCTCCACCAGTTCCGTCGACGATTCGGGAAACATCACTTCCGTGGCGGCCCGCCGGCCCTGGAGAATGTCGGGATAGGCAGCCAGGCAGGTCCACAATAGACGCGTGTAGGCTCCGAGTTCGGGATGGTTCGCCGCCAATTCCTCTCTTCTCGCTTCCAGTCGGCGCAGTTGGCCGAGGAGGTCTTCGTGCCCCAGGGCTTCCGTGGTCCGGATGCGTGTACCGTCCGCCTCCATCCGGATCCAGCCTGAGTCGGCCAGCAGATGAATCAGGACCTCGAAAAGGCGCTCGAATCCCGGTGCGATATGGAGTTGCCGTCTCAGCCCGGGCCGGTCATGGACCTCGCCGCTTTTCCGAAATACTTCCATCCGCCGAAACGCATCCAGCAGCAGGCAGCGGCCGAACCGGTTGATCTCGGCGAACCCCCGGCCGAACGCTTCCAGTGCCCGGGCGTCCGTTTCCGGGGCGGGGATCTCGGGGGTATTGTGCTCCAGGAGCGGCGGCAGTTCCGCCGGCAGCAGATCCAGGCGCGACGCGGTGTCGACCCCTGCCCACCGGAGGAGTTCCGCCGACGCCTTGAAGGGAATCAGCTGGGAAATGCGATGGGCCGCCGCCAGCTCGATGGCTTCCATTCCCTCCCTCGGCTCGATGGAACCGATCCCCTGGGCCTTCAGCCGCTTGCGGTGGGCTTCATCGGCGACCACGCCGACGCTGCCCCAGTACCCCCAGTTGATCACCTCCACCGGGTACGGAACCCGGCTTCGCAGATAATCGGCGTAGGCGTCTTCGAATGTGGAGGCGGCCGCGTAATTGCTCTGCCCCGCGTTGGAGAAGAAGGACTGGACCGACGAGAAGAACATCATGAAATCGAGGGGCTCTTTGCCGAACAGGCGATGGATCACGACGGTGCCCTGGACCTTCGGCGCCAGAACCGCATCCAGGGTCGCTTCATCCATGTTGAACAGGGCCCGGTCCCTGAGGACCAGGGCGGAATGAATGACGCCGTTGACGGCCCCGAACCGGGCGCGGGCCGATTCGAGGGCCGCCTTCATCTCTTCTAGGTTGGTGGCATCCGCCCGGATATAGAGGACCTGGCCGCCTTCGGATTCGACGGTTTCGATCTTCGCTGAAATGTCTGGATCGGCTTCCCGGCGCCCGATCCAAACCAGGCGCGCACCCATCTTTCGGGCCAGATGCCGGCTCAATTCGTATCCGATGCCGCCCGCCCCGCCGATGATGAAATAGACCCCCTGCTCTCGAAAAGCTCCGGACCGCACCGCCGGCAGCCGGACGGGCTCGAGAATCCGAAGGTATCTTCTCCCGTTCCGCTCCGCCGTATCCAGGGCCGGCTGATCCAGCGCCATCTCCCGGAAAACGGATGACACGATACGGGTCAGGGCCTCGGGCTCGGGATCATGGGTAAGCCCTGTGAGGCTGATATCCAGATACCGGACCGAGAGATCCCGGAACTCCCTGTC
>JAJDOA010000182.1 GCA_022340405.1 Desulfobacteraceae bacterium | reverse complement strand
TTATCGGTGTCATTTTCGGGACCCTGGTTCTGACTTGGGTGCAGTAGAGCGCCAAGACAAGGGCACGGAACATATTTTTGACAATCGGTATAAAGAAACCGTAGCATTCAAAATGAGCCAAAATGCCGAGAAGATCGCCGAGGAGATCGTGTTCCTGATGACCGGCCGGGAGAAATCCATTTTCGCCAACATGGACGAGAGCGATCTTCCCTATGTCCGCCATGCCTTTGACGGATGGCTGAGGGGAAAGGTCGACGACGAAACAGCCGCCGGCGAGGTGATCCGTCTCGTTTGGCGCAAGCTGGGGAAAACGTATCGAATCCGGCGAGTGAAGTGAGTCGTCCCTCTTATCCGCGCGCTGCCGCCCGGACGCCGTTCGATCCGAACCCACACGAGCCGGAAATGCGGATGGGATCTTTTCGGTCCCGCCTGAGTGAAAGTGAAAATCGAATACAGAGATCCGGGATCGATCCAAAGAGGGCATTGCCAGAACAGCCCCTAGTAAACCATCATTCCAACGGGGTGATTTTGACCATCAGTAGGGTAAGATCGTCTTCCTGATCGGGCTCTCCTCGAAACTCGCCGACAGCATCCAGAACCGAAAGAAGAAGCGTGCGGGCCGAAGCCGATGCATTCTCCCGAATCGCATGGCGCAGGCGGGTTTTTCCGAACGGCTTTCCATCGGCATTGCGTGTTTCGGGAATACCGTCGGTGTAAAGGCACAGCACTTGGCCGGGGCGGAGCTCGCGCCGGTTTCCCTGGTAGACGGCCTCTTCGCTGACACCCAGCGCCAACCCGCTGCCTTTGAGCTCGAAGAAGGTATCGTCCGCTGCATCGTAGAGGAGAGCAGGCTCGTGACCGGCCCGGACCCACTCCATGCGGTTGCGTTCCCGGTTGATGCGTGCCAGAAACAACGTCATGAATCGGCCGTCCTGCTCCACATCTTCGGCAAATCTCCGGTTTACGTCGGAAATGATTTCCTCCAAAGATCCTGGGAGGGCCGAGCGCAGGCGCAGCATGCCCCTCGCATTGGCCATGAGAAGGGCCGATGGGAGGCCGTGTCCGGATATGTCCCCCACCGCCACACACAGTCGGTCCTCGGTGCCGGTGCAAAGGTAGTCGAAATAGTCCCCGCCGGTTTCATCGCTGTAGAGCGTCATGGCCGCCATATCCAGCCCCGGCACCGATGGAGGTGAGGATGGCAGAAGCTGCTGCTGGATTTCCATGGCCACTTCCACTGCCCGCCGCATGCGATAGTGCTCCTGCAGTTTGGGGCCCACCCCGTCGAACACGGCCGCAATCTCTCCAAACTCGTCCCTGGATTTCAAACCGGTTTTGACATCCAGGTTGCCGGAGGAAAGGCCACGGGCGGCTTTTGCCAGGATCTCCAAAGGGCGTGTTACGCTCCGGGAAAAAAGCACGCCCAGCACCAACACCAGCAGTGCGAGAAAGGCAAGAAATACGGCGCTCAGAACCCGAACCCTGTCGGTGCGCTGCAAAATCATGTTTCGAAGCTGGCTGATCCCAGGCTGCAGAACATCTTCCTGGGGCAGAATGAAGACAAAGCCGCTGCCGAAGCTGGGAAGCGGTCCGTAGGCCCACAGCGAAGGCCTACCGTCGAAGGGCATTTCCCGGATGCCGCTCCTTCGTTGCGCAAGATCCCGCAAAAGGGATGCAAGCCCGTCGGCATCCCGGCTGGTGAGCCAGTCGCCGGCCTCCGGCGCCGATCCGACGCGAAGCAACGCTGCACCCGCTTCGATGCGGGCCCCGATGGAATCGCTCCCGGCTTTGGGTGCAAGTGAGACAATGAAGGGCCGAAACCGGCTGCGCGTTTCGGTGAACACGGGAAGCGGTTCCGTCAGGGCGGAAAGCGGGACAACGATGCTGGTCACCCCAACCGGGATCTCGTCTTTTTCCAGCAGAAGCGAGACAACCACTTCCGTGCGGCCCGTAGCCGGATTATGGAGAGGCTCCGACCATAGGGTCGGCCGGTCACGAAGGGCGACACGAAGCCAAAAACGGCCCGCCGGGTCCGTGGCCTTTGCCTCGCCTTCTCGGCAGGGATAGACCGCCGCCAGGCCATTTCCCAGCACAACCGACTGCCTGGTGGCAAGCGCACCCAGACGTTCGGAAACGGCATGAAGTGTCTCGGCCAGCATCCGAATGTCGGCGGGATCGGGCTGGATCTGCACTCCCGGGGCGGCTCCAACCGATCGGGTGAAACACATCCCCGTGTCCATCTCGTTTTCGGATGCCAATGGAAAAAAGGTACGGTAGGCTGTCTCTTTGGCAGGCCAACCGGTCAGCGGCTTTTCGGGCCGAGCCAGATGCCGGGCCGAAATGGCCTGCATAAACAACGCCATTTCCACCTGTTCGCGCGTCCGGGTCAGGGATTGCTCGTATTCACCGACAAGGACGACAAGCCTGCTACGCAATTCGTCCTTCCGGGAAGCCTCCAGCCGCTCCATCAAGGCGTCGGCCATCTGCTGCACGTTGTGAATCCCGAAGGTGCGCAGGCCGACGATTGGAACAATGGAAATCAGCGCCAACAGGATGAGAAGCTTCCAGCGAAATCGCATAGGCGCCTCTTTTGGGAGTTTTCACCAGGCCGGTCCAGAGGGCTGGCGCCCCGGACTCCGTCACACTGTAGCCCTCTGGTAGGGGTTTGGAAAGGAATTCTTCCATAGCGATTGTCAGAATTCTGTTCCGTTTCCAGCATGCTTTTCGCTTGAACCGTAGGGGAGGGGTTTATCCCCTCCCGCTGATGGGACCACCTACCCCCGAACGGGCGGGGATCAACCCCGCCCCCACGAAAAGCAAGAAAAGGCCGTTCCAGTCGGAACAACCTTTTGACAAATGCTCTATTGCATTTCTCAGAATTCCATTCCGGTTCCGCTATGCTTTTCGCTTGAACCGTAGGGGAGGGGTTTATCCCCTCCCGTTGGTGGGATCACCTACCCCGAACCCCGTGACCGGGATCTCCGCTTCGCTACCTCAGGGGCGGGGATAAACCCCGCCCCTACGAAAGGCGAGAAAAAGCCGTTCCGGTCGGAACATCCTTTTTAAACAATGCTACAACGCCAATTCATTCCCCACCTGTAGACTTGCTGAACAGGCACGAGTGCATTTCCCGCAGCTTGTTGCAGAGGGGATTCTTCAATATCAGGCTGCGGCCTGCTGGACGCTGACTTCGGCCTCCTCCAGAATCATGGGCACCACATCCGTCCACCCCAGGGGCATGATGTGAACTCCCTGGAATTTGGACTTGTGACGTCGAATGAAGCGCCCCATCATTTCAGCCGTTTTTTTCTTCCGATCGGTTTTGTCCACGGATCCGATTTCATCGATCCATGACTGGGGCACGGTAATGCCGGACACGTTCTGGTTCATATAGGCGCCCATCTGGGGGGACTTGAGCAACACGACTCCCATCTGGACGGGGCGGCCGAGTTTTGAGGCTGCCTCTACGAAATCGTCGATGACCCGGTCGTCATAGACGGCCTGGGTTTGAAAAAACTGGGCTCCCGCATCGATTTTTTTCCTCATTTTCATCAGCTGAAGTTCCAGCGGCTGAAAATTGGGGTTGACCACGGCGCCGATGCACATCTCCGGCTTGAAGGCCAGATCGTTGCCGACCATGTCCTTGCCCTGCAGAAGCTCGGAAGCGATCCTGCACAACTGCACCGAATCCAGGTCGAAGACCGGTTTGGCTTCCTTGTGGTCGCCCAGATGGGTATGGTCTCCGGTGAGCAGCAGCATGTTGTCCACCCCGAGGGAAAAGGCGGTGAGAATTTCCGACTGCAGCGCGATGCGGTTTCGGTCCCGGCAGGTAATCTGGTAGATGGGCTCATGGCCGAGCTCTTTGAGCCGGACGCAGGCGGCCAGTGAGCCGAGCTTCATGACCGCGCTTTGGTTGTCGGTGACGTTGATGGCGTGAACCTGACCGCGCAGGCTCTCGGCCTCCTTGGCACAAGGGGGAAGAAAGGACGCATCCCGTGGGATGGCGCCCTTGACCGGGCCGACTTCACCGGTGACAACGAACGAGCCATTCTCCAGCAGTTCCGTAATTTTCATCTATGCTCTCCTTCTAATCCTGGTTGCTGACGGTAATCGGCCCCGCTTGGGAGCAGAAGGTGGCTTCGTGGGGGCTGACCTTGAGGGACCGGGGCCGGCTCCAGCGGGCGTGGTTCTTCGGTTTCTGGTAGGGCTCCATCAGGTCGAGTCGGCCCATGGCCTTGAGACGCTCGTAAATGAGAATCCAGCCGCAATCCCGTTCGGCGTCGACTTCGCATTTTCCGTTTTCCGCGCCGCCGCAAGGTCCGTTGAGCAGATTTTTGGCACACAGCGTGATTGGGCAGAGCCCGCCGGTGAACTCGATGACGCATTCGCCGCAAAGCGAGCAGTATTCGTTGATTTCCGACTCCGAAACGGTTTCTCCGCCGAAGATCGTGTCGCAGCCGGGGTGCACCATGCCCCCATCCGTGGCGTCGATGACGGTGTGGACGCCCTGGCCGCAGCCGAGCACCAGAAAGGAGTCGGCTTCCCGGACCTGCTCGCTGTAGTCCTCTTGCAGGACCTTTCGCGTGTGGTCCAGCTTGCACAGGCTCATCCCCTGGGGGCCTGGCACCGTATAGCCGACGACGTTTGCTCCGCGTCGGGACAGCCGTTCGGCCATGGCCTCGGTTTCCTCCTGTCCGCCGGAATGGCATTTCCAGGCGCAGTTGTTGCAGCCGACCACGAATACCTTTTCATCGGGCCGGAGAAAACCGACGATTTCTTCGATGGGTTTTTGAATGGTTGCGTGCACGGATTGCTCTCCTTTGTTGATCATACGTTAGGAAGTTATGGATAAACGGTGCCTCCCACCCGGATACGGCATTGCCCGCGTTGCGGGATGACTCCGCTTTTCCCAACATGCGGTGTGCTCCGTGTCTGAGAGCGTGAAGCTTGTCTGTCCACAGTCATTTAGGCGAAATACCGCTCGTTGACGGTGGCACCGGCATCTTCCAGATCACGGTACAGAAGGCGGAGTCTTTCGTTGGCCACTCGGATTTTCTCCGATTTTTCCACCGCCTCTCTGTCGGCGGTATAACAGGCCAGACAGCGTTCGTAGTGATGGGTTCGTCCCAGGCAGGTGACGGCAAAGTCGGCCATCAGGAAAACCGTCTTGGTTTCGAGGCGTTCGAAGTGTTCCACCGCCGGAACGAATTCCAAGTCGGGAGCGACGGCTATCTCGTTGCCTTCGGCCGCCAGGTGAACATAATCGTGTATGGCCATGGGCGGTCCGGAGGATTCCTGCTGCCGGTCGAATTTGACCATCATGTCTTCCAGGGAAAACAACCGCTTGTCGATGGCGATGCCGGCCGTCTCCATGCGATGGTAATCGCGCTGAAGGTAGCGGTTGGCGATCAAAACGGCGCGGGAGACATGGGGGCAGAGGTTGTTCGGACACCCCCGAGCGTAGCATTTGCGAAAGACGAACGCCTCCCCGTCGACGGATCCGGAATACCGGCAGAGAAAAATGTAGGCCGTAAACGGGTTGGACCGGTGCTGAAAGTCCACCGGAAGGATGTCAAATTCGGTCTGGCAGACGATTTGCGCCCCCTTGTTGTGGCGTTCGACTAGATCGGTTACCCTTGCGGGCGCCGGTTGTTTCGGTTTGCCGTTCATCGGATTGCCTCACGGGATTTCAGGTTGGCATTAATAGACAAAGACCGCATCCGCCTCCAATGCTGCGATGTTGAGTTGGGCGGCGGCGGTCACTTCGGCGCCGTCGATGAGTTCCGACGGATCGATATTGCGCTCCTTGATGCAGGGCCCGCAGACCCAGATGGTGCCGCCCAGTTCCACAAAATCCGAGACCAGCTTTTTCATGGGCGGGAATCCTCCGCTGGCAGGGATGTT
>JAJDOA010000178.1 GCA_022340405.1 Desulfobacteraceae bacterium | reverse complement strand
TCCTGTGGACTTATAGACGATCACCCCGTTTTCGAAGGCGGCATCCCAAACACGCTCGGTCATCTTCTCTTTTCGGGGAAAGGGTGTCAAGGTGTCCCGATCGGAAACCAATTCGACGCCCCACAAAAATCCGACACCGCGGACGTCGGCCACGTTGGGAAGGTCGGAAAGGCTGTCCTGCAGCGCCTGCCCGAGTCCCTGACCCAACCGGGCCACACGCTCCACCAGCTGCTCGGATTCCAGAATGCGCACGGCCGCAAGGCCGGCTGCGGCGGCAACGGGATGGTGGGAAAAGGTTCCCCCGTGTACGAAGTTGCCACTGCCCTCGGCAAACTCTCGGTAGTGGACTCCGCGAACGCCCACGGCGGATAGCGCCAGTGTTCCGCCTGCGATCCCTTTGCCCAGGGTCAGCAGATCCGGGACCACGTCATAGAGCTGACAGGCAAACCAAGCGCCGCAGCGTCCCATGCCGCACATCACCTCGTCGAGGATCAGCAACACGCCGTAGTCGTCGCAGATTTTTCGGATTGTCGGCCAGTATCCTGGCGGCGGTGGCACCGCTGCAAGGGTGCCCCCGGATACCGTCTCGGCCAGGAAGGCCGAGACGGTATCCGGACCCAAGTTCTGTATCGTCTCTTCGAGAAATCGAGCGCAGCGCAGATCGCACTCCGGATGGCGCAGACCGAAGGAGCACCGCAGGCAGTAGGGAGGAGGGATGTGCACTGCGTCGTGGAGCATGGGTGCGTACGGCTGGCGAAACGCCGTGCGTCCCATGGCCGAAAGCGCACCCAGGGTCAGTCCGTGGTAGGATTTCCATCGAGAGATCAACCGGAACCGCTGCGGACGCCCGGCTTCCAGATGGATCTGTCGGGCCATCTTGATGGCCGTCTCCACTGCTTCTGAGCCGCCGGACAGGAAGTAAAAGCGGTCGATCCCCTTCGGAGTGCGGGCGGCCAGCGCCGTTGCCAACCGCTCCACCGCTCCGGTGGTGAACATGGTGGGGTGAATGTAATCGGCCTGCAGGATCTGTTCGTAAACGGCACGGGCGATCTCTTCGCGGCCGTGTCCGAGATTGACGACGATGGCCCCGCCGCTTGCGTCCAGGTAGCGGCGACCAGCCGCGTCCTCGATCCACACCCCTTTGGATGCCACGGCTTCCGGCAACGGGGGATTCAATCTTCGGGGGAATACGTTACCCGGTTCTTTCACGAATAGCCTCCTGTCGAAGATCTGGTGCCTTCCAGTCGGTTCCGGTGATGCACCACAACCACCATCGAAAGTTGCGGACGGACTCCACGCTGAAGTAAAGGATGCTGCCGTTGCGAATTTCCCCCAGGGGGACAGGGGCGCCCTCCACGGTCAGCCGGGTGCGGTTCAAATCCATCAGCCGGTACCGGAATCCCTCGATCCGATGCATCTCCTCGTCCACCACCAGCCATCCGCCTTCCCGGCGGGTGCGTTCCGGAACGGTATTGGGAAGTCCCGTGCCCACGGAGGCCATCCGGGTCTCCCGGATGCGGAGACTGGGCCCTTCGGAGACGACGAATCGACCCTCGACCGGGGTCTTTTCCACCGAATGGAGATAGGAAAGCCGCATTTCCTCCCCCTCGCCGGTACGCACGGCTGCGGCCAGACGGTCTCCCTCCCGGGGGAGACGGACGGTGAAGACCACTGCCGGCCGGGTGCCGGCCCAGAAAATCACGGCCGCCAGTAGCACGGTCGCCGCGACCCCGGCTATCTTTCCGCCGGCCATCGCATCACGCCGTCACCGGCGCCGGACGGGACCGGGACCGTTGCCACAAGTAGAGAAGAACCAGGGAGACCACGGCCACGAGGTTGACCAGGTGCTGATTGAGGTGGACGCCCCCGACGCTCAAGTGGCTGGGGTTGACCAGCAAGAAGGCCAATCCCAAGAACAGGAATCGTTCCCAGATGTAGGTGCGGGTCCTCCAGTGCCCCTGGATGAACACCGACCAGCAGAACATGCCGAGGATGCACATGGGAATGATGTACAGCAGCTCCTGCCAGGTGGTGTTGAACATCAACAGTTTGGTATTGTAGATGAACATGAAGGGGAGGGTGAAGGCGGCCAGGTCGAGACGGAAGCTCTTCCATCCCGTCTTGATGGGGTCCGAGTTGGCGATGCCCGCCGCTGCGTAAGCGCACAGTCCCACCGGTGGCGTGTCGTCGGCCACGATCCCGTAGTAGAAAACGAACAGATGGACGGCCACCACCGGAAGGCCCAGACCGAGGTCCGCACTGATGGTCAGGATGGCCGGTGCGGTCATGGCGGCCATGATGATGTAGGTGGCCGTGGTGGGAAGGCCCATGCCCAAAATGATGGAGGCGAACACCGAAAAGAACAGCGTCAAAAACAGACTGCCGCCGGCGGCTTCCGTGATGAGGGTTGCCATCTTGAGTCCAAGCCCCGTGAGAGTGACGACCCCGATGATGATGCCACAGCACGCGCACGCAGCGGCGATGCCGGCCATGTTGCGCGCCCCGGTCTCCAGGGAGTCCAAAAGCTCCGCACCGGTCCGCCGCAGGGTGAATCGTTTGGGGTTGTCCCGGAATTCATGGAAGGCCGGATCGTTGGCACGTGGGTCCGCAGCGACCTCGCTTTCCGCGTTCATCAGCATCGGAAACAGCCGTCGGCTGCGGTAGAAGTTGTTTCCCAGCGCCACCGCCGAAGCTGCCAGGATCGACCAGGAAGCGGCCGTGGTGGGCGTCCACATGGTCACCAGCAGCAGCCACACCAGCAGGATCAGGGGCAGGGTGTAATGGATGCCGGAAAGGAGGGTCTTGACCATCGGGGGACATTCCTCCTTGGTCAACCCCCGGATGTTCTCCTTGACCGCTTCCAGGTGAACGATGGAGAAAATGGCTGCGTAGGACAGGATGGCGGGGATGAACGCCGCCTTTACGATGGAGATGTAGGGGACGCCGATGATTTCGGCCATGATGAAGGCGGCCGCACCCATGATCGGGGGCATGAGCTGTCCGTTGGTGGAGGCGGCGACCTCCACGGCGCCAGCCACGTGGTTTTTGAACCCCACCTTCTTCATCAGTGGAATGGTCATGGCTCCGGTGGTCACGGTATTCGCGATGGAGGAGCCGGAGATGGATCCCATGGCGCAGGAGGCCACGACGGCAGCCTTTGCCGGACCGCCCCGGAACCGTCCCATGAGCGCAAACGACAGGTTGATGAGATACTCCCCCGCCCCGATTTTTTCCAGAAAGGCCCCGAACAGCACGAAGAGGAAGACGAAGGTGGCCGACACCCGCAACGGCACCCCCCAGAGACCCTGCCCGGTCATGTAGATGTGATCGATGATCCGCTTGACCCGGAAGCCTCGGTGGCCGAGGTCGCCGGGGATATAGGGCCCGAAGAAGGCGTAGAGCAGAAAAACGATGGTGATGATGGGCAGGATGGGAGACACGCTGCGCCGCGTGGCCTCCAGCACCAGCACGATCAGCGCCCCGCCGATGGCCAGGTCGTAGACTGGAGCGTTGCCCACCGAGGTGACCACGTGATCGTAGTTGATAAACAGGTACAGGGCCGCCGCCCCGCTGACGACGGCCAGGATCGCATCCGGCATCGAAATGCGATGCGACGGGGATCGCTTCGAGAAGGGGAAGCAGACGAAGCACAGCACCACGGCGAAGGTGAGGTGCACGGAAAGCTGCTTGGCTCCGGCCAGTTCACCCCAGAAACCGGTATAGAGTTGAAACAGCGACATCGACACTGCAATGAGGGTCACCAACAGGCCGGTTTTCCCCGAAAGGCGGCGTGAACCGCCTTCCGAAGCTTTGGCCATCTCCTTGCTGGTCTCCGCGTCCTGGATCGCTTCTCTGGCCAAAATCGCACCTCCCGGCAAAACCGCGGCCGGGAAGAAGGGCAATCGCCCGTCTTCCCGGTGCGGGATGGTTCTTTCAGCGCGTGGCTATTTTAGAACGCCTTTTTCTTTGAAGTACTTTTCAGCGCCGGGGTGCAGCGGGATGGGCATGCCCACCAGGCCCGTTTCCATGGAGATGTCTTTGAACTTGTCGTGGGCCTTCTTCAGCTGGTCCAGGTCCGAATAGACGGCGCCAAGGATTTTGTAGACGATGTCTTCCTCCAGATCCGCCCGGGCGGCCAGCATGGCCATCACCGACACGGTGGGAACGTCCTTGTCGTTGCCCTTGTAGATCCCGCCGGGCACCATCTGCTTGGCGTAGAAGGGATATTTTTGGATGAGCTTGTCCACGTTGTCCCCGGTGATGGGCACGATGTTGGTGTCCACGATCAATGCCGTATCCATGATGACGGCGGCACCGACGGCCACTGTGAAGAAGGCCGCGTCCAGGCGACCGTCCTTGATGTAGTCGGCGGACTGGGAGGCTGTCAGCTGCTCGGCCTTTTCCAGGTCGTCCACGGTCAGGCCCCAGGCCTCCAGGATTTGCTTGGCGTTTTCCGCCGTACCGGATCCCACCGGACCGATGGCCACTTTCTTGCCCTTGAGGTCACCCGGGGAGTTGATATTGGAGTCCCTTCGGGCCACCAGCTGACAGTGCTCGGGAAATAGGGTGGCGACGCCGAGAAGGTTTTTGATGGGTTCGTCGAACATCCCCTTCTTTCCGTTGTAGGCATAGGAGGCGATGTCGTTCTGCAGAATGGCGAAATCGGTGTCGCCCTGACCGATGAGTTTGGCGTTGGCCACCGATGCCCCCGACGACTCGGCCGTCACCTTGATGCCGTCATCCTTGAGATGCTTCCACGCGATACGGGATATGGCTCCGGCCATGGGGAAGTAGGCGCCGGTCACCCAACCAGCAGCGATGGACACATAGCGGCGCTTGGCCGCATCGACCGGTCCGACGGCGAAAGCAAAGGCCGCCACGAGTACGACGACAATGGGAATCAAAATCTTCTTTTGTTTTATCATCTCTTCTCTCCTTCCTTTCTCAACCCGAACGATTCATCATCAGGCCGAATGCGAACGATTCCTTCTTCGGCCATACCATTCCCTTCAG
>JAJDOA010000157.1 GCA_022340405.1 Desulfobacteraceae bacterium | reverse complement strand
TCGCGCGTGAGAAAGATGGTGAGGGAAGACGGCAAATCAGCGAGCATTCCGACCGCAGATGTGCAACAGGTCTTCGACCTCCTTGGGGCTGAGATGACGCCACCGTCCCGGTTGCAGATCTCCCAGACGGATGTTGGCCATGCGGACACGCTTCAGCCGGGTCACCCGGTTGCCGACTTTTCGCACCATCCGGCGGATCTGACGGTTTCGACCCTCCTTCAAGACGATGCGAAAGCGTCTTCCGGAAATCCGCTCGATCTCGGCCGGCCGGGTCCGTGTTCCCATCAGGGGCAGCCCGCTGCTCATTTTCCCCAGCTCCGTCTCGCCGATGGGCCGCGACACCGTGACCTCGTATTCCTTCTCGTGGTCATGGGATGGGTGGGAGAGCGTGTGATGGAGTCCGCCGTCGTTGGTCAGCAGCAAAAGTCCTGTGGAGTCCTTGTCCAGGCGGCCCACCGGATACACCCGTTGGGACAAATCCACCAGGTCGGTGACGACCCGTTCCCCGGGGTGGCTGCAGCTGGTGACGACGCCGGCTGGCTTGTGGAGCGCGATATAGATCCGCTTCTGCTCAGCGACGATCCTCCGGCCGTCCACCGAGACCCGGTCGGCGGCCGGGTCCACCTTGGCACCCAGGCGCGAGACCACCTGTCCGTTGACGCGAACCCTTCCGTCGAGGATGTATTGCTCCGCTTGCCTGCGGGAGCAAACGCCGGCGCGGGAGAGAAATTTCTGCAGCCGCACCGCCTGCCCCGCTCCGCTGTCCTTCGGATCGTTCATGAGACCTTCTTTGGCCGTTCCGTCCGCAGTCTCGACACCAATGCGAGGTTTTCGCTGCCACAACAAGCGGTCCGCATCAGGAACGGTAGTCGGCATTGATCCGAACGTAATCGAGCGAAAAATCGCAGGTCAGTACGGATGCCGCTGACCGGCCGGCGTTCAGATCCAGGACCACGGTGAATTCCGGCTGCCGGATCACGTCGGTGGCCTCTTGTTCTGCACCGGCTCCGCAGCCGGCCCCCGCCTTCACCATCTGGACGTCGTCGAAAAAAACGTCCACACGCTCTGGGGAAAAGGCGACGCCTGCGCGTCCGGCGGCCGCTAGGATACGCCCCCAATTGGCGTCTTCGCCGAAAAAGGCGGTCTTCACCAACGGCGAGTTCGCCACGGTGTCGGCGATCCGTCTGGCCGAAACGGTGTCGCCGGCCCCCCGGACCACCACCTCCACGACCTTGTTGGCCCCTTCCCCGTCCCGAACCAGGGACCGTGCCAACGCCAGCAGCACCTCGTCGAGGGTGCGCTGAAACACCTCCCTGACGTTCCCGTCCTCCACCGACAGGCCCGAAGCTCCGTTGGCCAGCAGCAGGACCGTGTCGTTGGTGCTCATGTCTCCGTCCACCGTGATCCGATTGAAGGAGCCGTCCACAGCCTGTCGGAGCATGGGAGCCAGCATCGCGGCGGTTGCTTCGATGTCCGAGCAGACAAAGCAGAGCATGGTAGCCATGTTCGGGCAGATCATCCCTGCCCCTTTCGCGACGGCGGTGAGGGTGAAACGGCCACCGCCCGCGGGCGCGCTCCGGGTGACCGCCTTGGGCTCGGTGTCGGTGGTCATGATGGCGCGGGCGAAATCCGCAAATCCTTCCGGATGCAGCGCCCGGACCAGCGGACGGACGGCCGCCTGGACACGCTCCATGGGCATGGGTTCTCCGATGACGCCGGTGGACGCAACGAGGACCTGGTTGTCGTCCAAACCGAGATCATCAGCCACGAGCCGCGTCATGGTCCGCGCATCCCGCATGCCTGCGGGTCCCGTGCAGCAGTTGGCGTTGCCGCTGTTGGCCACAACGGCGCGGCAGATGCCCGAGGGGATGCGCTCCATGTCCAACAGCACCGGTGCCGCCTTGACCTGATTGGTGGTAAAGACGCCGGCCACGGCGGCCGGTCGATCCGAAACGATCATGCCCAGATCCGGCCGGCCGGCCTTGCGTATGGCGGCGGCAACGGCCGACGCACGGTATCCGGGGCAGCTGTGGGTGCGATCCATTGCGGTTCTCCTAAGGGTTGGGAATGTCCGAAACCATTTGACAGAACTGCACGGGGTTGTCAATTAGCGAAAACGAACCGAAACCTCTCCTTTTTGGAACGCGCAGAGGGCACAACCCATGAGCGATAAGCATTCGGCCGAATGCCCCTCGTGCGGGGGCGATCTGATTCTCCGCAGGGGATGACGAAGCGTGCGGCTACGTTGCAGGTCCTGCAACCGGGAATTTCCATTGAACCGCTTTCCCGACGCAATGGACGAAGCGTGGGAGGCGGCCTTGGCCGACGTCCGCTGCGACCGCCTGTGATCCATTCCAAGCCGATCGACCCGGGCAACCTTGCGGAACCGGCGTCCGCCCCACTGCCCAGAACGCCCCCCACAGGGTCAGGGCCTCACAAAACGCCCTCGCCCTGCAAGGCTGCCACCTCCTCCTCCGTCAAGCCCAGCCATTCCGCCGCCACCTCCAAGTTGTGTTCGCCCAACAAGGGGGGGCGCCGACGCGCCGTGGCAGGGGTCTTCTGCATCCGGAAGGGAAAGCCCAGCTGGGCGACGCTGCCTTCCACCGGGTGGGGCATGTCGAAGCGCAGGTTCCGTGCAGCGATGTTGGGATCGGCGAAAACTTCTGCCATGTCCATCACCGGACCACAGGGAATACCGGCGGCTTCAAACAGGGCCAGCCACTGATCGGCGGTCTTTTCCCTCATTTTTTCTTCCAGGATCGGCATGATCTGCTCGCGGTTTTGGACCCGGAGGGCATTGGAGCAAAACCGCGGGTCCTCGATGAGATCCTCGGCACCGATGATGCGGCAGAACGCGGCATACATGGCATCGCTGGTGGCGGCCACCTGTACGTACCGTCCGTCTCCGGCCTCGAAAGCCCGGGCCGGAACGCGGTGGATGTGATCCAGCCCCCAGCGTTCCGGGGGCTTTCCCGTGGCGAAATAATCCATGGCCATGATGGTCAGCAGGCTGATCATGCCGTCGTAGAGGGCCACGTCGATGTACTGTCCCTCCCCGGTTCTTTCCCGGTGAAGCAAGGCGGCCAGAACGGCCACCACCGCCTGGTTGGCGGCCACCAGGTCGGTGATGGGGATGCCGATCTTGACCGGAGGGCCGCCCCGCTCTCCGGTGATGGACATCAAACCCGTCATTCCTTGAATGATGGGATCGTAGGCCTTCTTGTCCCGGTAGGGACCGCTCTGGCCGAAACCGGAAATGGAGCAGTAGACCAGACCGGGGTTGGCTGCCTTCAGGAGGTCGTAGCCGATGCCGAGCTTGTCGGCGACGCCCGGCGTGAAGTTCTCCAAAACCACGTCGGCGCAGGTTGCGAGACGAACGACGATGTCGCGGGCTTTGGGGTCCTTTAGGTTCACGGAAAGGGAGCGCTTGTTTCGGTTCAGAATCGCGAAATAGCCGCTCTCCCCCCGCTTGAGCAGGGGCGGCCAGGTCCGGCTTTCGTCTCCCTGCGGCGGTTCCACCTTGACGACTTCCGCGCCTAGGTCGCCGAGCATCATGCTCGCAACGGGACCGGCAAGCACCCGGGAAAAATCCAAAACCCTTATATTTTCGAGAGATTGCTTCATATCCTTTCCTCTCATACGCGCTCAGGCCTCCTTGCGGAATCCGAACTTGCGCTTGAAAACCGACCGGGCGAGCATGTTGAGCTGGGCTTGGGACGTACCCCCACCGATCTGGAACATTCGGACATCGCGAAACATGCGCTCCAGGGGCAGGGATTGGGAGTAGCCGTAGGCCCCGTGCATCTGAAGGCTCTCGCTGACCACCTCCAGGGCGACGTGCCCGGTGTAGTATTTCGCCATGGAAGCCTCGTCCATGTAGGGAAGCATCACGTTGTTGGGCAGCATCCGCGCATTGCATGCCGCACGGTAGATCAACAGCCGCGCGGCGTTCAAATGGACTTCTCCCTCGGCCATGATCCACTGCAATCCCTGAAAATCGGAAATGGGCCGCCCGAACGCCTCGCGCTTTTTCATCCACGCCACGGCCAGATCGTGCGCCCCCTGGGCGAGCCCCAGCGCAACGGCGCTGGCGCCCACTCGCTGACCATTGTAGCCGTACATGAGCTTTTTGAATCCCTCGCTGCCTTCGCCCTGCACCACCACATTTTCGGCCGGTATCTCGCAGTCCTCGAAGATCAACTCCGCTTCCGGTATGCCGCGAAGCCCCATGGCCTTCTCCACCGTACCGAAGGTGAAGCCGGGGGTTCCCTTGTCCACCAGCACCCCGCCGATGCCCCGGTCCTGTCCGTCTTCGATGAAGCGGGCAAAGATCAGGTTGGTCACCGAGATCGTGCCACCGGTGATCCAGCATTTCATCCCGTTGACCACATACCGGTCCCCGCGCTTTTCCGCGGTCGCCCGCAGGTCCGTCAACGCAGTGCCCGCTTCGGGCTCGGTCATGCCGATGGCCGGCTTGTCGCCTTCTTCGAGAATCCGGTGCGCCACCAGCTTCCGCTGCTCCTCGGTGCCGTAGGCCATCACACAGCCCAGCGCCCCCATGTTGGTCTCCACCAAAATCCGCGCCGTCACTCCGCAGTATTTTGCCGCCGTTTCAATGGCCAGAATCGCGTCCAGCAGCGGCCTGCCCTGCCCACCGTAGGCTTCGGGAATGGTCATCCCCAGAAACCCGAGTTCCCTCAGCAGATGCAGGTTTTCCCACGGGTACTCGTGATTCTCGTCCCAGCGGGCCGCCTTGGGTGCGAATTCCTTGCGCCCGAGTTCGTCCAGGGTTTCCACGATTCGTTTTTGTTCAGCGGTGAGTTGGAAATCCATCGTCGGATTGTTCCTTTCGATCCATGTTGATGTTCTTGCCGGGAAAGTCTCCGTCGGCCGATGCGCGCTATCGACGGAGGCCTGCGATTCCACGCGGGAAGGTCAGGTGCCCATGCTGCGACAAGCGGATGGCAGCCGTGGGCCCTATCGTCATTCCCGTTTGACAGCCTTTTCTCCATGGGCCATATATCAGCGTACGGCACCCACCGGGCATCCGGTTCGGCAACGGATGTGCCATGGAAGCTTTTTTGCACCGGACCTCTCGATATCGTTGGATTCTTAATCGCACTCGGCGCCGGCGGCTGGTCCGGTATAGTATCGTTTTTGGAATATATCATCTCATTTTTGGAAGCCAAATGAAACCGCAGGGGGTCCGGTGGCCCGAAATTTCAAGCTGACCGTAGAGTACGACGGCGGTGCATACCACGGGTGGCAGCGGCAGGCTTCGGAGCCCACGATCCAGGCGGCCATCGAAGCGGCCCTGAAGACCATGATCGGCTCTCCGGTCGCGGTGGTGGGCTCGGGGCGTACGGACGCCGGCGTGCATGCCCTGGGCCAGGTGGCCCACTTCCGGTGCGAAACCCGCATCCCACCCGAAGCCATCCGCAGGGGGCTCAATGCCCTGTTGCCCGCAGACATCGTGGTGCACGCGTGCACGCCGGTGCCTGAGACATTTCACGCCCGGCACGACGCCCGGAAAAAAGTGTATCAGTACCGGATTCTCAACCGCGAAATCCCGGCAGCCGTCGGCCGCGGCTATTTGTGGCACGTGCGCCGCCCCCTCGATCCGGATTCCATGCGTCTGGCCGCGGGACACCTGGTGGGCACACTTGATTTCAAGAGCTTCGAGGGGGCGGGGAGCCCCCGCCGGAGCACCGTTCGTACGGTGTACCGGGCCGAGTGGACCGTGGAGCCCGGCAACCGGCTCATTTTTGAAATCGAGGGCAACGGCTTTCTGCGGTACATGGTTCGCAACATCGTCGGGGCGCTGGTCTGGGTCGGGATGGGCCGGATGCGCCCGGAACGCGTTGGAGAGCTCATCGAGGCCCGCAGTCGGGGCCTGGCGCCGCCGACGGCGCCGGCACAGGGGCTTTTTCTCAAAGAGGTACACTACAACGGGAGCGATCCCGGCGGCAGGAGGCAAGGGTGAAATCCATCGTGGGTATCGTGGGGTCGGCACGCCGACTCGGCAACTGTGAAATCTTTGTCAAGGAAGTCAGCCGCAATATCAACCTCCCGCACGAGCTGGTGCTGCTGCGGCTGTCGTCCTTTCGCTTGGAGCCTTGCCGGGGCTGCTACGTCTGTCTATTCGCAGAAGAGCGCTGTCCCCGCAAGGACGATCTTTACAGCGTTCTGGAGCCCATCGCACAGGCCGACGCCATCATCGTAGCCGCACCGGCCTATTTTCTGGGGGCCAGCGCAAACCTTCGACGGCTCACGGATCGGGGACTTTCCTTCTACGCGTACATCGACAAGCTGTGGGGTAAACCGGCGGTCGCGGCAGCGGTGGCCGGGATACCGGGAAAGGAGGGAGCCACACTGCTCGGTGTGGAAAACTTCGCCCGGATGCTGCTGGCCGATCTGAAGGTCAGCCGCGTGGTATACGGAGCGCTGCCGGGGGAGGTTTTTCTCGACGGGAAAAACCGACGTGTTGCCGCGGAGATGGCCGCAGCGCTTTTCACTCCGAAACGCCGTGCGGAGCCGCACCGGTGTCCGCTGTGCGGGGGGGACACGTTTCGCTTTCTGGGTGGAAACCGTGTTCGCTGCATGCTCTGCAGCAACGCCGGAACCGTCTCCATGGAAGAGCAGGGACCGCACGTTCACGTCGAGAAGGGGGCGCACGAGCTCTTTCTCAGCCGTGAGGAGGCCGAGGCCCATCGGCAGTGGCTCATCGGGATGAAAGACCGTTTTATCGCTGACAAGAAAAAACTCAAGCAGATCAGCAGCGACTACCGCCGGGATGGACGCTGGGTCGAACCGCCCGCCGACCGCGGGCCGGAGAAATGAGGCGATCGAACCTGATCTCTATGGCAATTGTATGAATTCTGTTCCGATTGAAATGGCATTTTCCCTGCTTTTCGTAGGGGCGGGGTTTACCCCCGCCCGCACTGCGGAGCCCCCGAGACGTTGCAGCGGGGGGGGATCAACCCCTCCCAACCATTTCCATGGCACCGCATAGCGGATACGGAACAGAATTCTGACAATTGCTCTAATCTGCTGCCGGCCGTTTGGGTCATTGGATCATTCGTGCTTTGAATTTGTTTCGGATTTCGGATTTCGAACTTCGAGTTTTTGCTCTTTCGAGTCCCGCAATGGGCAGCAAACACGCGCATTTTTTTGGCAAGAACTTACGGGACACGACACGAAAAAAAGCCGGTTACCGGTCGTCCCCCATCGTCTGGGTCAGGCACTGACGGGACCACAAGGAGGTTGCCGACCGCTCTTGCCGGCGGTGGATGCAGTCGCTTTCGCCGCAGATCTCGCAGTCTCCCGCACCGCAGGGATCGGCGTGAATCAACACGCTGGCATTGCCGTTGAATGCGGCCAGCAGCAAGCCTTCCAGGTCCTTGACCTCCGCGTGGGCCTGGACCAGGGAAAAACGGTCCGGCAGCACCAGGTGGAGATCGATATGCACCAGGCTTCCCGCACGCCAGGCGCGGAGCCGGTGGACATCGATCCAGTGGGGCCTTCGGTTTTCCTGCAGCAACCGTGCAATGCGGTCCAGCAGCTGCGGGTCGGAGCTGTCCATCAGGCCGTGCAGGGATTGACGGACCAGCCGAACGCCGGTGATCAGAATCTGCGCTCCCACCAGACAGGCGACCAGACCGTCCAGCCACAGCCAGCCGGTGACCGCCACCAGCCCAAGACCCAACAGGACCCCGACGGAGGTGACGACATCGGTCAGCACGTGTTTGGCATCGGCAACAAGAGTGAGTGAGTCGGTGCGCCGTCCCACGCGCAGGAGAAGAATGCCCAGCAGCAGGTTCACCAGGGAGGCGGCCAGTAACAGGGCCAGCCCAAGATCCAGATGCGGCAGTCCTCTGGGCTCCAGCAGGCGCTGGATTCCCGCAACGAATATGCCGGCCGCCGCCAGGACAATGAGAGCGCCCTCAAAACCGGCGGAAAAATACTCGACCTTTCCGTGGCCGTAGGGGTGGTCTTCGTCCGGCGGGGCTGCGGCCAGCAAGACGCTGCCCAGCGCAAAGGCGGATGCCACGATGTTGATGATGGACTCCAGGGCATCGGACAAGACCGCGGAAGAGCCGGTCAAGCGCCAGATGTAGAACTTGAGCAGCATGAGGGCCGTGCCGATCCCCAATGCAATAACGGACGCAGCCACGCGCTGCTTCAGATCGGGAGCCCAGTAGCTGGATCCCTCGCTTTTCATACGATTCGCTTACCTCCGCAGTCGGAGAACCGGCACGACCCCACCGCGTCTCGAAAGCCGGGACCCATCCGGGAGACGCCTCATTGAAAACGGCCAGCAGGGTTGCGCCCCCAGGTTTCATGCGGAATGCCCTGCCCCTATTCCTGGGCCGGCCGCCCTTCCTTCATGGCCTGAATCTGTTCGTTGTAGTAGGCGATGACCTCTCTTCGGTTGAGCATGCCGATCAGAATGCCCTGGTCGTTTTCATGCACCACCGGGATGCTGTCGATGTTCTTGGTGGTGAACTTCCGCAGGACCGCGTTGAGGTCCTCGGCCGGATTCGTGGTGATGATGTCGAAGGTGCAGATGTCCCGCACGACCACCAGCGGTTCGATCTCCGGAGAAAAGAGAACGGCACGGATGTCGGTGCTGGAAAAGATGCCGATCAGCCGCTTGCGGTCGTCCATGACCGGGAAATAGTGCTGCTTCGTTTCCGCAAAGTACTGCTTGAAATCCCGGAACAGCATGTTCTGGGGGATGAGCTGCACCTTCTTGACCAAGGCCATGAGGTCCTTGACGTGGATGGTTTGCAGGATGTCGACGAAGAAGTCCCCGGCGTGGGCGGGCGATGCGATCTTGTTCTTCACCTGGCAGTGGTAGATGGTCCAGCGCTGGGACACGAGGTAGGCCACGGAGCAGACCAGCAGGCTGGGCATCAGCAGGTGGTAGGAGTTGGTCATCTCGCTGACGAAAATGATGGTGGAAATGGGCGTGTTGGAAACCGAGGTGAAAAATCCCGCCATTCCCACCACCACGTAGGCGCCCGGCTCGGCCACCACCCCGGGCAGGACCGCATGGAAGCTCCGGCCCACGACCCCCCCGAGCGCTCCCCCGATGACCACGGAGGGGCCGAACACCCCGCCGCTGCCCCCGGAGCCGATGGAAAAGGAGGTGGTGAGAATCTTCCCCAGCGCCAGGGCGAGCAGGAACGGAATCGTCAGTTCGTTGCTCAGGGCCATCTGGGCGAATCCATATCCGAAGGCGAGGGTTTGCGGCAGGAAAAATCCGATCATCCCCGTACACAATCCCCCGATGGCCGGTTTGACGTGGTTGGGGATACGGAGCTTGTGAAAAAAGGCGGTGATGCCGTAGAAGGACTTGACGTACAAAAAGCCGACGCCCGACAGCACCAGGGCCAGCACCAGGTAGGGACCGAATTCCATGGGGTTTCGGAACACGAAGTCCGGACTCTGGAAAAGGGAGCCCCAACCGAAGACCAGGCAGAAGAGGCAATAGGCCACCACCGATGATATGCCTGCCGGAATGATGACTTCGGACTCGAATTCGGGATCGCGGTACAGCACCTCGGCCGCGAACAACGCTCCGGCCAGCGGTGCCCGGAAGATGCTGCCGACGCCGGCCCCGACGCCGGCGGCCATCATGATGCGCCGCTCCCGGTCGGAGAGTTTCAGACTCGTGGCGAGGAAGGAGCCGAAGCCGGCCCCGATCTGCGCGATGGGCCCCTCCCGGCCTCCGGATCCGCCGGTGGTCAGGGTGATGGCAGACGCCAGGGTCTTGATGATGGGCACCCGGCCCCGGATGAAGCCGCCCTGAAGGTGGTAGGCGTCGATGGCCGCGTCGGTCCCGTGCCCCTCTGCCTCGGGGGCGAAGGTGTACACCAGCCACCCGGAGACCAGCCCGCCCAGCGCCGGCAGAAACAACAGCATCCACCGATTGAGAGGATGGGAGGTCGGCGGTATCATATGGTGTTCACCGGCCGGGGCCGGAGGCCGGTAGCCGGCCAGCACGTCCATCAGGTAGTGGATGCCGATCTGGCACAGGTAATGAAAGACGATGGATCCCAGCCCTGCGATCACTCCGATGAGGACGAAATACAGAGTCCACTTCCCTGCGGCGGACAGATCGAGGCCTTGAATGGTCTTCCTGACGGATTGGAATCCTGTGGTCGTCGTCATCGTTTAGGTGGCTTTCGTCAGATCCTCCACGGCCCGAAGAACAGTATCGAACAATTCGGGGATCTGTTCTTCCTCGAGGCAGGAAAATGCGATCCGCAGGTTGGCGCCGTCGATGGAAATGAGCCCCACGCCGTATCGGTCCAGAAGGTGAACCCGCAGCGCTTCGGCATCGATCCCGCTCCGGAGGCGGATGCACATGAAGTAGCCGGAGTTGAAGGGGTATACCTCCCAGGCATCACGGTATTTTGCCTCAAGTGCCACCTCCTGCACCTTAAGGGCGCGGCGGTGAAGGATCTCGTATTTTTCCCTTATCTGCTTGGGGGACTGCTGATTTTGCAGCGAGCGCAGCACGATGGACTGCCCCAGATGGGAGGCGTTGGAGATGTTGCCCCGAATGCACCCGGCCGTCTTCTTCTCCAGCGCTTCGTACACCGCCGCCGCATCGCCGGCGCAAACGGCACCGTAGGTGATGAAGCCCAGTCGGAGACCCCAGACGTAGTTTTCCTTGGTGGCGCCGTCGAGTTTGACGGCCAGCAGTCGGGGGTGTCGGCCGCACAGCCGCGCGAAAATCGATTCCTGGAGCGTTTCCTCGTCGTAGAACAGCCCGAAGTAGGCATCGTCGGTGGCGGCGATGACCCGGGCCCCGCCCTCGGCGGCCTCGGTGAGGATGTCGACGATTCGATCGGCCTCGGCCACAGTGGGGCTGTAGCCGCTGGGGTTGTGAGGGAAGTTGAGCACCACAGCAACCTTTCCGTCGGTGCGGCTGACCTCCAGAACGGTCTTTGCGAAGGCATCCAGGTCGAGACCTCCTGCAGGGGAGAACAAGGTGTAATGCGCGATCCGCACACCGCGCCGGACTCCGAAAATCAGATTGTAATTTCCCCACATCATGGCGGGCAGAACCAGCTGGTCCCCCGGATCGAGCCACAGATCACCGAACATACTCAGCGCATGGGTGATGCCGTTGGTCACCACGGGGAGGCTGATCTCCTTTCCGGCCAGCGATGGATTTTTCTCGAACAGAGCATCCCGCCAGGCCTTCCGCAAAGCCGGGATGCCGAAGGAGGGTGCGTAGGTCAGCGATTCTTCCGGCGGAATGTCCGCAATGGACGACACCACCGAATCCAGGCACATGGTGCGGCCGCCTTCTGTCGCGATGCCGATGGTGGCATTCATCCGATAGGCCTTCTCCTTGGCTTCTGCACTCTGACTGAGAATCCCTTTGGGGAAGAACAACTGCCGGCCGAGTTGAGAAAGCGTCTGGATAAGATCCGGGCTTCCGTTCTCAATGATCTCGTTGAGTTGTTTCGCTATGGGATTCATGCGTAGATCTCCTCCCGTGGTTGGCGCGGTAAGGGGTGGGCACGATACACGGCAATGAACGCGGTGCTGGGTCGATGCCGTGCGTTCGCCGTTTCTTACAGGTCCGGTGGGAAATCTGTCAAGAGGAACCGTGGCAGGCAGGGGGGAGCGGGCTTTGCAGATTGCGGACCCCGTCCAGACAAAGGGACGGGGTCTACTGATCGCCAGTGAGCCGCATTATTTTTTTCCTCTTTTGGAAGCTTTCAGCGGATTGATTTTCTTACCGCTGGCGGTCTCGGTCGCGAGGGAAACGTGCGTGGCCATGTTGCAGTGGCCGCTGTTCCATTTCCGGATAGGTTCCGGAAAAGAGGTACAGTACCAACCGGATGAAAATTGAGCGCTTCGACTGCATCCGCTGCACTGCTCCACGATCTCATAACAGACGCCGCCGTTGTAGCTGCACCCTTTCTTGGTCATGAACGCACATTCCGACCCTTTACGAATGGTTTCACAAATCATTGGAATCACCCCCTTTCGATTGTATTCGGCGGTCTCGGTACAGCCGACGGAGCCGGGTACCGGGACGGCCTTCGGTTGCGGCGGAAGGACGGGCCTGCCGCCTCCCGGGCACGAAGCCAAAAGAAGGCGGACTATACGCAGGCGGCACGGCCTTGTCAACCAAAAACGAAAGCGCTACGGTGAAAATGTTTCCTTGCTTTTTGAATGGAAAATTGAGAAATGCACAACGATATGCAAACCCACGACATCATACGCCAGGCAGTGGAGGTCCTGCAGGTGGAGGCCGAGGGCATCGTTCATCTGATCGACCGGATCGATGGGACCTTCTCCTCCATGGTCCAGGTCATTCTGGAGTCTCCCGGACGGGTCATCCTGGCCGGCATCGGCAAATCGGGGATCGTCGCCCGCAAAATCGTGGCGACGCTCAACAGCACGGGCACTCGAGCCCTGTTTCTCCATCCGGTCGAGGCCATGCACGGCGACCTGGGCATGGTGAGTGCGGACGACGTGTTCATCGCCCTTTCCAACAGCGGAGAAACCGACGAGTTGAACATCCTGGTTCCCAGCATCCGCAGCATCGGGTGCCGGGTGGTGGCCTTCACCGGCAACAGCCAGTCCACGCTCGCCCAAAACAGCGATATCGTCATCGACGTGGGCGTTCCCCGGGAGGCGTGTCCCATGGGACTGGCCCCCACGGCCAGCACCACCGCCATGCTGGCCATGGGAGATGCGCTGGCCGTGGTGCTGATCAATGAAAAGCACTTCAACACGAGCGATTTCAGAAAGTTTCACCCGGGAGGCGCTCTGGGCCAACGGTTGACCTGCGACGTGCGCGACTTCATGCTCACCGGGGAGAACATACCCGCCGTGGCCGAACACACACCGATGACAACGGCCGTAAAGGAGATGGACCGACACGGATTGGGCGTTACCTTTGTCACCGCAACGGACGGACGGCTGGCGGGCATCATCACCGACGGCGATATCCGCCGCTGCGTTGCGCGGCGCGATGGCATTGCAGGGCTCTTCGTCGAGGACGTAATGACCCGAAACCCCAGGCGAATCGGTCCGGATGCCCCGGCCTACGACGCACTCAACCTCATGGAGGCCCATCAGATCACCGTGCTGCCGGTAACCGACGCCGGGGACAAAGTGGCCGGCATCCTGCACCTGCACGACATTCTCGGCAAAGGAGAATTCAAGTTCAACGGCAAGAGCGATTAGAGCGATTGCCAGAAGTGTGTTCCGATTGGAATGGGTTTTTCATATCTTGAGGTATCGTTCCCAATCCCCATGGAGAATTTCCCATGAAATTCACGGATATCGAAACCGACATCGACACTCTCGGGGAGCCCAAAATCCCCTCCCCCATCGAGGAGAAGGACCAGGCAAGCCGATCGCAGTTCTTCGTTTCCGATGAGGAAAAGATTCTCATCAACATCGATCGCGCCGAGGTGAAGGGCATCCTCGAGAATGGAGAAATCCTCCCGGCCTTCGAGCTTGCGGGCCCCCGACGACGCATCTATTTCGATCCGAGCAAGCTCCGGTGCGCCGTGGTGACCTGCGGCGGACTCTGCCCGGGACTGAACGACATCATCCGCGCCATCGTGCTGGAGCTTTACTTCCACTACGGCGTTCGCAACATCTACGGCGTGCGTTACGGGCTGCAGGGCTTCATTCCCCACTACGGCCACGAGATCGTGGAGCTGACCCCGTCGACAGTGGGTGACATCCTCAACAAGGGAGGTTCCATTCTCGGTTCTTCCCGCGGCCCGCAGGACATCGGCGAGGTGGTGGACAGTTTGGAGAGAATGAACGTCGGCCTGCTGTTCATGATCGGAGGAGACGGAACGCTTATGGCCGCCTCCCGCATCGCCGACTGCATCGCCGAGCGGAAACTGAAAATCGGTGTCGTGGGCATTCCGAAAACCATCGACAACGATATCCACATGGTATCCCGATCCTTCGGCTTCGACACGGCCGTGGAAGTGGCCACCCAGGCCATCAAAGGGGCACACAACGAGGCGCTCGGCTATCCAAACGGCATCGGACTGATCAAGCTCATGGGCCGGCACTCGGGATTCATTGCCGCTACCACCGCCCTGGCCCAACAGGACGTCAACTTCGTACTGGTTCCGGAAATCGACTTCGACCTTGCGGGCCCCACCGGACTGCTGTCCATGCTGGCCAAACGACTGGAGGATCGCGGACATGCCGTCATCGTGGTGGCGGAGGGCGCCGGGCAGCGCTTTTTCGAGGGAGCGGACGATACCTTCGATGAATCCGGAAACGTCCGCCTGAAGGACATCGGGGCCTTTCTCAAGGAAAAGATCATTTCCCACTTCGAGCAGAAAGGCATCGACACCACACTCAAATACATCGATCCCAGCTATATGATCCGCAGCCTGCCGGCCAATGCCAACGATAGTGTCTTTTGCGGCTTTCTGGGCAGAGATGCCGTTCACGCCGGCATGGCCGGAAAAACCCGCCTGTTGATCGGGCACTGGAACAACCACTTCGTGCACGTGCCCATGGCTGCATCGGCAGGGAAACGAAAACAGATCTACCCCAACGGAAAGCTCTGGCGTGCGGTTCTGGAATCCACCGGTCAGGGGGAGCTGAAAAACCCGGAGGCATGGTAGCCCGCCTTCGGCGCAGCTCGGGGGGCAGCCTTTCGCCATCGGACGGGTTCATCGCAGCAGCGACCGAATCACCGCAGCGTGGCGTTCGGCGGCTCCCCGGCTTTCCACCACGGCCTTCCGCGCATTGCCGCCGATTCGTGCCAGCGCCGAAGGGTCGGAGGCCAGTGCGATGAACCGTTCGGCCAGAGTCCGGCTCGAATCGACGCGGTATCCGCCGCCGACGGCTTCGAGCCGCTCCCTGGCCTCCTGAAAATCTTCGGTGGACGGGCCGTAGAGCACCGGTTTGGCCCACGACGCCGCCTCCAGCAGGTTCTGCCCCCCTTTTTCCACAAGGCTGCCTCCGCAGAAGGCCACCGTGGCGATGCCGTAAGCGTCAAACAGTTCTCCGATGGTGTCCAGCACCACCACAGCCGCGGTGCGCGGCCAGGCGTCGGCGTCGATGGCGGTCCGGAACTGGCAGGTCAGGCCGGCGTCGACAGCCAGCTGCGCCACCTGACGGGCCCGCCGGATATGGCGTGGGGCGACGATCAGCAGGGCGTCGGGAAACGCCCGCCGGATGCGATGAAACGCTTCGTAGACCACCGCCTCCTCTCCGCTGCGGGTGCTGCCGGCCACCAGGACCGGCCCGCCGCCCGACGTGCGGTACAGCCGCTCGAGGGCACTTCGCTTGCGTGCCTCTTCCCTGGACGGCCTCCGCAACAGATCTCCCTTTGCGTTGCCGTTGACCGTCACCCTTTCGGGCCGGGCTCCCATCTGCAGAACCCGCCGGGCATCCGCGGTGTGGATCATGCTCAGCGCGTCCATCCGCTTCAGGGCCTCTGCCATCAGGGGGCGGATCCTCCGGTACCGCTGAACGGAGCGCACCGAAATGCGTCCGTTGACCATGGCCGACGGGATACCCCGTCGGTGGGCTTCGATGATCCAATTGGGCCAGATTTCGGTTTCCAGCCAGATCATGACATCGGGACGCAGCCGGTCCAGGGCCGCTCCCACCGCGACGACGGCATCCACCGGTGCGATCACGCAGAGCGCTTCGGCCGCGAATCGTTGCCTGGCCAGCCGTTGGCCGTGGTGGGAAGTGGTGGAAATCACCAGGTCGAGGGAGGGCAGATGCCGCCGCAGGGCTGCAGCAACGGGGAAGGCGACGCGGACCTCGCCCACAGAGGCCGCGTGCATCCATACCCGTGGAGAGGCCCCTTGCCGCCTGCCGAATCGCCGCGGGTAGCGGCCCATCCGCTGGGTGAGGCTGGAACGATGTCGTGTCGACAACGCCGCGGCCATACCAATGGGGGGCAGGGATAGAAAAAACAATCCCGTACTGAGCAGTCGGTAGACGTGGGTGATGTGGTTCATGGCGGGTCAGGGCTGAAAAGGGATTTCAACGAAGCGTCCACCCATGACACGCAGCAGCCGAATGGGTTTGCTGCACTCCCCGTCTTGGGTGAACGTCGTCGGGCCGGTCACTCCCGCAAAGGGGGAAAGCAGCAGCAGCGCGTCCCGCAGATCGGCACGGGACTGCACACCCGGGGTGGCCGCTGCCTGAAAAAACATCATGGCCGTATCGAAGGCCACCGCCTCGATAAAACCGGGATCCTCGCCGAAGGTATCCGTGAAAACGCCGGTGAAGCGACGTACGTCTTCGGATTCGGCGTGGGCGAAGAAACCGGTGGGAATAACGGCTGACCGACCGTGCTCCCGGGTCATTTCAATGAAGCTTGCCGAATGCCAGAGGTTGGTTCCCAACAAATAGGTGTTCTGCACGTCGTGAAAAGCAAGTTGCGGAATGATCAATCCAGCCGTTTTGGGGCTGTCGGGAATGAAAAGACCGTGGAAATCCACGATGGGCCTCTGGGCCCCGGCCAGGGCCTCGGCCGGTGTCACGCCTCCGGTTTGGGTCGGCGAAAACAGCGTGGGGTCTTCTTCCGTCCCATCCAGACCGGATTGGCCCTCCATCTCGGAGGTCAGGGGATAAAACAATCCCACCAGTTTCTTGATCACGTCGCTGAAGTCGGTCTGACCGGAGACGTAGGATTCCACCCCCACGATTTTGCCGCCGCGGGAAGCCACTTCGTCCCAGAACAGGTTCATGAACAGACGGCCGTATTTTTCATCCGGGTATAGAATCGCGAATCCGTCCACTCCGAGGGTCTGGGTGGAAAAGCCCACGAGGGCCTGCACTTGCATTTTCGGCGTAATAAAATTCCGGAAAACGAAATCACCGATCTGGGGGATCCCGTCTTTTTGGGAAAACGTTACCACCGGAATCCCCAGCCGCTGGCACTCCGCGGCCACCGATTCCGCCGTCGCCAGAGATCCGATGATGGCGGACACATGGTGCTCTTCGGCCAGTTCCCGGACGGCCTGGGCCGCCTGCTCCGGATCCGAACGGCTGTCCCGCACCACCACCTTCAGTCCCGGGGCGAAATTTCGCTTGCCGTACTGAGAAACCGCCATTTCAATGCCGCGCAGCGCCTTGCGGCCGACGCTTTCGAATTTTCCGCTGAGCGGCAGGATGCAGCCGAATTGGAAATGGCTGAAAACCAGCGGCCTGGCCGTGTCCTGCAGCAGTTGCCGGACATCGTCTTCTTCCACCGTCTGCAGCAGCCGCTCCATCGCTTCCGGAGTGAGCAGGGCGAGGGCCTCCTTGAGCCGGCGCATAACCTCTTCTGCGGCTTCGCCGGAAAGCGCCCGGTAGGACTTGGCATAGTTCCGGGCGGCCTCTTCCGGATTTCCCAGAAGCCAGTAGGCATCCGCCATGATCCGGTGCACCCGCGCCCGGGCGCTGGGAGACAGGGTGTCGGTTTCCAGGGCGGCGCCCTCGGCGATCAACTCCTCCAGCAGACCCTGGTTCAGATAGGTGGACAGCAGGGCGACCTGAGCCTCCTCGGCGAAGGGGCTGTCCGGATGCTTCTGCAGCAAACCGCGGTATTGGGACCGGGCCTCGTCGGGACGGCCCAGGGCTTCGAGGCTGGCCCCGCTTTTCATCCGGGCGGCGTCGGCCAGCTTGCCTTCCGGCGCCATGCGCAGATAGTCCTGGTAGGCTGCCAGCGCCTGCCGGAAATTACCGGCAAGAAACAGCCGCTCTCCGGTTTCAAAAACCTCCTGGCTCCGCGCCGCGGGCGGCGGCTCCGTCGGTTGAATCACAACCTTCGGTGCACAGCCGGCAATCCAGACGGCGGCCAGGATACCGAATAGAAACCGGGTACAGACAACCGGGAATCGACTCCCCGGGCGGGTGGTGAGGAAAAAGGATATTTGCATAGGGATACCGAAACAGAGTAAGATTGCGTTGGCTTCATCGCGACCCGTACGGACCGAAGCAGAGGTTTCTTAGCACAAAATCGCCAAGGGGATCAATCCACAGGCGAATGCTTCCGCACGGGTGGGCGCCGCCGTCCGGTCCAGAGGCCGAGACGCGGTGAATCTGGCAAGCTTGCCGGATTTCTGGTACGATGGGATGTCATTGTTTCTGTCGTCGTACGGAACGGTCATCCAACGACCTCAGCCATTCGGGCAACATGATCGAATCCTGCCAACCGGAAGGAGGACTGCACATGGTCAACAAAAACAACATTCCCGCAGCGGATTTCGCAAAAGCGGTCGAAATCGGACGTCCACCGAACGTGTCGCGGCTGTTTCCAAACTCCCGGGCACTGCTTGTCAGCGGAAAATACATCGACCTGGCCATGCTGAAAAAAGGAAAGGCCATCGCCATTGCCACCAACGGACGCAGCAGTTTCGTCATCCGCGGCGCCCTTCGCGCCGCCCAACGTGCCAATGCCGCCCTGATCATCGAAATCGCCAAATCCGAGGGCGGCACCAACGCCTACTGCCCCACCAACTACTGGAACATCGCCCGCAACGTGGACGCATTCTGCAACGAGATGGGCATCACCGTGCCGGTAGCCGTGCACGCCGATCATTACGGCATCAAGTCGGACCAGGACGTGGAAACGGCAAAGACCGAGATACCTTCGATGTTCGATGCCGGCATGACCTCCATCGCCATCGACGCCTCCCACATGCCGGACGCCCAGAACCTTCTGGCCAACATCGAGCTGAACCCCTTCATTCCGCCCTGGGCCGGGATGGAGACCGAGGTGGGGGAAATCAAGGGCAAGGCCGGCCTTTCCACCGTCGAGGAGGCTTCTTTTCTCATCAAGGGACTGAACGCCCACGGCATTTTCCCCAACTGGATTGCCCTGAACAACGGCACCACCCACGGTATCGAGGCCAGCGGACAGGGAATCCAGGTGGAACTGACCGCCTCCATCCACGATGCGCTGGAACCCTACCGCATTTCCGGGGCGCAGCACGGTACTTCGGGAAACAGCTCCGACCGGCTTCGCTCCATAGCGAAAACGACCCGCACCACCAAAGCCAATGTCGCAACGGCGCTGCAGATGATCTCCTGGGGATTGCAGGTGAACGACTACGGCAATGCCATCCTGGACGACGACGGCCATTTCATCAAGGTGGAGGGCGAAGGGGTCGGAGAGGAAATGTGGGAGGAGATGAAGGCCTACGCCGCCGAAATGAAATGGAGCGCAGGCAACTTCAAGAAACTCAACCGGCCTTTCGAAAACAAGCTGCTGGCCCAGCCAGCCCCTATCCGGGAACGCATGGCACGCCGGGTGGAAGAATTCACTTACGGAATGATCGTCGATGTGTTCAACGGCCACGACACGGCCCCTCTGGTGGTGGAGGCCATCCTGGAGGCCGGCTCCTACGATCCCGGCCCCAAGGCCGAAAGGATCGAAAATCCCGATGATTGGACACGCGAGAAGATCCTCGAAGGAGGGGCTGCGATTGAGCGGGACCGCGGGCCGGAAGGGGATTTCGACGACTGACAAATCGCGCGGTGATTTCCTGTGGAGCCGCACGGGAGGGGTTTCTCCCCTCCCGTTGGTGGGTTCACCTATCCGTGACACAACACTAGGGGCTGTTTCTACATTAGGATTTGGGTTCAAGGTCAAGGAGGATCCGAGTTTTCAGCCGGAGGAATACTGCTGGTTTTCGAGGACTGGAGACGAGGATCCGACGCCGAGATGGGGCCAAAAGACAATTTAGAAAC
>JAJDOA010000143.1 GCA_022340405.1 Desulfobacteraceae bacterium | reverse complement strand
AAGCGCTTCGTGGACCCGGAGCGATTTCCGGAGGATCTTCTGCGGGCATTGATCCGTACCGTGGACAGAGGCATCGAGGAACGGGTTCGGCGCCTGGGCGGCCTGGCGCATAAGCTCACGATGGTAACGCCGCAGCCGGATCGCAAAGGGCCGCCCTCTCCATCGGCACAGATCATCCGGGATCTTTCCAGGCAGACAGAAGCGTTGGCCGATCTATTTCGGGAGAAGTGCAGCCTGGATTTCCCTGGAAAGTGGAAGGACGCATTCTTAAGGCATCTCGAGGCTGCGGAGCCCACAGGGGAAAAACGATACCTGGAAACCATAACCGGTCTGTCTCCGGAGGGCCGAGAGGCGGGAAGCCGGTGGCTGCAGGCCGTCGTGGACGACACCGTGGCAAAGGCCATGAAGCTGCTGCCGAGCTTCGGCGATGCCGCGGGAAAGGAGGCGGGGTGAGCCGGTTGTTCGGAACCGACGGCATCCGCGGGCAAGCCAATCGGTATCCGATGGATGCGGAAACCGCCGTTCGGGTGGGCCGTGCCGTGGCCGTTTGCTTCCGCGGCGCCTCGAACACGGCCCCGGTCGTGGTCGGCCGTGATACCCGAAAATCCGGTCCGATGCTCGAATCGGCCCTGGTGGCCGGTATCTGTTCCGCCGGAGTCGACGTCTTCTGTGCAGGAGTGATTCCCACTCCCGCCGTGGCAGTCCTGACCGCCCAGGAGGGCGCCCGTGCCGGAATCGTGATCTCCGCCTCCCACAATCCTTATGAGGACAACGGGATCAAGATATTCGACAACAGCGGCTACAAGCTCAGCGACGATCGGGAAAGGGAGCTGGAACAACGCATCCTCGACGACGACTGGCAGCGCCGACAGGCGTCCTCCACATCCCAGACCGGGATCCCCGTTCCGCTGCCCGATGCGCGACGCCGGTACCTGGAGCACTTGAAAAGGGCATTTCCGCGGTCCGAAGAACCGTTTTCCGGCATTTCCGTGGTCATCGACTGCGCCAACGGAGCCACGTCGGAAGTGGCTCCCCTCCTTTTTTCCGAACTGGGCATGCAATGCCACGTTCTATCCTCCACCCCGGACGGTACCAACATCAACCGCGGCTGCGGCTCCGAACATCCGGAGTCGGTCGCGGCCTGGATTTCCGAAAACGGGGCGACGGCCGGCCTGGCCTTCGATGGTGACGGAGACCGACTGGTCGCGGTGGATGAAACCGGCGGCATTCTCTCGGGGGACATGATTCTCGCCGTTTGTGCCGACCATTTCCTGCGACAACAGCAGAGCCGGGGTACCGCTCCGGTCCTGGTCAGCACCATCATGAGCAACATCGGGCTCACGAGGGCGCTGGAGAAGATGGGGATTCGGCACGAACGTTGTGCAGTGGGGGACCGCGAGGTCGTGGAAACCATGCGCCGCACGGGGGCTTCCATCGGGGGCGAGGACTCCGGGCACCTGGTTTTCCTGGAAAACCACACCACCGGCGACGGTCTTCTCTCGGCACTGAAACTGCTGGAGGTGGTGTCCCGGAGCGGGAAACCGCTTTCCCGGCTCAAGCGGGCCATGACCGCCTACCCGCAGATCCTGCTGGCGGTTCCCGTCAGGGAAAAGCCGGATCTTTACTCCCTGGTGGAGGTTCGAAACGCCATTGAAGCGGCGGAGTCAGAGTTGGGGGATCGGGGCAGGGTGGTGGTGCGCTATTCCGGAACTCAGCCGGTCTGCCGGGTAATGGTGGAGGGCCCCACCGAGGAGGAAACCCGGGGCCACGCCAGGCGCATCGCCTCGGCTGTCGAAAAAGCGCTGGGATAAGAAGACCAGTATCGGGGCCCTAGTTGCGAATATTTATGGTAGTCGCCAGAATTCCGTTCTTTTCCCGAGAAGGTTTCCAATAGAATCGTAGCAACCAAGAAGACATGAAAGACCGATCTCCGTGGCAAATTCAGCCAGGCGCACCGGTCAAAAATAAAAAAGCGGGCTTTCCGACATGGGAAGCCCGCTTTTTTGATTCCATTGGCTTAATCCCGATTTCCCAGGATTTGCAATAACATGAGAAACAGGTTGATGAAGTCCAGGTACAACGACAGAGCGCCCATGATGGCGCCTTTTCGTACGACGCCCGCTTCCAGACCGTCCGGCTGGGTGAGGGCCATGTTCTTGAGCTTTTGCGTATCATAGGCCGTGAGACCGACGAAAACGATCACGCCGATGTAGCTGACCACCATCGCAACCGCAGAGCTTTGTACGAAAAAGTTCACCAGAGTGGCGACGATGATTCCGATCAGGCCCATAAACAGAAATTGGCCCCAGGATGTCAAATCCTTTTTGGTCGTCATGCCGTAGATGCTGGTCGCCACGAAGGTGGCTGCACAGACGAAAAACGTTGAAGCGATGGAGGAACTTGTATATATAAGGAAAATCGAGGAAATGGTGATGCCGTTGAGAGCGGCGTAGATGATAAACATTGCCGTTGCCGTGGATGCCCGCAGTTTTGCCACCCTTGCACTCAGGGTGAAAACCAGGACCAGTTCCGCGATGATCAGCCCGAAAAAAAGGAGCCGGTTGCCGAGAAATAGTCGGAGAAGAGTCTCGCTTCCGGCTACCATCCACGCAACGCCGCCGGTCAGGGCCAAGCCGACGGCCATCCAGTTGTAGACACTGCGGATAAAACTGTTGACCCGTACTTGTGTCTGGATTCTCTCTTGGGAATACGTGCTCGCCATGTAACACACCTCCTGATTTATAATTGACGGATGCTTTCTGGACGAATAATAACACAGCCCTGCGTTTTTTCAAGAATGAGATGAAACCGCAACAACGGTTGCAAGCGCTGAAAGAATTGGCCGAAAAACTCGGCATCACGGTATCCGAGCAAAACTTCCGCGTTACGGGCGTTCCGGTGAAAAGCGGCCTCTGCAAGGTGAAAGAGCAGGACTTGTTCATCCTGGACAAGCACTTGTCGGTACACCGGAAAATCGATGCACTGGCGGATTGCCTCAGCCGCTTTCCCCACGAGTCGATCTACGTGGTGCCTGCGGTGCGCGAGCTCCTTGTGGGCCGGGTACCGGAGGCCATCGGCCCGGACCCTTCGGAATCGGAAAGGGGAGCCTCCGGCGCGGAGACTTCCCCTAAGGAGACCGGAAACGCATAAAGTTTACATAATATATCTTATCGGACTTTAAAGGTCGGAGCCGGGCTTCCGGCACTTTTCAGACGCAAGCCAATGCCCCTGACGCAATCTGACGCTCCTCGCCAGCGCCCCGTATACTCGGTCAGTGAATTGACCCAGGATATCAAACGGATCCTGGAGGAAACCTATCCCTTCGTCTGGGTAGCCGGAGAGTTGTCCAACCTCCGAATGCCGGTGTCCGGTCACTGCTACTTCACCCTTAAGGACGACAAGTCGCAGATCTCCTCCGTGCTTTTTCGGAACCAGCGTCTCAAGTTGCGGTTTCAGCTCGAAGACGGCATGTCGGTCACCGGATTCGGCAGGATCAGCGTGTACGAGCCGCGAGGGACCTATCAGCTCATCTTCGAACATTTGGAGCCCGGAGGTGTCGGCGCACTCCAAATTGCTTTCGAACAGCTAAAGCGTCGTTTGGATGAGGAAGGGCTTTTCGATGCGATTCACAAAAAGCCGCTGCCGTTTCTCCCCACGGCAATCTCCGTGGTGACGTCGCCTTCCGGTGCCGTGATTCACGATATCCTTCACGTCGTTCGCAGACGTTTTGCCAACATGCCCGTTCGACTGGTTCCAGTGAAGGTTCAGGGCAGCGGCAGCGAATCGGAAATCGATTCCGCGCTTCAATTGCTCAACCAGCGGATGGACACCGACGTGATCATCTTGGCCCGGGGAGGTGGATCGCTGGAGGACCTGCAGGCCTTCAATTCGGAAACCGTGGCAAGATCTATTTTTTCTTCAAAGATTCCAATTGTTTCTGCCGTAGGCCACGAAACCGATACGACCATCGCCGATTTTGTGGCCGATCTGAGAGCCCCGACACCGTCGGCCGCAGCCGAGCTGGTGGTTCCGTCCAAGGAGGATATCGATGCACACCTTTTGCAGCAGCGCCGGCGCATGAGGGTACTGCTCGAACGCCTGCTCGATGCTCGCAGGGTGTCGCTGGAAGCCATGGCACGCAGACTGGGCGATCCCACCCGGCGCTGCCAGGATTTACAGATGAGGGTCGATGATCACTGCCTGCGCCTGGTCCGCTCGGTTCAACGCCTGATGCAAAGAGGGAGAGAGCGAAATTACTGGCTTGAGAGACGATTATTATCAAATAAACCGTATATATATATAGGTAAAAATAAACAAAAAAATGAAGTTTGGAAGGAGAGGTTGGCGCATTCCTGCCACCGGCGTCTGGAAAAGCAGCGATTTCGCCTGCGGGAGCTCAACACCCGCCTGAAGGCGCTCAGCCCCTCGGTGGTCCTTTCCCGAGGATACGGCATCATCCGGACCGTTCCCG
>JAJDOA010000113.1 GCA_022340405.1 Desulfobacteraceae bacterium | reverse complement strand
CGCAGCATATCCCATGTGCAGCGCTGTGCCCCAACCATCACGGAATGTGTAAAGATCGCTCTCGAATTGTTGGCGAACCGAGAAAAAGACCGGGAATCCGTCGGGACCATGCCTGCAGCTGCAAAGTGAGTCGCGTTTCGGATGTGCTTAATCAGAAGGGCAGAGGCCTGGATGCAGTCTCTGCGGGGGGCGCTTTCACGACGGTTTCTTGTCTCTTCCATCGGCGGCGCTTTCGGCCACTTTTGCCATCAAGATCTGAAGAATCGTTTGGTCGGCCTGCGCCATCCCCTCGGAGCTGAGCAGCCCGAGGTTGAAGGTGGTCCGTTCGAAGGTCCGGTCTACGATACCGTCCGTGGGCAGTACATGAACCCCTTGCATCGAAAACAACGCAGACTGCACCGCCGTTCCCGCCGCCGTTGCCAGTTTCAGGGCGCATCCCAGTTTGGCGCCGTCACAGATCACACCTGCCAGATCCAGAATGAGGTTGTTGATGGCATGAGAGATATGTCTGGCGTCACCCCCCAAGAGAAAGGCGATTCCCGCGGTGGCCCCCGCACCTGCTGCCACCGAGCAGCCGCATATGGCGGAAAGCCTCCCGGTATGGGCCTTCACGTAGGCGGTCACGATGTGGCTGAGGGCCACGGCTTTCAACACGTCTTCCAGGCGGTGGTCGATAAAATCCCTGACGGCCCAGATGGGCAGAACGGCCGTCAAACCGTGATTGCCGCTGCCTGCGCTGGACATCGCAGGCAGCTTCACGCCCCCCATGCGGGCATCGGCCGCCGCCGACGTCAACATGCGCGCAGCAGACACCATGTCCCTGCACATCAGACGCTGCCGTATCAACCGTGAAAAGCATTTGCCCACACCGAGGCCGGTGCCGTATTTGAGCCCATGCCGGGCGAGGCGGTCGTTGAACCGGACCCCCTCTTCAAGAAACGTTAGGTCCTCTTCGTCCAACCCATCCAGCAGCGCCAACAGTTCGGCTATGGATCGTTTGGCAAGCCACGCCTCGAGCTCGGCCAGACGGTTGCCGGAATCGCCTTCCGGCCCGCCGAGAAGGGCGGACTCCAGCACCGGACTGCCATTGCGATGCAAGGATACGATGTTGTCGTGCGTCCCGGTAATCAGCGATTCCGCCTCGTCACCTGCGGTGCGGATTCGTGTACGGATCTGAAGACCCCGCTCTTGGATCAGGCGTACCACGACGCGACCCTGGTCGAGCATTTGCTGCGCCTGCCGGACCTGATTCTCATCGATGGTATCCAGGACTTCCAGTCTGCGGGAGGGGTCCCCCCCGAGGGCGCCGAGGGCAGCGGCGAGATCCAGACCGTGGAGCCCCCCGGTCCCGGGGATCAAAACGGACATACCGTTTTTGTAGATATTGGCATCGACCCACACCTCGATGGACTCGGGCTCGGCACCGGGTAGCAGGGACGCAGCCGCAGCGGTCCCCAAGGCAATGGCCACGGGTTCGGTGCAGCCCAGCGCCGGCTGGACATGCGATCGAAGGATTTCTTTGGCAGAATATTCCATGCCGTCTGCCTTTCCATGAGAGCGGTTGCCGGGTTGGCCTCGGTTCAGGGCACTGCTGCAAGCGCCCGGTCCAAGTCTTCCCAAATGTCTTCTACATCTTCGATGCCGACGGAGAGACGGACCAGGCCGTCTGCGATGCCGGCGGCCCTGCGTTCCGCCGGGCTGTAGGTGGAATGGGTCATGGAGGCGGGATGCTGAATCAGCGTAGCGCACTCACCGAGGCTCACGGCCAGGGTACACAGCTGTACGGCGTCCATTGAGGCCTTTCCGGCGGCCGTTCCTCCCTTGAGTTCGAAAGCCAGCATCCCGCCGTACCCGCGCATCTGCCGGGACGCCACCGCATGGCCGGGATGGGCCGGCAGTCCGGGATAGTACACCCGCTTCACTTTCGGATGCCCCTCCAGCCGAACGGCCAGGGTGGCGGCATTCTCGCAGTGGCGCTGCATGCGGACGTCCAGTGTCTTGACGCCGCGGAGGATCAACCAGGCATTGAAGGGGCTTAACACCGGTCCGAAGTGATGAAGGGTCTCGGTACGGATCCGATCGATGAGGTTTTTCTCGCCCGCCACGATTCCCCCGATGAGATCCGCGTGCCCGCCCAGATACTTGGTGGCGGAGTGGACCGCAAGCCGGGCTCCTTGGGCCAGCGGAAGCTGCAGGCAGGGGGTGGAGAAGGTGTTGTCCACCACCAGGGGGATATCCCGTTTTTCGGCAACGCTCGCCCACAGGGAAATGTCCACGATGTCCAGGGTGGGGTTGGCCGGGGTTTCCATATAGAGAAATCGTGTCCGATCGTCGACAAGCGCTTTCAGCCGATCGGCATCTCCAGCCTCCCGGGGGGCAATGAAGCGCGCTTCGATGTCGAATTGCCGGAGGTGATGATGGAAAAGAGCGTAGGTCCCGCCATACAGTGTGGAGCAGGCCACGAGGTTGTCTCCGGGCCGGGCCAGTGTCAGGGCCACGGAAGCCACGGCGGCCATGCCGGACGCCGTCGATGCGGCGTCCTCGGCGCCTTCCAGATCCGCCAGTTTGGCGTGCAACCGATCCAGGGTGGGATTGCCGATACGGGTATAGACATAGCCGTCACGGCGTCCGGCGAAAATGTCGGCACCGTGGTCCGAGTCACGAAATCGGAACGTGGAAGTCATGTGCAGAGGAGGCACCACGTCGGGCTCCCAATCGGTTCCGGCATGGGACTCTGCCACCACCCGCGTTTTCATCCGGTATCGCCTGGAAGATCCTGTCATTGGGCTTCTCCTCTGCCGATGTTAGGCTGGGGTATTCCGTGCCGTCGGGGAAAAATACAACGGAGTCGAACCCCGCACCGATCCGCCATTTCGAAACAGGGCGGATGCCCGCAACTTCAGGGACCCCGGCCCGAATACGCCACTGTACCGTACCGATCAAAGTATGCAGCGATCGTGTTGTCAAAACAAGGCAAAAACCGTATGCTTGCCCTAAAAAAGCAACGAACTCAAACCAAGAAAGGGAGTGCCATGATCCAGCGAATCTTCGTTTTTCTTCTGATTCCGGCTCTTCTGGGTTGCGCTACGATGGGTGGGATCCGCCGCATGCAGCAGTTCAACAGAGTCCAGAAGCAGTACCAGTCGTACATGCTGCGGTCCGACCTGGAAGCGGCCAGCGGCATGCTGGCACCGGACGGGCCGGAGAGCAATCGTCTGGACCGAGAGGAGATGAAGCTGATCCAGGTGACCCGCTACGATGTGAAGGAGACGGTGGTCTCGGAAGACAAGTCGACCGTCTATCAACTGGTGGAAATTCACTACTACCGCAACGATCGTCCGGTGGAAAAGATCGTGCAGGATCGTCAAGAATGGGGTTTCGACGAAGAAACGGGTCAATGGCTGCTGAAAAGCGGGTTTCCGCCGTTATTATGACAGGCGATGCCGCACACTCCGGCCGTTCCCGGCTCCGGTGACCTTGTGAACCCGCTGGATCAGTGGGACCTGCCGGCGGAGAATATGCGTTCGTAGAGCTCTTTCAGCCGCTCATCAGCTGGATCCGCCTCCATGGCCTTCTGTGCCCAGTACACGGCCTGCCCCCAGTCTTCGAGCTGCCGGTGATTTTCGGCAATGGCCTGGAGCAGATGCTTCCGAGGGACCTTTCGTTTTCCCTCCGGCAGCCGGAGCAGGTGGGTGAAGTCCTCGATGGCCCGCTCGTGCTGCCGCGTCACCGTATAGCAACTGCCCCTGCCGATGCGGCTTTCCTCGTCTTGCGGATTTACGGCCAGTGCGCGGGAATAGAGGACGATGGCTTGCTCCAGACGACCTTCCATTTCGTGGATCTTTCCCAGGTAAAAGTAGGGGTTGTCGCCGTCGGGGTGACGATAGCCGGGATCCATTTCCACGACCTTCTCCAGAGCTCGTACAGCCTCCATTCCGTCGGGCTTGTGAAAGCAGCGGCGGCCGTATTCGAACCATTCCGAAAGAGTGCGATGCTTTTCCGCTGGACACATGGCGCAGTCCTCCTGCGTGTGTTCCCATCCATAGCAATTGCCAAAAGTAAAAACTAGCATCGCACCGATGCCGGTGCAATGCAACCGGGATCATTCACGGCATAGGAAAAAGCCTGAGCTGGCAATTCCTCCGGGGATGCTTACGATATCGGTTCATGGATTCGGTATCGGGCTCAGACGCCGAATCCGGAATTGCCAAGGAAAGGAGCCGACCATGAAAATCGTCGTCATCGGTGCCACTGGCACCATCGGCAAGGGAATCGTGAACGTGCTGCAGCCGCATCATGAAATCATCCCGGTGGGACACACCGGCGGTGATTTTCGTGTGGATCTGGGTTCGAAGGACTCCATCACGGGGCTGTTTCAGGATATCGGTACGGTGGATGCGATCGTCAGCGCGGCCGGACTGGCACGCTTCGGCACGCTGGCAGAGCTTTCCGAAGAGGACTTCCTGCTTGGGCTTCATCACAAACTCATGGGCCAGGTCCATCTGGTGCAAATCGGCGTGGATCATATTGCCGACCTCGGCTCGATCACACTCACCAGCGGTGTGCTCAGCCGAGAACCCATTCCGGGTAGTGCCGCCATCAGTATGGCCAACGCCGGTCTGGAGGGGTTTGTGCGCGCCGCTGCGCTGGAAAGCCCCAGGGGCATCCGCATCAATGCGGTCAGCCCCATATGGGTGTCCGAAACCCTGGAGTCCATGGGGAAGGACGGATCCGACGGCATTCCGTCCGACAGAACGGCCCTCGCTTACAAGGCGAGCGTCGAGGGAACCCTCAACGGAGAAGTCCTGGACGTAAGGGATTACGCATCCTCCGGCTCTTGACGGGACCGGTGAGGAACCGTCTCCGCTTCCGGACCTAGCACCCCCTCCGGAGTCTCCACGAGGATGTCCTCACCGCCCTGAACATCGAACCGGCCGCGCTCCCGGAGGAAAATCCTGGCGGCGGCGGCACTCTCGGCCCGGTATACACGGACCCGGCGGCTTGCCCGGAGACCCACCTGCACATATTCCCGGAGGAAACGGACTTTCGGGCCGTGCCGATCCTCTACTGCCCGACTGGCGGGCCTGCATTCGTTTTTCACGGATCCGCCCCGGGAAAGCAAATGCCGCCGGGCTTGATGCCAGCGATCATGCAGGAGGCTTTCACCGCCGAGGGCCACCTCGAACCCACTTCCGGTGCGGCAATAGACCAATGTGATGGGTTCTGTGCAGACGATGTTGCCGGTGTCCTCGGCCGTGGTGATGAACGGAAGGGATTCCAGGGCCTCCATTCCCTCCCGCTCGGAGGCAAAAAGAAACCGCAGATAGGGCAGCGGAGCGTCCAGCGCTTCGAGCTCCTGCCAGTAGGCCTGGGCGCGCGCGAGCCGACGAATCCGCCGGGCACGGTTGTCCATTTCCAGCAGGAGTGGCCTCGGTTGTGCTTCTGCGGAATCCCGGGTCGGTGCATCTGCGGCCGATGCGGCAGGTGGCGGGTCCGGCGTCTCCGGACGCGGAGATTCGCCGGATTGGGCGTTTCGTTTGAAGAATCGCATGGGCGTCCTGCCCGCCGGCGGTCAGCTGGCCTCCTGGGCCTCCGCTCCGCCCCACAGGTAAAGGGCGTATTTCTGATACCCCTGAACGTTGTTCAGCCGGGCGTCGACGGTGGGTTCGATGGGGAGCACATTTCCGTCGATGTGGGGTCGGAGGTGCTCGGCCAACTCCGTCGCACCTCCGCCGGTGATGACCACAGCGTCCATGTCCCAGTCATCGGACCAGAGCCTTTCGGCGTCTCCCGCGATGGTGCTGGCGGCATTGGCGAAAACCAGGTCCCGCAGCTGGGCGATCCGGTATTCCTTGCCCCTGATCTTGATGAATCCGGACTCCACCGCCTTGAACAGGCGAAACAGCTCCACGTTGACCCGGCACTCCTCCCGAAGTTTTTTTGCGATGATGGCAAAGCTTTTGGAGATACCCGTATCGGTGGTGCTGCTTCCTCTCTCCACATACTGCATCCGGTCAAAGATGCAAAAATCCGTGGTGCGGAAGCCGATGTCGATCACACCGATCTTCTGCTTGGCCAGATCGCGGTTGGTGATCTTTCCGGTATCGTTCATGAGCAGGTTCAAAACGCTTCCCAGCGGCTGCGGGATGATGCGTACCTTGCCGATGTTGAGCCTTCGTATCTGGCTGGACCCGTCCGGCAACTGAAATGCGATCTCATGGCTTCCGGTGAGCAGTTTGCTGAACGACTGGTGATAGTCCCGGTAGTATCCCACCGGCAGACCGGAAATAAGATTCAGAGGAGCGTAACTGTCCACCAGGTGCCCCATGGCTGTCAAAGCCAGCACTCTGGCCATCTCGTCCAGCAATTGCTGCTGGTCGAGGGTGAAGTGCCGGACGTTGGACTGCTGCTCGGCGAAATCCCCGACAAAGTAGGGCTGGTCGTCCACGACCACGTGCATGCTGCGGTTTGGCTCCCCCTTGCCCATGCTCATCCGGAACTGGATGTCGGTGGCCTCGCCCAACAGCGATTTGAAGACGACGAATTCCTTCCCGTTGGTCGCTTTGGTGAAACCGAATCCAATGTCGATGCCGACCACTTCCATGGCTTCCTCCAGATGCGGGTTGGGTGTTGGCCATTTATCGCGGAAACCGGTGCAAAAGTCAAATCACCGGAAGGGATGCATATGGAAAGAAGTGAAAAAGGGGGCATGGCTCGATGTGCAGCGGCGGGCCAAAAGGCAGACGGCTTTCACTTGCGAAGCTTGCTGCAGGCTAAATTGGTTGACGCATGCGATCCGGCCGGTGATGCAGACGACCGGATCGCGGGCGGCGCTATGGAAAGGGATCCGCAGGAGGAAAAATCAGCAGCATCCCGAGGAACAATCACATCCGCTGCCGCATCCCGCGGAACTCTGCGTCGGGGTCTCGCTGATTCCCACCACTTCGATGTCGAAAAACAGCTCCTCTCCGGCCAACGGGTGATTCATGTCCACAGTTACCTTTTCATCATCGACATAAACGATCTGGGCGGGAACCTGCCGGCCCTCGTGGCCCTGCAGGCCTACGGTCATCCCCACCTCGGGGCTCATTTCCTTGGGGATGTCGGACCGGGAGAAATCCCGGGTAAGATCCTCGTCTCTCTGGCCGTAGGCCTCGTCCGGAGCCAGCGTGAAAGACTTCTTCTCGTTGAGCTTCATCCCCTGAAGCTCCCTTTCAAAACCCTCGATGAGTTGACCGCTGCCCACCTGAATCTCCAGCGGCTCACGCCCTTCGCTGCTGTCGAAGATTTCACCGCTTTGCAGTTTGCCTGTGTAGTCGATGCTGACAAAAAGACCGTTTTCTACTGTGTCCAATGGATTCTCCTTTGGGTTGATGGTTTGCCGCGTAACCTAACAATGGGAACCGACAAGTCAACCCCGGCAGGGGGTGCCGGCTGCGAGCGGCGGGAATCCGCCTACGGTTCCTTTCGGCTGTTCTCGGTCAAAATCTTCCAGCCGCCTTCTTCGATGGTCAGCTCCAGCGTCTTCCGAACCGTGTCGGCATAGGTGTCGGATCGGTATGTCTGCCGGAAGGTAGCTACGGCCCTGCCTCGCTCCTGGAATTTCACTTCCAGGTCACCGACAATGACTTCGATGAACGCGGGCTTGGCCAGACGCCTGCGCCGAATGCTCCGCCACGCCTCCAACGATCGCCCGCGCTCGGGCTGAAACCTTCGAGAATAGCGGGCCAAATAGGCATCCGCATCTTTTCGAGACCAGTCGTCAGCCCAACCTTTCACAAACAGGTCCACGGCCGGAAGCGGAAGCGCCTCTCCGGAGACGCTGTCCAATTCCCGGGATGGCTGTTCTGCCTCCATCGCGGCCGGTGCTTCGGAATCCACGCGGGAGTCGGGAGATGCACCGACCGACCGGGCAACGGCCGTCGGCTTGCCCGCCGCCGCAAGGGAATCCCCTCCACCGGATCCGGCAATTCTCTGGGTCAGCACCTCGAGTTCCCTGCGGGCATCGGTCAATTCCATGGTGAGCTTTTCGACGGCGGATCGCAGCCAACGTCCTTCCCCTCGCCGCTGCAGAAGCTCTTCCTTGACAGAGGCAAGTTCCTCCTGGATTTCCTGCCGTTGCGCCATCGCAGCGACCCGCTCCTGGTCCAGCCGGGCCAACCGGGACAGGGCGGCGTCCAGCCGCTCCCTGCCGGCCGCCCGATCCGCCTCGGCAGTGTCGAGCAATGCCTTCATGCGTTTGGTATCGGACCTCGCGGCCTCGAGTTGCGCACCCAGCGTTTCCGCCTTCTTTTTCATGGTTTCCTGCACGGCATCCCGCCGTTGCAGTTCTTCGGACAGGGCCGCCAATTTCTGCCGAATTTGCTCATCCCGGGTCGCGGAAGCTTCGCGCTCGGCGGATAGGGCATCCCGCGCCGCGGAAAGCTCGGACTGCAAACGACTGCGCTGGGCGGCGGATGCTTCCGCCTGATCCCGCTGATCCGAAAGGGAGCGGCGAAGCTCCGCTACTTCCTCACTCAACCGGTCCCGTTCGGAGGAAACCGCCTCCACGGACGAACGGCCCGCGGCAAGCTTTTCCCGAAGCAAATCGGTTTCCGCATCCATGCGCTTGCGCTCGGTTTCCGCGGCCAGCAGGGAACGCTCCAGTTCGGCTATCCGCTCCTTGGCACCGGCCAGGGCGGCAGCCTGGTCGCGACCCTTCGCCTCGGCATCGGAAAGGGAACGCTTTTGGGAAGCCAAAGACTTTTCCAAGGCCTCGATACGACCGGCTTTTTCGGTCTGGTCCGCTTGCAGGACGGCCAGCGCCGTTTCCATCCGCCTTTTCTCCTTCCGCGATTCGTCCAGATCTCTCTCCAACGATGCCAGGCGGTTGTCCTGATCCGCCCGCTCGGCCTTCAGGACGGCAACCGCCTTGCCCGAGCGATCCGCATCCAACCTCGCCGCAGATGCTTCTGCGGAGAGCTTTTTCAGCCTTTCCTCGAAGCGGGCCGCCATGAGATCGCGCTGTCGCAGCTGCTCGGCCAGTCCAGTAATCTCTTGCTGCAGCTGCTTCTCACGATCGGAAAAGGTCTTTCTCTCTTCGGCAAGCAGCGCCCGGTTGGTGGAGAGGGCCTCTTCCAACGACGTGGTTTCCTTTTCCATTCTCTGCGTCCGCTCTAGGGCGGCGCCCAGCTTCTTTTCGACGCCGACTCGGCCCGCGTCCGCCCGGGAAAGCGCCTCTTTGAGGCGTTTGCTCTCGGCGGCTGCCTCCCTCACCTCCCCTTCCTGTGTCTGCAGTGCGGCCTGGAGACGGCTCTCACCGGCCTGCGCTTTTCGTGCCTGTTCCTCCAGATCGGCAATGTCATCGTATGCCGCAGCAAGCTGTTCGGACAACTCCCGCTGCCGGCGCTCTTTGTCTTCGGCTGCGAGCCGCTGTTCTTCGATCTCCTGCTGCAGGGCGCTCAGGCGGGCGTCTTTGGCTCTGCGGATGCTCTCCGCGCTCTCCAACGCTCTTGTAAGGGTTTGAATCTGCAACCTGGCAAATGCGGGAATCGGTGGAGCTTCCGCCTCCAAATCCTCCGACGCGGACGCCGCCCCCGCCTGTTCCTGGGAAGACGATGCCGCCATGCGCACCGTCGTTTCATCCGGCGGGACCTCGCCCACGGGCTCCTGGACGCCGACCCGAACATAGTCACCGGATATCCAGCCCTGCCGCCGATCGTACGAGACCCGATGCCAGCGGTTTCGGGTTTCCAAAATGGACACCTCCGTGTCCAGGGGGACGAGACCCAGGCGGACGGCGTCGGTGCCCGGCGCGCTGCGCAGCACCACGTTGGCCAATGTTTTGCCCCGCGCAATGGGCCGGTTGTTCCGGCTCCCTTCAACCTCCACCACAGAGGCCATGTGCCGCGGAAGGTCGGCACCGGCCACCCCCGGAACGCGAAGCCGGGTTGTCGGAGCCAAGTGCGGCGCATCCTGCCGCAGACTGCCCAGAATGCCGTCTTGTATGAGGCCGATCACCTGTTTTTCCCATCTGCGGCCCTTCGACTCCAGGGTGGAGGTGATCACGACGATGCAGTCCTCCGGGGGTGCTACGTAGATGTACTGCCCGCCGAATCCTACGGCCGTGAAGGCTTCCCTTCCACCCGGGCGGATGTACCAAAGGTAGCCGTAGGCGCCATACACCTCGTGATCGCCCAATGCATTGGGACGAACGGCATCTTCGATCCACCCGCGGGAAACGATCCGATGGCTGCCGAAAACTCCGCCGTCCAGATAGAGGAGGCCCAGCTTGGCCATGTCCCGGGGTAGCAGAGAGAGATTGTTGCCGCCCAGGCTCACTCCACCCGGGTCCTCGTCCCATCCCTGCACCCGAATGTCCATCGGACCAAACAACTTTCTTTCCGCATACGCACGAGTGCTGGTGCCGCAGACGGCGGTGAGAATACCCGAGAGGATGTGGGTGTCACCGGTGCTGTACTGAAAAACCGTGCCGGGCTCTGCAACCATGGGACGCTCGAGCGCGGCACGCACCCAGTCCTTTCGGGAAATCCAAGTGTTGTAGGTCTGATAGCTCGTGGGCTCCAGACCCGATGTCATGCTCAGCAGATGGCGGGGGGTGATGGCTGCCTTCCGGCGGTCCGAAAACAGATCTGGATACGGAAGCCATGTGGCGATGGATCGATCCAGCGTGAGCAACCCCTGGTCCACTGCGATTCCCACCAAGGTGGAGATCACCACCTTGGAGGCGGACTTGAGGTTGTGAGGTTTTTCCCGGTAGGCTTCTCGAAAGTAGCGCTCGGCCGCAATTCTGGCGCCGCGGACGACGATGACCCCGTACAGGCCTTCCATCGCTCCGATACGCTGCACCGCCAGCTCGAGCGCTTGCGTGTCGAATCCGACCGCGGCGGGATCCACGATCTCCCATTGCCCTGGCCAGCGGCTCTTCCCATCGGTTGACACGGCGTCGGCATGCCCGTTCGAAGCAACGGCCAGGGCATCCGGCACCGCCCCCGATAGGTGAAACAGCAGCACAACGGCGGATACCAGTCTGACAAAGAGCTTCACGAGCCGCACGGTCGGAAACGGAACGCCACGGTGGGCGGTCCGACCGGCGGACGGGGATTTCGATGTTTCGTTCATGGTTGCCCTTGAGGGCATCGCCTGGCATCCAGCCAATCCAGCGTTTCCCGTATCAAGTCGGGTATGGGCAGCTCGTAGGGGCAACGGTCCAAGCATTCGCCACATTGGGAACAGGATCGCGCCGCCTCGATGCCCTGGATGAGCCACTCCTTCTCCAGGCTGGCCTCCCCCATCCGCCGGGCAATGCTTTGCAGGTGAAGAATCACCGAAATGGGAATGCCTTCCGTGCAGGGCTGGCAGTAATCGCACCGCCGGCAGAAGGCTTTGTCCCACCGGCGCCGAACGGCTTCGATGGCTTCCTTCTCCTTGGGGCTGAGTCGATAGTCGCCTGCGGCGTACACCCGCCAGTTTTCGTCGAACAGCTCCGGACTCTCCACCCCCGGAATCACCACCACACCGGGTTGGGACAATACGAATTTGAGCGCGAGATCCGCGTCCTCGATGACGCCGCCGGAAAAGGACTTCATGGCGATCACACCGATATTGCGGTCCAGAGCCTTGGGAATGAGGGATTCGGCCGCTTTGGGTTCAAGAAAACTGAAACAGACCATGATCGTATCGAACAAGCCATCCTCCACCGCGCGGTCCAGCACATCCAGGCTGTGGCTGGTGATTCCCACGTGTGCGATGCGGCCCTCCTGCCGTGCAAGCCGCAGGCAATCCAGGGGCCCCTTTTCCGCCTTCACCCGCGCGTAATCGTCCGCATCCCTCACAAAGTGGCACTGGTACAAATCGATGGTTGAGACATCGAGTTCGGAAAGGCTTTTCGCCAGATCCCGCCGAACGCCGTCCCAGGTCCGATCGGGGGTCTTGGAGGCTAAGACCACCTTTTGCCGCGCGCCCTTCAGCGCAAGCCCGATGCGGCGCTCGCTGGTGGTGTAGGCCCGGGAGGTATCGATGAAATCGACGCCCCGCGAAATGGCATGCCGAACCGTTTCGACGGCACGTTCCTCCGAAACGGTCTGGATGGGGATGCCACCGAATCCAAACCGGTGGACACGTAGGCCGGTGCGCCCCAGAACGATCGTTTCCATATTGGGTCCTTTCGGTTTTGCATTACGGGATAGAGCGGAATCGAGGCAGCAGTATACCACCGGAGCTGAATGCTTGTCGAGATGGGGGGAGGGTTCCGTCGGAGCCGGCAATGCCGTACTTTGACAGAAAGAGCGTCCGGGAGTAGTGTGCAGCCAGGACGCACGCTGCCGAAGGGTTGGATCGACTGCAGCGGAAAAGAGACCCACACCGGTGCCCCATGTCCAAACTGTACAGTGACGAATACGCCAGAATCCTCAAGGGCCGGCGGGTGAGCATCGCCTGCCGGGAGGGAATCCTGCGCGATCATGGGCCCCACATCGTCGAGGATGTGAAGCACCTCGTCCGCATCGGGGTACGGACCATTTTGTTTCACAACGTGGCCCATCGCTCCGCCAATCGCAGAATCCTGCTGGATCTGCAGGATCGGCTACCCGATACCCGCATCGAACGTATCGCCCCGGAGGCCGATTTTTACCGCAGCGTGCTCGACGCATCGGAACGGGTGTTCAAGCTGATTTTCTTGGAGCGAAAATCCCTGGTGGACCCCGAGGGACGCCGCATCAACGCCATCACCACCGAAGGCGCCCGGGAAACCATCGACAACTTCGGCGATCTCATCAATAACGCCAACTTCAAATCGGTGATGGCTCTGATCTGCCGCCGCATCGACGAGGGACATTACGAGCGGGTGCACATCCTTCCGGCGCGCCGGCACACCATTCAACACGAACTGTTTACCATCGAGGGCTCGGGGACCCTCATTGCCAACAATTTCTCGGAAACCTTCCGGCCGGTGCAAGGCGAAAGGGATCTGGCCGTGGTAATGGGCATTTTGAAACGCTACCGCTCGCTGGGGTTTATCAAACCGCGCTCCAAAGCCTATCTGGTTGCCCACCGTGAGAACATTTTTGTGACGCTGATCGACGGCATCATTGTGGGGTGTGCGGAAAAGCTCCCCGTCGACGACGAGACGGTGGAGTTGGGCGCCCTGGCCATCTCCACAAAATTCCGAAACCAACGGGTGGGCGTCTACACCGTCAACTCCTTTATCGAAGCGATGGCGCGCCAGGGATTTCGGCGGGTGATTTCCCTGACCAACAACCCGCGGCTCCAGGATCTCTACGACAGCCTCGGATTCGTGCGGGAAAGCCCTCCACGGTACGCCCGACGACAGGCCCGCTCCCCAGACGTGGCCATGTTTCACCGGACCCTGCCGGACGTTCTTTGAAGACGACCCACCGCCCCGGAGCCCGGCCCCTCCGGTTCGCTCCAACAAGCGGCGGGAAATTCGCTCGCTGCCGCCGTTGCAGTGTAGCTGCTGGAAACAGAAGGGAGAAGCCCATGTTCAGCACCACGGACAATGAAGAAAGGATTTTTGCCCGCGTCCTGAGAAAGGCGGAACGGATCACGGCGGATCAAAGAGAGGAGAGGGCCTTCCAAGACCGGGTGGCCATCCTAAAGGGTCTGACCGGGCTGCCGGACCACCGCCTGGCAACGATGCTCCGGGAGGCGGAAGCGGCGGAAACGCATGCCAGGGACCGTTTTTTTTCCGTCCCGTTTCAACTGCTGCTGGCCGGAGGCTTTCTGGCGGCAGCG
>JAJDOA010000100.1 GCA_022340405.1 Desulfobacteraceae bacterium | reverse complement strand
GGTCTCTTCCTACCTTTCCTCCAAATCCGAAAACTTGTAGATCGCTTATAGACATCACCGCCCTTGCCCGGGATGATGAATTGACTTTCCGATCTTTTTTCTATAAGACTCCAAAAAAATCAAAAACATCTGGCAAGGGAAGCGGTATTATTTTTTTCATATCGTAGGAGGAATGGCCTTGGCCGAACCGGAGGATAGGCGGAAAAGCCCGCGCGTCAGAGTCAATTGGCCTGTCAACATCGTCGTCGATGATGAAATCATCAGCGGAGAAACGGCGGATGTCAGCAGCGAAGGCGTGAACATCAACTGTGACGACCCACTGCCGATGGACCGGACGTTGGAAATTCGAATCGCTCCACCGGGAGCCGAAGTCGTTCACCTGACCGGGCGTGTCGTATGGGCGGATCTCAGCGGCATCGACGGCGAAAACAATGCGGTGGGAATTGGCATCTGTTTCATGGAAATTTCGGATGCCGACCGAAGCTTCTTCCAAGAAGTCGTCGAGGCATTCTTAGACGAATCAAACTAGACCCCATCCCCGGCGCAGCTTACGTGCGCAGCACGATCTTACCGAAATGCCGGCTTTCCTCCATGATGCGGTGCGCCTCGCGCACCTCCTCCAGGGGAAGACATACATGCACCAGCGGCGACAGTCTGCCGTCCTCGAAGCCGGGCATCACGACCTTGCGGAAGTGTTCAACGATCTCCGCCTTCTCCTTTACCGGGCGCGCCCGCAGTACCGAACCGAAAATCCGGTGTCGCTTGACCATAAGGCGACCCAGATGGAGATCGGCCTTCGCACCGCTCACGATGCCGATGATCACCAAGCGCCCCTCCACGGCGAGGCAGCGGAGGTTCGGCTCCAGGTAGTCCGCGCCGATGTGATCGAGGATGACATCGACACCTTGGCCGTCGCTACGCCGCACGACCTCCTCGGCGTAATCCGTGTGCCGGTAGTCGATGACGTGATGGACACCCAGCGACGCGACACGGTCCAGCTTTGCCGGTGAGGCGGTGACGAAAAGGACGGCATTCGGAACGAGCATGCGGCACAACTGTACGGCCGCCGTGTTGACGCCGCCGCCGCCGCCGTGAAGAAGGACTCTCTCCCCGTCGGAAAGCCCGCCGATCCGGAAGACGTTCAGAAAGGCTGTGATGTAGGTTTCACAAACCCCGGCGGCCTGAACGAAATCCATGGATGCCGGAATGGGGATGAGGTGTTCTGCCCAGGCAAGGGCGTGGGCGGCATATCCCCCTCCGCCGACCAGGCTCATCACACGGTCTCCGATCTGGTGGCCGGTCACACCCGGGCCGACGGCGTCCACCGTGCCGGCCACCTCCAGGCCTAGCGTCTCGGACTCTCCGGGAGGTGGAGGATAGTTGCCCTGCCGCTGAACGATATCGGCACGGTTCACCGAGGTGGCCATCACCCGGATTCTCACTTGCCCGTTTCCGGGGGAAGGCTGCGGCACCTCTCCCATGGAGAGAACCTCGCCCCCCCCGAAACCTTTCAATACCACTGCTTTCATCGATGCCATATCAGATGACACCTCGCTCGACCAGGCGCGCGAAATGCCCGAAGGACCGGTCGTAGGTCTTTTCGGCGTCCGGCGGAAAACAGCATGCCGGCAGCTGCCGGCTGTCGAGGTGGTAGCGGATGCACTCGCAGCAAGCCCCTTTCCGGGGACAGGGTTCGTAGGTGCAATTGCAGGACGCAAGATTTTTCTCCTGATGGCAATCCATGGTCGATTCCTCCTTCGTTGCTTTCTCCTAGCGATCCGATGTCGTGTGTCGGAATTGGCTCCCGCATGGCTTTCCTCTCCTGCGGCGAGAGCAATGGGCGGGAACGGAAACGGTATTCCGGCCGGATCGATCGGGGGAGGGGCCGTCGGGATCAACGGCTCTGGGCAATGCCTCCCTCCTTGCGCATCCAGCGGCCGTCGATGGTAAACCAGAAATGCATTTCGACCCGGGAGTCAGCGGTGCCGACATCCTGGCTGCGTCGGTGATCGCCGTCGGAGGGCGACGTTGCCCTCTCCGGTTCGTACCCGGCGATCCACTTCTCCTGGAGGCGCTGCGGTACGGGAACGACCCGGACACGAACCATGGCCGTCTCCCGGTCGACGAAAACCTGGATCACCCGCATCCAGTCCGAGCGCACAAGCACATCTTCCGGAAGGGTTTCCTGTTCGGAAAAGGGCTGCCATGTCCTGTCCTTCAGACGCTCCATTGCGTTTCGAACGTCGGCCAGGCGTCCGTCCCGCGGCAGGGCGGTTTCGGGCGACTCTTGCCCGGCCGAGAGCCGCTGCCGCTCTTCCACAGTGCTGAAAGCCGCTACAAAGTTGGTATCCCGGTAGTAGGCTGCCATCTCGGGGGGCAAAGAAGGCCCCTGCTGGGCAGTGCCGGCCGCAGCGGTCGCCGCAAGCCACGCCATCCCGGCCAGAACCGGTATCGGAAGCCGATGAAATGGAAGGATCATGACAAGCGCCTCTTTCGATCCGCACCCGGGAGGTGGTTGGATCCGTCTCGCCTTGGCGCAGGTCCGCCAAAAAACCGCCGACAGTTTACCACGAGAGCGGCTTCGATTCAACGCAGTGGCTTGCCCGATTTTTTCAACCGCCGTCGCCGGCAGTGAAAACCGCATCGTAACGACGCTGAAAAACCGACAACAGACGGTTTACGACGGCCTCGGCCTCCCGCAGTTGCTGTGCAGTGGCGAAATCGGAGTCGAGCTCGGCGAGAATGGCGTCCAATGGCGAAACGTCGGTCCCGAGGACGGAATAGTCGATTCCGGGTCGGACATACATTCGGTCATTGAAAAAATAGTGAACGGGGGGAATTTTGGAACTGGAGCGATAGGGCCAGCTCATCTTCAACAGCAAGAGGTCGACCAGGGATTGTCGGCATGACGCGCTGTCGGCGATGTCCGCCCACAGCAACGGCCGCTGACAGCGCTTCTCCAGTTCCGTGAAAAGGTGGACGAGAAATTTCCACTCCGTCACGACAAATCCGTAATCGTACCAGTGGGGAATGGCGTTTCGAACGATCTGGCTGTGTGCGGGCCGCACGCGTCGATGGGTGGGGCAGAAGTAGGTCCGACAGGCCAGGCCGCCGTATTCGCTCAGGCCGCGATAGTCGACACCATGGTTGCCTTCCGCCATCGGATGCAGCAGGCAGCCCACCCGGGATCGGCGCCGCCCGACCAGGCCCAGAAATGGACAGTGGTGAAACTGGGGCAGCGGGTGGCGGCGGGGCTCCTGGGATTCGATGCGGCGGCGGAAGGCGTCAATGGCTGCAACCTCCCGCGGGACCTCCGCAAAAAGCCGGGTGCGGCGGGCCAGCGCATCGCTGATTTCCTTTCGCGACCAGCGGAACCGATTGTACAGGCCACAGCAGGCGCCGCAGGAAACGGACGCCGAAACCTGGCAGAGATAGACGCCGCCGGGCGGAATATCGCCTGTCGTTTCCTCGCAAGCGGATGAAGGATTGAAACTGCTCATGGCCGAATCCGAACCCATCGGAAAACGGTAGCACCGGTGGAAGCCGTTTTGCCGTTCGGGTACCACAACGTTGTCTGGAAAGCAAAAGAAGAATCGTGAAGACAGCCGGGCCGCTGTGGAATTTTCTCCCCCGTTCAGCGCTTGCCCGAACCAAAATGCGGCGCGACTTGACATGGGTATCGCTTTTCTCTACAAAGGGTTGTTCGGCAGGGTCTACTCCCAATGGATCCCGGAGTTTTCCAAAAGGCAGCATCTTCTCGTTTCGGGATCAGAAGTTCATGGCCCAAACCCGGATGGCGGTTCAAGGACAGCCATCGTTCGGGGCGGCCGGAAATCTCGATGGATCAGGAGTGCACATGGCCTTTTTTCGAGCGATCTGCCGCTGGATCGACACGCTTAACCTCTGGGTGGGCAATTTCGTAGCCTGGGCCACGGCGCTGGTTGTCTGTGTCGTATTCGTCGACGTGGTCATGCGCTACGCCTTTTCCATCAGCTTCGTGTTCACCCAGGAGCTGGAATGGCATCTGTTTGCCTTCATCTTCCTAATGGGGGCCGGCTACACTCTTCTCAAGGACGGGCACGTCCGGGTGGACATCTTCTACCAGCGCTGTAGCCCCAAGGCCCGGGCTTGGATCAATCTTGTCGGGGTGCTGCTCTTTCTGATCCCCGGCTGCTATATGATCATCGCCACCTCCCTGCATTTCGTGCAGAACGCCTACAGCGTCATGGAGGGCTCCCCGGACCCAGGGGGCATCCCCTACCGCTGGGTGTTGAAGGCCTTCATTCCCGTCGGCTTCGTCCTCGTGCTCCTGCAGGGCATCTCCCTCGGCATCAAGAGTTTTTTTACCGTCATCGGCAAAGACATCGAATCGGAAAGGGAGAAGGCATCCTAATGGAATATCTGCCCGCATGGATGTTTCTGGCCCTGACCATCTTGCTGATGTTCGGCTTTCCGGTTACCTTCACCCTCATGGGTACGGCCCTGTGCTTTGGCCTCGTCGGTTTCGGCTGGCCTTTTTTCAACCTTCTTCCCATGCGGATCTGGGGCGTGATGGGCAACGTGACGCTCCTGGCCGTCCCCCTGTTCGTCTTCATGGGCGTCATGCTGGAACGCTCGGGGCTCGCCGAAGAGCTGCTGGACACCATGGGAATGCTGTTCGGAAGAATTCGGGGTGGCCTGGCCATTTCCGTGGTGGTGGTCGGGGCGCTGCTGGGCGCCTCCACCGGCATCGTCGGCGCCACGGTGGTCACCATGGGCCTTCTGGCCGTTCCCACCATGCTCAAGCGGAATTACAACCCGGAGCTGACCACGGGAACCGTGTCGGCGTCGGGCACCTTGGGGCAGATCATCCCCCCCAGCATCGTGCTGGTCCTCATCGGCGACATCGTGGGCGTGCCCGTGGGCGACCTCTTCATGGGGGCCGTCCTGCCCGGGATGGTTCTCGTGGGTCTGTACGTCTTCTACATCGTGATCATCTCTCTCATCAAACCCGAATGGGCGCCGCCCATCCCCCGGGAAGAGCTGGCGGCCATGACGGGGACGGACATGATCAAGAAAATGGGGCGGGCCCTGTTCCCGCCGCTTTTTCTCATGGTGGCCGTTCTGGGCTCCATCTTCGCGGGCATCGCCTCCCCCACCGAGGCCGCCGGGGTGGGCGCGGTGGGCGCCACCTTCCTCACCGTGGCGAACAAGAAATTCAGCCTCAAGATCCTCCGGGAGGTCATGCACTCCACCCTGCAGCTCACCTGCATGGTGTTCATCATCCTCGTGGGAGCGGCCTCCTTCGGCCTGGTCTTCCGCGGACTCGGCGGAGACCACCTCGTTCGGGCATTTCTGGGCAACATCGCCCATCACCACGGCCACTGGTTCGTCCTGTTCATCGTGATGGCGTTGATCTTCGTGATTGGGTTTTTCCTGGACTTCATCGAGATCACCTTCATTCACGTTCCGGTGCTGGCCCCCATCATGATCGAATTCGGCTTCGACCCGGCCTGGTTCTGCATCCTTATCGCCGTGAATCTGCAGACCTCTTTTATGACGCCGCCTTTCGGCTTTTCGCTGTTTTACCTGAAAGCGGTTACGCCGCCGGAGATCACCACCGGCCACATTTACCGCGGCATCATCCCGTTTGTTTTCTTCCAGCTCATCGGGCTGCTGATCGTCGTTTTCTTCCCGACCTTGGTCACGTGGCTTCCGGCCGTCGTCTTCGGCGACTAGGCCGCTGGGAAAGAAACGCCTTGATTTCCTTCCGACAGATAATTATGGTTCAGTATTTGACGGCCATAACACCCGGTGGTGCTTGCCCAGGTTCGCACGACTCGGCAGACAACAGCCGTGGAAGGGGAACGGAGAAGAATTCGGACCCGGCCGTAATGCCATTCTGGAAACTTCCTCAACACCAAGCGACGGAAAGGAGCCAGGCAGCATGAAAAGACGCGAATTCCTCAAGAAAGCTGGAGTAGGGGCGGCAGCGGCCGTTACGGCATCCGCTGTGAACGCACCCTACGTCATCGCTCAGAAGAAGTACAATTGGAAGATGGTGACCACGTGGCCGCCCAACCTGCCGGTGCTGCAGACCGGTGCAGTCCGGTTCGCGGAGCGGGTCAAGGAGGCCACAGAGGGACGGATCAACATCCAGGTGTTTGCCGGCGGCGAACTGGTCCCGCCCTTGAACACCTTCGACGCCGTTTCCGACGGTACAGTGGAGTGCGGCAGCGGCGCCGCATATTACTGGGCCGGAAAGACCCCGGCCTGCCAGTGGTTTGCCGCCGTGCCCTTCGGACTGAATGCCCAGGGCAACAATGCATGGTTTTACAGCGGCGGCGGGCTGAAGCTGTGGGAGGAGGTCTATGCCCCCTTCAACGTCATCCCCCGCCCCCAGGGAAACACCGGCGTTCAGATGGGCGGGTGGTTCCGCAAGGAGATGAACTCCCTGGACGACTACAAGGGCCTGAAAATGCGCATTCCGGGCCTGGGCGGCAAGGTGGTCGCCGCAGCCGGCGGCACCGTGGTGCTGCTGCCGGGCGGCGAGATCTTCACCTCGCTGGAGCGCGGCGTGATCGACGCGACCGAGTGGGTGGGCCCCATGCACGACCTGCGCATGGGTTTTTACAAGGCCGCCGACTACTATTACTATCCGGGCTGGCACGAGCCGGGCACTACGCTGGAGGTCATGTTCAACAAGAAGGCCTACGAGTCCCTGCCCAAGGACCTCCAGGCCATCCTGGACGCCGTGGCCATGGAAACGAACATGTGGAGCCTGAGCGAGTTCGAGGCCGGCAACGGCGCCGCCCTGCAGGAGTTGATCACCAAGCACAAGGTCGACCTGAAGCGTTTCCCCGAGGATCTTCTGGCCGGGCTGCGAAAGCTGGCCCAGGAGGTGCTGGAGGAGGAGGCTAACAAGGATCCGATGGCCAGAAAGGTCCACGACGCCTTCAAAAAATTCAAGGCGCAGGTGGGTGTCTGGGGTTCGGTATCCGAGAAGGCCTACTACGACGTCATCGCAGACGAGTACAAGCTCAAGATGTAGCCATCAGCATAAACGGCTGAACAGCCAACCTGGAACCGAAAAGCCCCCTGCCTGCAGGGGGTTTTTCTTTCCTCGCAAGGAGCCCCGGATGGGCGGACTGGATGCCAGAGAGAAGCGAATACTCCTGTCCACATGCTACGGCCACTTCATGAGCCACTTCAACATGCTGGTGTTTCCGGCCGTGGTGATCCCGCTCACCGGTGCGCTGGGCATGGACATGGGTGCGGTGCTGCGCCTATCGTTCTGGATGTACCTGCTATTCGGCGTCACGGCACTGCCGTGGGGTCTGGCGGCCGACCGGTGGGGCGCCCGCCCCCTCATGCGCCTGTTTTATATCGGCACGAGCGCCGGTGCCTTCGCCGCCGCTTTCTGGATCGATCATCCCGTCGGTCTGTCACTTTCCCTCGCGGTCATCGGGCTGTTTGCCGGCATTTACCACCCGGCCGGCTTGGGAATTGTGGCCAAGGAAATCCGCAGGGTCAGCCTGGGCATGGGGTACAACGGCATGTTCGGCAACCTCGGCCTGGCGACGGCGCCGCTGATCACGGGTCTTGTCAACTGGGTCTGGGGGCCGCAGGCCGCCTATCTGGCACTGGGTCTCATGAATCTGACCGGACTGGGCTTGATGGGATTTTTCCCGGAAAGTCCTTCCGGCGAGGGCGGGTCAGGAGGCGCCTCGAAAAACGCATCCGGCGTGCTCCGCGCGTTTCTGATCCTGCTGGTGGCCATGATGCTCGGGGGCATCGCATACCGGGGAGCTACCGTCATCACCCCGGCCTACTTCGAACTGAAAAACGGAGAGGTGTTCCAGGGGCTGTCCTCCCTCCTGGGAGGGCGTCTTTCGGAAAACCTCGTGGCCACCGCTTCGGTCTCCTTCATCTATCTGGTGGGTATGATCGGTCAGTTCACTGGCGGAAAGGTTGCCGACCGCTTCGAACTCAAGCGCGGCTATCTGGTGTTTCATCTGGTGACCATACCGGCGGCCTTCCTCATGGCGGTGGTCGCCAACGTGCCCCTGCTGTTGATCGCCACGGTCTATTTCTTCTTCCTGTTGGGCATGCAGCCGATCGAAAACACCCTGGTGGCACGATACACGCCCCGGCGCCTGCGGCACTCCGCCTTCGGCACCAAGTTCATTCTGACCTTCGGCGTCGGATCGCTGGCGGTGATGATGGTGGGCGCCATCGAAAATTCCTGGGGCATCGACTGGGTGTTCCCGGTGTTGGGAATGGTGTCCGTGGCGCTGGTGACGACCATTGTCTTTCTTATCCGTTTCGCACCGAAGTAGCCGCCTTTTCCCAGTTCCTGCAGATAGATACCACCTCCCGGACATAGGCGCATTCGCACTGGGCTGGACAGGGATCCAATTCCTCGGCGTGGAGGCAGTGGCCCGGGCACGCTTCGGTCCCCGTCTGCCGTTCCACGTAAACGGATCCATCGTACAGGTCCGTAAACAGAGAAGCCTTGAGCGACATCGTCGTGCCGCAGACCTGGTGGTCGAAAAGAAAAAGGCCCAGTTCGAGACGTTCGAAGTTGGCCATGTAGCCAAGCATCCGCACATCCGGGTCCGAAAGGAAACCCTCCCGGTCCTGCCACCGATGCCCGCACATGGGGCACTGCTTGAAATAGGGCCCAGCGTCCGAGGTCATGGTGCGAACTCCCCTCCATCCGCTTGCGTTGCCGGCCGTCCCGATGGAGCGCCAGCGTGTCGGAAACGTGACTTTCCGAACGTACCCTCTCACCACCGGGCGGTGCAAGCAGAATTGGAGGCTGGATGCGCTAGTGGGAGGGGAGCGTTATCCAGAAGCACGGATTCCAGAATCCGGGACCCGGAGTGCTGAAACCCGGTCCCCAATGTGTTTGGGGCGGAACTTCTCCGGGAAGGCGATCGTAAAGACGGCACCCCTTTTCGGAGCGGCGGGCCCCAGCCGAACCGCGCCGCCGAGATCCTCCATGTTCTTGGCGGCAATAAAAAGCCCCAGACCGGTCCCTCCGGAGATCCGGCTCTGGGTTTTGGTGGTGTAGTAAGGATCGAAAATCTTTTCGGCGTCTTCCGCAGCCACTCCGGGTCCCGAATCGGCGACCTCGATGCAGATTTCGGGATCGGCGGGGTGCTCCGCCCGTCGAAAGGTTTTCACCGAGACGGTTCCATGGGTGGGGGTAAATTCCACTGCATTGGTCAGGACATTGAGCACCACCTGCTTGAGCTTTTCCGGATCGGTGTTCACGGTCTGAATGGATGGATCGAAATCGGAACGCAGATCGATGTTTTTTCCCCGGCTCTGTGGAGAAACGAGAAGCATCATCCGGCCCAGGATGTCGTGAAGGTCCGTCGGCTGATAAAGAGGGTCTACAGGTTTCACCAGATTCAGCAGTTCGGCGATCAATCGATTGATACGGGCGGTTTCCTCCACGGCAATGCCGTAAAACTCCTCCCGAAACTCCGGATCTCCCATTCGCGCAGGCAGCATCTGCAGAAAGGTCCCGATGGCGGTCAGCGGATTCTTGATTTCGTGGGCCAGGCGGGCGGACAGGTCCCCCACGAAAGACAGCTTTTCGGCGCGGCACAGAAGGGCTCGAGACTGCCGCAGCTCTGCCATCTGCTGTTGCTGCTGGTGGTAGAGCGTCGCATTCTGGATGGCAATGGCAATTTGGGGAGCGAAAAGCTCCAATGTTTCGAAGGTCTCTGCTGAAATCCCATTGGGGCCCCGGGCTTCCGTGGCAAGGACGCCAATGACCCGGTTTTGGGTCTGCAGAGGTACGGCGGCAAGGGAAGACAAAGTTGAGGCAGAGGGCGGGCTGAACACATCCCCGAAAAGCGGCCTGCGGGAATCGGAAATAAGGTAGGAGCGCCCACTGGAAACCACACGAACGAGCAGATTGTCCTGCCGTTTCAGCTCGACCCGGTAGTCTCTGAGCTTTTCGATTATCTCTTGGTCGAAACCGGCCGCAAAAAGGTGGTCCAGCGTGTTTTCCTTCTCGTTGATCCACAATATGGCGGCACGCCGGATATGGCAAACACGGGCCAGAATTTTCATAATGGATGAGAGGAGTTCCGTAAGATCGAGAACGGTGAGAATGGCTTTGCCGGTCTCCTGAATCGCGATCAACTGCCGCATCTTCAGTTGCAGCTCCCGGTTCAGGCGATAGGAGTCGTCGGCCTGCCTACTGCGGTGATGCCGCTCTCTCTCCACTTCCCGGTGGATCCTTCGCAGGAGCACGCCGCGGGAGCGGGATGCCGAAAACCAGCGCTGCAGTAGATTTTTCGGTCTCCATCGGATTCGATACTCGCAGAAGGGGTCTCCGTGAAATTGACAACGGTGTTCGGTGAAGGCCAGCGGAGACTCCTTCCAATAGCAGGGAAGATGGGTGAAAAACCCCTGGGAAAAAAGGCAAAAATGCCGACTCAGATTCATCCAGGAAGTCCAGTGGACACGAAGCAGGGCCTCGTTTGCCGAAACCTCCACCACCTCCAGCCGATGCGTGCGGTCCTGCAAACAGGGAATCCGAGGCAACTCGCGGATGGCAGCCTCCGTGGAGGCAAGGGAGTCGAGAAGCATCCGGTGCAGGTAGTCGAAGAAGGAGCGCTGCACCGCCCTGCAGCCAATGTGGTAGGGCGCCAGGGAATCCTTCAGCATGCGAACGGCATGGGAGAATAACTTCTTAACAATGTCCGTGGAAACCCGGTTGGCTGTGTCCTGCAGGTGGCCGAGAGGATCTCTCATTGCCGAAATTGCTGGATCCAGCTGTTGAAGACGTTCGAGGGTCGGCAGGTATTCATTGGCGGCAAGATGTTCCAGAATCGCTTTCGTGTAGCAGCAGCCGACATCCCTTTCCATGGACCGGTGTTTCCCTTCCCCATAGGTTTCTTTCGAGAAGTCATCTCAAAATTGTCTTTTCGCCCCATCTCGGCTTCGGGTCCTCGTTTCCAGTCCTCGGAATACGGCAGTATGCCTGTCGCAGATCCCGGTGCAACCGGGGCGGCTGAAAACTTGAAGCGGCAGTAGCGAGCGAATCTAAATGGGTAGAATTCTTTACCGGGCTGCGCAGCACTGCCGCCAAGCAGAACATTCCCCGTCGCTTGCGGCGGGGAGTCTTCAATCCTCCTTGACCTTGTCGAAGATCCCGGGTTTTACCTGGGGACCGAAAATCCTAATGTTGAGATCGCTTCGAATAGGATCCGTCCATGGGCAACGGCGCACCTCGGGCATCCATTGCACGGGCTTGGGTGAATGCAAAAAGGGCACCATCGGGCGGCCGCGGCCACCGCATTGCGCAACCATTGCCCTGCCGTGGGAATCTGGGATTGGAAGGGGTTGGTGCTGTTCGCACAAAAATATGTACACCTGTACCCAATTATGTGCACCTCCGGATTGAAGATTGGGTTTCAAGCCCTTCTGATCGGGGGTTTTCTGCAGCGGGAGCATGGCTTGATACTTGCAGAAAT
>JAJDOA010000078.1 GCA_022340405.1 Desulfobacteraceae bacterium | reverse complement strand
GTAATCGAGCTCCTTTTCCAGCGTTTTGGCAAACTCCTCGACGATCTTCACCGGTCGAAACCACGATATTTCCTCGATGTGCCGCTCCATCAGCGTTGCCAGGTGCAGCATGATTTCCAGGTCGATCTCGATAATCCTGCGAATGCCCGGCCGCATGACCTTAACGGCCACCCGGTCTCCCTCCTGGGTGTCGGCCTGGTGAACCTGCCCGATGGATGCCGAGGCAAAGGGAGTTTCTTCGAAAAAGGAGAAAATCTCATCCGGTGCGGCCCCGAGTTCCTCCGTGACGATCTCGTGGATGGATGCGTAGTCTGCGGGGGGGACCTTGTCCTGGAGTTTGGCCAACTCCTCGATGAAGTCCAGCGGAACGAGATCGGGCCGTGCGGACAGGACCTGACCGAGCTTGATGAAGGTGGGACCCAGCTCCTCACAGGCCATTCTCACCCGCTGGGCCCGTGTGAGCCGTTCGATCCGTTCTCTGGGTTTTCGGGAAATGAGCTGGAGGCCGATTTCGATGTACTGGTCGATTTTCAGAAGATCGACGAGGTCTTCGAATCCGTATCGAAAAAAAACGGACAGAATCTGACGGTATCGGCTCAGGTGCCGATAGGTTCGCCCGAGGACCCCGATTTTTCGAATGCTCACCATGCCGACCTGCAGCGGATCACTCGGACGCCGCCGCGTCCGACTTTTCCTTGCCGACCGCCTTTTTCAGCTCGCGGATTTCCTTTTTCAGGGCCTTGAGTTCGTCTCCGGTGACCACGTCGGCCTTTTTCAACACATCCTTCACCGCCCGTTCCACACGCTCTTCCAGGCGATTCTGGGCCTCATCGTAGCGTTTCTGCAAGTCGGAAAGAAACTCCCTTCCTTCTTTCTCATTGAGATTCATCTTCTCCTGCAGGTCCCTGGCAATGTCCTCGACTTCGTCTTTTGCCACAAGGGCCAGTCCAACGCCGGTGAGCATGGATTTTTTGATCAGTTCCAGCATGGTTTCCCCTCCTCGATGGTTCCGGTGGACCGGGCTCCGGTCATTTGTGTTTGCCGAGCAGCGAGCTGGCAATGGTTTTTATAAATTCGTCCTTGACAAAATCCCGCGCGGCTTTTTGAATCTCCTGCTGCGGTACGGAATGCGAAAACGCCCTTTTCGGCGGCCTCTCGGAATCCGTGATGGGGCGCTGCTTTTCAACTTATGAAAAACACAGAAAAACTATCACAGTGATCAGTCGGTTTGCAAGCAGATTGGATGCCGTTGCCCGACGCGCCGATGGGCCGAGAGACGTCGTACGGATCTTCCGGCCCTATTCCATCGACGGCTCCGATCCCCGGCCCCTGAAAAAGATGCCTTGACGGATCTTTTCCGCTCCCTTAAGGGGGGAAAGAAGAAACGGGAAGCCTTATCAACCCAGATCGAAAAGGATGATTCATGGCATTTTCAATCGCTCTCGCAGGAAAAGGCGGAACCGGGAAGACAACGGTTGCCGGCATGCTGGTCAACTATCTCATTCACCAGGACAAGACCCCCATTCTGGCCGTAGATGCCGACAGCAACGCGAATCTCAACGAGGTGCTGGGCGTGGAAGTCACCGAAACCATTGGCGGCGCCCGGGAGGACATGAAAAAGGGCGAAGTGCCCAGCGGTATGACCAAAGACGTGTTCATGTCCATGAAGCTCGAGCAGGCCATTATCGAAACCCCCAGGTTCGACCTGGTGGTCATGGGGCAGCCGGAGGGTGCCGGCTGCTACTGTGCCGCCAACACCCTGTTGACCAATTTCCTGGATCGACTCATCAAGAATTATCCCTATGTGGTGATGGACAACGAGGCCGGCATGGAGCACATCAGCCGCCTCACCACCAAGAACGTGGACATCCTGCTCGTGGTTTCCGATACCTCCAGAAGGGGTTTGCAGGCGGCCGCACGGATCCACCAGCTGGCCCGGGACCTGAACATCGGCGTGGAGAAGAGCTACTTGATCGTCAACCAGACCCGAGAACCGATGCCGGACGCCATGATGGAAATCGTCCAGTCGAACGGGCTGGAACTGATCGGAACCATCCCCGAGGATCCGGCCATCTACGATTTTGATCTCAACGGCCGTCCGACCATCGAGATCCCGGCGGAAAATCCGGCACTGCAGGCCGCCTATGGGATCTTCGAGCGAATCGTCCGATAGCCCGGAACGCGAACCGACCATGAAACGAACCGGTTTTCTCTTCGACAGACGATATTTGCTGCACGAAACGGGAGGCTTTCATCCCGAGGCGCCCGAACGGTTGACGGCCATCTACCAAGGCATCGAAGAAGGCGGCCTGCTACCGTCGCTGACCCCTGTCCAGGCGACCCCGGCCGACTTGCGTTGGATCGAGACCGTGCACCCCAGAAGCTACATCGACCGATTCAACGACGCCTGCATCCAGGGCAAGAAAATGTTGGACACCCCGGACAACCAGATATGTGCGGAAAGCTACTCGACCGCTTTGCTGGCCGTGGGCGGCATTCTGAACACCGTCCGTATGATCATGGAGGACAGCATCGACAACGCATTCTGCGCCGTGCGGCCTCCCGGGCACCACGCCGAAGTCTCCGAGGCCATGGGATTCTGCTACTTCAACAACGTTGCCATTGCCGCCCGCTACCTGCAGCAGGAATGGGGGATTCAAAAAGTGGGGATCATCGACTTCGACGTCCACCACGGAAACGGCACCCAGCACATTTTCGAGAAGGATCCATCGGTTTGCTACTATTCCATCCACGAACATCCCTCTTTCGCCTTTCCGGGAACCGGCCGGGTTTTCGAAAAAGGTTCTGCGGAGGGGACGGGTTTCACCCACAACCATCCCATACTGCCCGGCGAAGGGGACGATGAATACCGCAAGATCGTCACATCCCAGATGGTGCCGGCCATCGACGCTTTCGAGCCGGAATTTTTGCTGACTTCCACCGGTTTCGATGCCCATTGCGACGACGACATGTCCGGGATACAGCTTTCCACCGAGTTCTTCACATGGATCATGCAGCAGATCGTCGCGCTGGCGCAACGGCACACGAAAGGCAGAGTGGTATCGGTTCTGGAAGGGGGATACTGTCTGAAACGACTCCCGGAACTGGCACGAAACCACGTGAGTGTTCTGCTGAACGCCTGACCCGCGAACCACCAACGGCGGCCGTTTCCTGCGGCCGCGGTATCATTCGGGGAGATTGAGCCATGTTTGTAAGCCGCTCCATGACACGCAAGCTGATCACCATCACCGCAGAGGAGGGCCTGTTTGCCGCCAGGGATGCCATGCGCGGAAACGGCATCCGCCATCTTCCCGTGGTCGACGCCGAGGGAAAGCTTCTCGGCATGATCACCGATCGGGACATTCGCAGCGCCCTTCCGACGGAGTGGATTCGACAACCGCTGAGCGAATCCAAAATGGAGCAGCTGGAGGCCTTGCGGGTAAAGGACATCATGTCCACCGAATTGTTCACCATAACACCGAACTATACCATCCAGGACGCCCTGCTGCTCATCGAGGAGAAAAAGGTGGGCGCGCTACCGGTGGTCGATGAACAGGGCTACCTGAAGGGGATTCTTTCCGTCCGGGATTTGCTTCGGGCCTTTATCAACGTATTGGGAATCGGTCAGCCCGGCACGCTGCTGTGCATACTGGTGGAGGAAAAGGTCGGGCAGCTCAAGAGGATCGTCGATGCCATCACAGAGGAGAACATATCCTTTGGCAGCATTCTGGTGGCGCACTATTGGGAGGAAGAAAAACGAGCCGTTTTCCCCTATCTGCTGACCATGAATGTCAGTCGCATCAAAAAGAAGCTCGAGGGGATGGGATTCGAGTTGCTGGATCCGATGAAGTGGTATCTGGATCAGCTGCCCAAAAATGAATAGAACCCATCTCAAAATTGTCTTTTCGCCCAACCCGCCTGAGGCGGATAAATCTCGGCGTCGGGTCCTCGTTTTCAATCCTCGAAATACAGCAGTATTCCTGCGGTTGAAAACTCGGATCCTCCTTGACCTTGAACCAAAATCCTAATTTTGAGATGGGTTCTAGCCCGAAAAGCCCGGTCCCCTTGTCCGAATCGAAAGGCGCGGCTCCCTGCGATGAGCTGCACATCTATCACATCCACGGTTTTCCCGCCTGCGACGCCGCCGGGTTCGGCCCTGCCTTCCTGGGGAACTGGCAGGAGGAAGACTACGCCTTCCTGTTTTTTTCCGAGCCCTCCGAGCCCTCCATCGACCGCCTGTTGGCCGCCCGGCCGGATTTGACACTGTTGGACAAATATCATATGAAATACGACGATTGGCACGGAGTGAAGCCTGTGCCATTTCGGGTTGGGCGACTTCTGATTTACCCGCCCTGGGACCCACCCCGGACGCAAAAAAAAACCTATGGCATCCAACTGGATCCGGGGGTCGTCTTCGGTACCGGAACCCATGCAACCACCCGCGACTGCCTGGAAGCCATTGATCGACTTCTTCCCGACAAAACGATTCAGACCGCTCTGGACCTCGGCACAGGAACGGGGGTGCTCGCCATTGCCGCCGCCACGCTGGGCTGCAGGCACGCCGTAGCCGTGGATCTCAACGGACTGGCCGTGCAGACGGCAGCCCGCAACGTGCGTAAAAACGGACTGCAGGACCGGGTTTGGGTCCTGCAAGGGGAGGCCGAGACGTTGATCGGCTGCAGAGCCGATCTTCTCGTCGCCAACGTCCACCATGCGGTCATGCAGAAGTTGGTCCGTTCGGAAGCATTTTCTTCCAAGCGCTGGTTCGTTCTCTCGGGCCTTTTGCGCAGACAGGCGAAGGAAATCAGGGAAATGCTGATACGAAGGCGGGCGGACGTGCTTGAAACCTGGCATCGGGATGATACCTGGTTTACGATGTTGGGCAAGAATCCGGAAAGATCGCCATGAAAATCACCGTCTGGGGTTCCCGCGGATCCATTCCTGTCTCCGGACGGGAATATCTGAAATACGGAGGGGACACCACCTGCCTGGAAATCCGCACGGGGGAGGATGAACTGCTCATCGTGGATGCCGGGACGGGAATTCGGAGACTGGGGCGGCGCCTCGTGCAGGAAAACCGGCTGAAGGGGCATTTTCTGTTCACCCACGCCCACTGGGACCACCTGATGGGGTTCCCCTTTTTCAGGCCGAATTTCGAAGAGGGCGCCTTCTTCCACATGCACCGCTGCCCCTTCAAGAGCAAGTTCGTCGAAACGGTTCTCTCCCAGCTCATGTCGGCCCCGTATTTTCCGGTGAAATTTTCCGAGATCAAAGCGGAGCTGGCCTATGAAGATGCATGCCCCTTAACTTTTTCCATCGATACGGTCTCCATCACCCCCGTACCCATTAGTCATCCCAACAACGGGAGCGGCTACAAATTCGAGGAGAACGGAAAATCCTTTGTCTTCCTCACCGACAACGAGCTGGAATACGCGCATCCGGGTGGACTGGATCCGGACGGTTACGTCGACTTCGTCGCCGGGGCCGACCTGTTGATCCACGACGCGGAGTACACCCCGGAGGAATACGAACGCACCGTTGGCTGGGGGCATTCCACCTACGAACAGGCGCTGGACATTGCACTGCGGGGGGGCGTGAAGCGGCTTGGCCTGTTCCATCTGAACCAGGATCGCACCGACGAGCAGATGGACAGCATCGTGGAAACCTGCCGCCGCCGCATACGGGAGGCGGGATCGGAAATGGAGTGCTTCGCCGTCGCCTGTGACAGTACCTTCGAGCTGTGAGGCGTGCTCCGATGGAACCCGAGATCGAGACCGCTGCTCAGAAACTCAGAGGCGCCGGGGCCGTTGTCGCACTGACCGGAGCCGGTATTTCCGTTGAGAGCGGAATTCCGCCTTTTCGCGGAAAGGGCGGTCTGTGGGAGACCATCGATCCCATGGAGTTTGCACATATCGACCGCTTTCTCGAGGATCCAGGCAAGGTCTGGGAGGTGCTCATCAAGGGGATGAAGGAGACGCTGGACCCGGCCCGTCCCAACGCAGGCCACTTGAGCCTGGCCCGGCTGGAGGCAATGGGAAAACTCCAAACGATCATCACCCAAAATGTGGATGGCCTGCACCAGGCGGCCGGCAGTACCGACGTGATCGAATTTCATGGAAATTTTGCCTGGCAGCGCTGCACCAAATGCGGTTGGCGGGTCGAAACCGCCAGGGTGGATCTTTCGGTATTGCCACCTCGGTGCAGCTGCGGAGGCGTGCTGCGTCCGGAATGCGTGTTTTACGGGGAAATGATACCGTCCCATCATCTGGTGCGATCGCAGAGCCTAAGTGCATCCTGCGACCTGATGATGGTGATCGGAACCTCCGCGGAAGTCCAGCCCGCCGCAACCATGCCGGTGATCGCCAAACACAACGGCGCGACCGTGATCGAAATCAACCCCGAATCCACCCAGCTCACGCTCCATGTGAGCGATATCTTCATTCGCGGCGGAGCCGGCGAGGTGCTCAGCGCTGTCGTCGACCGCCTGGAAGAGCTTCTCTGACCCGCGATTCCCATGAAAAGCAACGAAAAGAACGGTGATGCGGGCTGGGTTCATACCGTTTCGATGAACCCTCCCTCGCTGCGCGACAACACAGCCGATGCCGATCGACTGAAACGAGCGCTCCAACGGCGATTGAACACCGAGGAGCCGATCGAGATCGGACTCGGTTTGCTTCGCCGGTTGCCCTCGATCCTTCGGGAGAGCGGCTACCGTGTTCGATGTGTTCTGTTTCGGCACCGGCACCGGTGGTCGCTGGTGGATGCCCAGGCGGCATCCGATCCGCGGCCTTTTCTGGGACTGGCCGTGGACCTGGGGACCTCACGGGTGGTCCTCCGCCTCCTGGATCTCTCCTCCGGAGATATCCGGGCGGAAACGGCCTTCGACAATCCTCAATCCGCCGTGGGTCCCGACATTCTCGCCCGCATCCACGCGGCCGACGCCCCCGAAGGGCTGCGGTCCCTCCGGCAGCGCATCGTCGACGGCCTAAACCATGCCGTCGGACGGCTCTGTCGCGACTGCCGAACCCAGACCGACAGCGTGGTTTTGACGGTCCTTTCCGGAAACACCGCCATGGGGCATCTTTTCCTCGGCCTACCGCCCCGCTGGATCATTCGAGAACCGTATATCCCCGTGGTCAATGCACCGGACGCCTTCTCTGCGGCGGAGCTCGGCCTGGACCTGAACCCGGGGGCCTGCGTGATGGTTTTTCCCAACGTCGGAAGCTATTTCGGCGGCGATCTGATTGCAGGCATTCTGTTCGCCGGGCTGGACCAAAAGGAGGAGACCAGCCTTCTTGTCGACGTGGGGACCAACGCGGAGGTGGTGATCGGCAACCGGAACTGGCTGATTGCCTGTGCCGGGGCCGCCGGACCGGCGCTGGAGGGCGGCGTCACCCGAATGGGCATGATGGCCGGCCCTGGTGCCATCGATCGGGTGGAACTCGATTCCGCCGCCGGTGATATCGCGACGCGGACCATCGGAGGGGGAAAGCCGAAGGGCATTTGCGGCTCGGGTCTGATCGATCTGGCCGCACAGCTCTTTCTTTCCGGAAGGATCGATATTCGGGGAAAATTCGTGGCCGAGCGCTGCGGGCGGCGCCTGCAGACCACCGACGGCGGTCTCGGTTTCGAACTCGTTTCTTCGGCGGAATCCGCAGATGGAGCGGCTCTGATCATCGATCAGGCCGAGCTGGACAGTCTGATTCGCTCCAAGGCCGCCATGTACACCATCCTGGAGACGCTCACCACGACCGTGGGAGTCGATCTCCACGAGATCGACACCTTTTATGTCGCCGGAACCTTCGGTTCCTTCATCGATCCCCGATCGGCCATCGCCATCGGGATGATTCCGGACCTGCCGCTCGAGCGATTCCACTCTCTGGGCAACAGCTCGCTGGAGGGCGCCACTCTTGCCCTTAAGGATCCATCCGTTCAGGAGCGCATCGAGGCCGTCCGGGATCGCATCACCTACCTGGAGCTCAACGTCAACCAGGACTTCATGAACCGGTTCTCGGCAGCACGGTTTCTGCCCCACACGGAAACCGACCGATTTCCATCGGTGGTTGAGCGCTTGCACCGGTGACCTTCTCTCCGTCGACCCAAAGGCTTCACCGAAGCCGGAGTATAGCGATTGTCAAAAATATATTCCGATGGGCAAGCGTTCGAAATCGGGATCGAAATCGGTTGTTCAACGGCAATGCTCGATAGCGATTTCGATCCCGATTTCGATAAAAGGACCATCAGGGAAACGGAACGGACTTCTGACAACCCCTATAGGTGCGAATGGGGAGGAAGACGAAGAGGGCTTCCGGTACCCGTTCAGCCCCGGACCAGAAACAGCTGAATGAAACGTGGATCGAGGTCTGCGACCGGAACGCCGCCCAACTCGTCTTCGATCTCGCCGAACAGGTCTTCGAGGCAGGAGCCGACGGTCTCGTACAGATCCACTTCCGAAAGCCCGCTCCGGGCTGCGAGCCAGCCCAGGAAACGCTCCTTCGCGGCGTTGGAGGTGGTGCGCCGACGCTCGGGCGCGTCCGTCCAGAGCCCTGGTAGGAAACGGCGGAGCTGGGGCAGGGACAGCGGCACCAGTCCATCCGCCAGTGCCAGCGTGTGCCGGGCCCACAAGGTGAGCACGAGGTTTTTGTACGTCAGCAGTTGAGGGATGCCCTCAGGGCGCTCCATGGGGATGCACAGACGGGCCAACAGGTCGTCGAAAGCGACGACCCGGTCCAATTCCCCTGCAGTGGCGCGGATTTCCTCCATGGAACCGAATTCCCTGTAGGGGGCGTCCGTTCTCTCCTCATCGAAAAAACGCGGTCGAAGAACAAACAGTCCGCCGATGAGACCCAGCCAACGCTCGCCCCAGAAGGTCAGGGGCAGCCCCTGTTCCACGAACCAGCTTTTTTTTCGCCACGCCTCCGCCTTCCATTTCAACTCCGCTGCGGCGCCGTAGCCGAGGCGGAAGAGATCGGTCAGCGGGTGGCGACCGATGATCCGGGCGGCCTCCCCGCGTCTCTGGATCGGCGTGTTCCCCTCGGTCAACCGCTCCAGCCCGATGCTGATGGTCTTGTCGGCCTTGTCCACGACGGATTTCAGCATCTTTCGGCTGCGGACGGTTTTGCGGTCGGCGGAGACAATGCGGTTGCACACGGCGGCAAACTCCACTTGAAGGCGGCCGTAAATGCCGGCATTGGATGGATCCTTGATGGCCGATGCCAACAGGCTGTCGGAGGCCAGCATCCCGGAGGGATAGATGGGTACCGGGATCGAGGGATCACCCAGCAGTTCCCCTTTTCCTCTCGGCAGGGGGTGTGCCCGAAGATGATCCGGCCGCACCGGCTGATAGATACCGACAGCCTCTTCGAAGGGAAGGAACCCTTTTTCCGCCAGGCGCACGTTCCGCAGTCGGTAGGCTTCCTCTTCGTATTCGGCGCGGAGCATTGCAGCGCTTTCCTGCAGCAGGTTCCGAAAGGCATCGTAATCGGTCTCGGCGAATCGGCGCATCATCTCGTGGAAAAACTCTTCGAATTCGCGGCCCTCGATGGAGGAGCCGGCCCCGGCCTTTTTGGAGACCCGCAGGTAGAAGGTCTGATCGAAGGTGATGAACCCTTCGCCGAGAGAGCCCGGGTCCTGGTCTTCCTCCAGAACCGCCACGTCGATATGGTGGATCAACAGAAATCCCACGAGTTCCGGGTTTTTCTCCATCAGCCACTGTGCGTTTCGTTTCGGATCGGCGCGGTACAGAAAGCGTGTCCAGTCGGCGAGGCTCTTGACGTCGATGCGATCCCGATCCCAGATTTCCATGTCCAGCAGATATTCCTTCTGACGGTGCGATGCCAGGGCAAGCAGCGGCAACGCATCTTCCGGATCGAGATCGTGAAGGAGCAGGTACAGATCCTCCTCGGAAAGAGAGTGCACCAATGCGGGCGGTTCGGCATCGCCGAGAATCCGCTCCAACGCCTCCTTTCCGGAGAACCGTACCAGGGCGTCCCGCCGGCTCCGCAACTGGGCGAGGCGTCGGGAGATCGGTTTGTCCGAGTTGCCGTCGATCATGGGTGAAGGTACCTTTGAAGGCCCCGGGCCGCCATTTGAATCGGGTGCATCGGAGCCGGTTTCGTCTCTCACGGTCTGGACCGGTGCACATCCTTGCTTCTTCTCGAATCCTGCAAGGGTGCGGCGACGGTGCCTATGTCGCTTTCCGGGGGCTGCCGGAGGCTCTGCGCCGAGTGGTTGAACGTTTCCCGGAAACGCCGTCGGCCGCGGCGAGCCCCTCTTCCGGCTGCCGGCTCCACGGCGCAAACTTCACCAGCAGCGCCAACCCCGGTACCGCAATGAACGTGCACAGCAGAAAAAAGGCTTCCCAACCCATTGTTTTGGCCAGAAATCCGGTGGGGGCGGCGGCCATCACGCGGGGCACGCCCATGAGGCTGGTAAGAAGAGCGTACTGCGTGGCGGTAAACTTCTTGTGGGTGATGCTCGCCATGAAGGCCACAAACGCCGACGTTCCCATTCCGCTGCTGAAATTTTCGAAGCTGATCACCCCGGCCAGCACCGGCAGGTTGGATCCGATGCGGGCGAGAAGGGCGAAGCCGGCTGTGGAAATCGCCTGAAAAAATCCAAATATCCAAAGACTCCGGCAGATGCCGATGCGGAGGATGAACAGTCCGCCGAGAAAGCTTCCCGCAAGGGTCGCCCAGAATGCGAACAGCTTGACCACCGTGCCGATTTCGGATTTGGAAAAACCGATGTCCAGATAGAAGGGGGTGGCCATGGCTGCAGCCATGGTGTCGCCCAGTTTGTAGAGCAGAATGAATGCCAGAATCAGAACGGCATGGTTGCGGCGGAAGTACTCCGCCAAGGGTTCGATCACAGCCTCCCGGATCGTCGCGGGCGAACCGGCGGCGGCCGGTGGTTCCGGCGTCAACAGCGTGGTGAGGACGGCCGGCAGCATGCACGCCGCCAACAGCAGATAGACCGCCGTAAAGGAGATGCTGTCGGCCAGGATGAGGCCGCCGCCACCGGCCAGCAGCATGCCCACCCGATAGCCGTTGACATAGAGGGCCGAGCCCAGCCCCAGTTCTTCGTCCGCCAGATCCTCCCTTCGGTAGGCGTCTACCACGATGTCCTGGGTGGCGCTGAAGAAGGTGACGAAAAACGCCATCAGCGCCATATAAACCGGTTGGTGCCCCGGGTCGGACAGCCCCAGCCCCACGGTGGCGGCGATCAGGCTGATCTGCGCGATGAGCAGCCAGCTTCTGCGGCGGCCGAGAGCGGTCGGCGTAAACCGGTCCAGCAGGGGAGCCCAGAGGAACTTGAGGGTATAGGGCAATCCGACCAGCGCCATCAGGCCGATGACCGTCAGATCCACCCCTTCGTCCTTCATCCAGGCCTTGAGCAGGTCCAGGGTCAGGTGCAGGGGCAGCCCGCAGGCAAACCCCATCACCAGCGCCACGATCATGCGGCGGCTGAACAGGACGCGGAGCCACTGATCCCGGGGATCTCCGCTTTGGCTCACTTCCCCTCGATTCGAGACGGTGCCACGACGGGCCCGAACCGCTCCCGCAATGCGGAGAGTTCCCGGTGCTGCTTATCCAAGATCTCAAACAGCCGTTCGGGAATGTTCTCCTCTTTGCGGTAGGCTTCCAACTGCAGTTGGATCCGTCCCACGATGTTGTCCACATACAACGAAAACTGTTTCTCGTAGAGATCGAAATCGTATTGCTTGCCGATGATCTCGTCAAACAGGCGCTGGAGATCCTCGAAACGGGGTAGGTGGCCGATGGGCGTCTCGATGGCGTCCACATCCCCGTGCGCACGCCGTTCCAGCCATCCCAGCCAGACCTTGACGTCCCGTTTTTCCCCCAGCAGCTTCGGGCTGGTGCCGCCCCGGGCCTCGTCGGTCAGAAAATAGTTCAACCCGGCCATTACCGGCCGCTTGTCCGCTGCGATGGCCGAGCTGTCGAAAAACGAGAATTGGGCGGCCATGTAGTCGCCCAGGGATCCGGGAATGAACGGCGCATTCGCCCATGGTGCCCGTTTGACGCCGGTGGCCCCGACCTCGGTCGCCGTGGCGGCCGAAACGATGCAGGCGCCGATGACCACGCCCTCGGCCGGGCTCTTCGCCACCCACACCGGCGGCATGGTGTTGCTGTCCCTGCCGCTGTAGGTGATGATGCGCGTTTCCACACCGTCGCCGGACTCGGCATCTTCCGAGTAGTTGTCCAGCGCCTGCGAGGCCAGTGTGCATCGGGCGTTTGGGTGGGAGACGGGAACGGACTTTCCGGCCGTATCGGTTTTGCCGCGCCACCATTCCCCCTGAAAATTGATCCCCTTTTCGGGGGCCGGCTCCTTGTTGCCCGTCCACTGGGGAACGCCTTTTTCATCGATGAGGACGTTGGACCAGATGACCTCGGTTCCGGGGTTTCGGAGGCACTCCATCAACTTGGGATCTCCCTCCCAGTTGACGTCCTCCACGATGCCGAAAATGCCGCACTCCGGATTCACCGAGCGGATGGAACCGTCATCTGCGATCCACATCTGCGCCAGGTCGTCTCCGACGAAATGATCCCCGGCCATGGCCGTGGTGGTCTTCCCGCAGCCGCTGGGAGCCGCTCCTGTGGCCCAGGTGACGCGACCCCCCGGCCCCTGGATTCCCGTGATGAACATGTGCTCGGAGAGCTCGGCCCCCCGGTTTTCATACACGGCCTTGTCAACGGAAAACCGGTGGTTGCCCTTTTTCAGCAGCAGGGTGTTTCCGGCATAGGTGCAGTTGAAGCTGAAAGTGGTCCAGTGGCTGCGGTCCATGAACACCCGGGCTTCCGGGAGGTCCTCCGGGCGGTTGAGTCCCTGGCTGTGCACGTTGGTGTAAAAGTGGCCCAGTCGCTCCACTTCGCGGTCCATGTGCCGGAACGCGTTGCGGTACAGAATTTCGGCGCTGTGGGCGACATATGCGGAACTGGTGATCTCCAGGGCGGGGTTGGATACGGGAGAGCCCTCCGGGCCCCGGAGATAACAACCCACGATCATGGTCATGCCCCGCATGATGCCGGACATGCGGGATCGAATTTCCTCCAGCGCCTGCTCCCGCAGCATTTTGTTGGCCAGCGAATTGATGGCCTCGTCCGGGTTGGCAATATAGTAGGTCCGGTCGATGATGCGGCCCTGCTCCTCTCGCAGGTCGAAGTGGATGGTGTGCCCCTCCATGGGCAGGGATTTCTCCTCGGCGTTTGCGATGGCCTTTTCCCGGATCCATTTCCGATCGTCTTCGGTTCCGGTGTTGACGTAGACCTCCTCCGGACTGCACATGGCGATGGCATTGGCGATTTTCATCAGCAAGGCTTCGCTCCGGATGGTCCGGATTCTCTCTCGATGGGATTTATCCATGGTTTCATCGAAAAGCCCCATCGCTTTTTCGATGCTGTCGATGCCACCGATTTCCTGCAAGATGTCCACCCCTGCATTGCGCTTCAACATCTGTGGTTTCTCCCGTTAATTTCGGTCGTCGGTTTCGTACGCCACGCTCAGCAGCGGATATCGACGATGATATCCGAAAGCGCTCTTTTCGGTACGTGGTGCACGCCGTTCTCGTCCCGCCAGTAGCGGATATCTCCATCTTCTCCCACTGTGTCGATCACGACCCGCTCCTTTGGCTTTCCTATAGCGATGACCAAAAGGATCTCCAGATGGTCCGCGATCTGCAGGCATTTGCGGAGTCTCTTTCTGCGGATCGCTCCGAGCATGCAGCCCGCCAGGCCGGCCTCCCGTGCGCCGAGAAGGATGCTTTGGGCGGCGATGCCCACATCGCAGTCGAAACGGTTGGTTTGATTCGTGTCCCCGAGCATGACGATGTAGGCGGCCGGCTTCTCTCCCTCTTCCGGTCCCGGCCAATCCTTCAGATAGGCCGCCCAGGCGAGGCAGTCGAAAATGTCCCGGTTTGCCTCCGGGCTGCATGCCAGCAGGTACCGCAGCGGTTGCAGATTGGCCGCGGAAGCGGACTGCCGGGCCAGTTCCACCAGGGATTTGAGGGTGTCCACATCGATGGGCACCTGCTGGTGAAATCGTCGACAACTGCGGTTATTGCGGATCAGTTCCGAAATCATTTTCCTCCAACGAGTGCTCGAGCTTTTCCCATTTGGGCATCTGTTGCTCGATCCAGATCATGACCTTGTCGAATTCGTCCCGGAGTTCCCGGAGCGCCGTCCCCCGGTGACTGACTCGGCTTTTTTCCTCCCGGGTCATCTCGGCGAAGGTTTTGCCGGCCGATGGATAGAAGAACACCGGATCGTAGCCGAACCCGTTGTCTCCGGAGGGTTTGCGGGCGATCCGCCCCTCGCATCTTCCCTCGTAGGTCAAGGCCGGCCCGGTGGGAACGGCAATCGAAAGGACGCAGACAAAAGCCGCTTCCCGACGGGCCTCGTCCTTCAGCTGTTCCAGCAGCAGTCGGCAGCGGCGTGCGTCATCTGCCCCCTCTCCTCCGTAGCGGGCGGACAAGACCCCCGGTGCGCCATCCAATGCTTCCACCACGAGCCCGGAGTCGTCGGCCATGGCGGGCAGGCCCAGAACCCGGGCGGTGAAACTCGCTTTTTTGTAGGCGTTTTCTTCGAAGGTCGTCCCGTCCTCTTCCACCTCTGGAATCGGACCAAAATCCGACAAATCTCGGATGGTGACGGGATAGTCTTTCAGAAGATCCCGAATCTCCTTTATTTTCCCTTTGTTTCGAGTGGCGAGAACAAGGGTTTGCGTGCTTTGCATGCCGCTTCTTTCCGATTGCGCCCGTTACAAGGGCGGAAAAACGTACCCGGTGGAAACGTATCTAATGATTTTATAAGGAAAAAATTTATAAAACAGCCCACCATCTTTGTAAAGGCATTTTCCCCGCCGTCCATCTCGACATCCATCCAATTCCAGCGGGAATACCGTCCTCCGGGCCCGGGTAAAAAAGGAAAACCGTTGTCACTGCCTGCGGGGTAGGCTACAATCACCGGCCAATGCTGGCCGCCCGTTCGATCGACAAGCCGTTGTTCAAAGCCACCAAGGTCCACCCACGATGAACATCAAGAGTAGACTCCTCCTCGTCGTTCTTGCGATTATGCTCGTCGTTCTCGGCGGCAGCCTGGGTTTCTATCTGCTTTTCGGCGCCCAGCAGTCTTTCATGGACTGTATGTACATGACCGTGATTTCCATTACCAGTGTGGGGTTCGGAGAGGTCATCCCCATAACGGGCAACGTCCCCGCAGAAATTTTCACGATGGTTGTGATCACCTTCGGCATGGGCATCGGCCTGTACGGGCTGAGCACGCTCACGGCGCTGCTCATCGAAGGCGAGCTCTCCGGTATTTTGAGGAAAAACAAGATGAGCAAAAAAATCGAAAAACTCACCAACCACTTCATCGTATGTGGCGGCGGCACCACCGGCAAACCGTTGCTCGTCGAGTTGATGAAAAACCGTGAAGCCGTGGTTCTCGTCGAAAGGGACGAAGAGATCCTGGCCAGCTGCGCCGAAATCCCGGAGCTTTTGTTCGTGGAGGGCGACGCCACCGAGGACCGGAATCTGGTGGCCGCCGGTATCGAACGGGCGGCGGGGATCCTCATCGGTCTCCCCGAGGACAAGGACAACCTCTACGTTACGATGACCGCACGCATGCTCAACAAACGCATTCGCATCATCAGCAAAATGACGGACGCGAAGTTGGAGGCCAAGCTGAAGAAAGCCGGCGCCGACAGCGTCGTCTCCCCGAACAACATCGGAGCGTTGCGCATGGCCTCCGAGATGATCCGTCCGACCGTTGTGGATTTTCTGGACAGCATGCTGCGCAGCAAGCAGGGAAATCTGCGAATTCATCAAATCCTCGTATCGGAGAACTCCCCCGCAGTGGACAAAACCCTCATAGAGGCCGGATTGAAAGACAAATTCGGGCTTCTGGTTCTGGGTGCCCGCCATCAAAAAGGAGAAATCGAGTTCAATCCATCGGCGACGCAGCGATTGGCCGCCGGCACGACGCTGATCGTCATGGGTGATGTGGACGACATTGCCCGGGCTCGAAAATCCTTCTAAGGGACGGTTTCGCCGATGCTCCGGGAACTGGCCATCCGCAATTTTGCCATCATCGAAGATCTTCGCATCCGGTTGGATGAGGGATTGACCATCTTCAGCGGCGAAACCGGCACCGGCAAATCGGTGATCATCAACGCCGTTCATCTCCTGCTGGGAGGCCGGGCCGCCTCCAAGCTTGTACGGACCGGTGCCGAGTCCGCGGAGCTGGAAGCGCTTTTCACGATTGGCGCCGATTCAACAGCGGCTGACAGGATGCGGGAAAACGACTTCGATCCGGATGAGGAACTGGTGATCCGGAGGGTCATTTCGGCCAAAAATCAGAATCGGGTCTACATCAACGGCCGTCTGGCCACCATGCAGATGCTGTCGGAGATCGCCGGAACGCTGGCCAGCATCTCCGGCCAACACGCCCACCAGCGGCTGCTCAGGGAGGAAGAACACCTCTTGGTGCTGGACCGGTACGCCGGTCTGGTTCCCCTGCGCGAAGAGGTGTCTGCACTCTATCATCGCATTGTGCCGCTGATGAAGGAGCGGCAGGATCTGGAACGTAAGGCCGCCGAGCAGGAGCGGAGCCGCGAGCTTCTTTCCTTTCAGCGGGACGAAATTGCCGCCGCCGATCTCCAACCCGGCGAAGATCTCTCGCTGGAAGCCGAGAGACAAAGACTCCGCAATGCCGAAACCCTGTATCGGACCGTTCACGACTGCGTCGAAGAGCTGTATGCTTCCCGGGGCGCCCTGGTGGACAGGCTCGGAGAGGTTGAAAAGCGGCTGCAAAAAGCCGCCACTGTGGATCCTCCACTGGGGGAGTGGGCGGAATCGGCCGGTCAAATCGGCATCCAGATCGAAGACATGGCCGAACAGCTTCGCGACTATTTGACCCGACTCGATTTGGACGGAAACCGGCTGGAGGCGGTGGAGGAACGGCTGGATCGACTCCACCGACTCAAGCGCAAGTATGGTGACACCGTGGAATCCATCCTGGAGCGGCTTGTGCAAATCGAAGGCGAGCTTTCCGACCTACAGCGTCTCGGGGATCAGATTGCGGATTTGGACCGGCAACTGGCTTCTCTTCGGGAACAGTTGGGCGCCCGCGCCGAGGCCCTGTCGCGGCAACGGAGCAATGCCGCCATTCGGCTATCCACTGAAGTGGAAAAGGAGCTGCGCTCGCTCCGGATGGAGGCCACGGAGTTTCACATCGCGCTTACGCCCACACCTCCCGGCGATCGTGCGGGAGCGACCCTCCAGTTGGAAGGGGCTGCAGTGGACGCCACCGGCATGGATCGCGCATCCTTTCGGATCGCCCCCAATCCCGGAGAACCGTTGAAACCGCTCAACGCCATCGCCTCCGGAGGGGAGCTGTCCCGGCTGGTTCTTGCCCTCAAAGCGATTCTCGCCGACACGGACGCACTGTCCACCGTCATTTTCGACGAGGTGGACGCGGGAATCGGCGGAGAGGTCGCCGAGGTGGTGGGCCGGAAACTGGCGGACCTTTCCGACCACCACCAGGTCGTCTGCATCACCCATCTGCCGCAAATCGCCCGCTTCGGCGATCACCATTTCCGGGTCATCAAGGAAACCCGGTCTGGCAGGACCCGCGCCACCATCCAATCCGTCGACCGCGCGGAAAGAATCCGGGAGATCGCCCGAATGCTCGGCGGCGAAACCATCACTTCCGCCGTAATGGAGCACGCAAGGGAGTTGATCGACAAAGACCGGTGATCGGCCATGAACCCCTCTTACACAATTCCTCCACTGCTTTCCTTGGTTTCCTTTCTCGGGCTTGCCGTTCTGACCATGCGTCGGGGCCTTCGCACCCGGGTCCATCGACTGTTTGCCGGTATCTGCATTCTCGGCGTTTTCCTATACGCGGACATTCTGGCCGCTTTCCATCTTTCTTCGGCGTCCACCGCTTTTTGGATCAGCCGGATCGACCATGTTTTTCTGGTGTACCTTCCAGCCCTATACCTTCACTTCTTCCACGAGTACCTCGATATCCGGCCCGCCTTTCCACTCGTCCCCGCTGCCTACGCCTTTTCCCTGATATTGATGGCCTTCGTTCCCACACCGCTTTACCTTTCCGGAATGCACCGCCACGCTTTCGGGTGGTATGCCCAGGGAGGGCCCCTCTATCCGCTGTTCGGTGCGGCTGCGCTGGCGGCCACTCTCTATGCCGTGCTTCTCCTGATGACCGCCCTGAGGGCAGAAAGCTCCGGTGTGACTCGGCGTAGACTGTGGCTGGTTCTCACGGGTTTTGCGTCGATGGGCCTTCTCAACGCTTGTAACGTGCTCCCGAGTCTGGGTCTGTCGATCTATCCACCCGGGTGCTTCAGTTTTCTGCCCCTTTCCATTTTGTACGTGGGGTTTTTTCGATACGATCTGTTGGACATGGGTGTCCTGTTGCGGAAGGGGTTGACCTATGCATCGCTTACCGCCGCGCTGTCGGTCGGCTATGCCCTGGTGGTGGCCGTGGCGGGAAGCGTTTTTTTCACCTTCCGGCCCGCCGTCGGCGATCCGGCGACCATCGCGATCTTTTTTCTGCTCGTTGCCCTGGTCTTCGTTCCCATGAAAGACCGGATCCAGGAAACCATCGACCGGATGCTGGACCGGAAGCGAGCTCGGTATCGGCGGATCCTGCATCGTGCCAGCCGAAAGATCGCGGCCATGCGTGATTTGAACCAAATCGAGAAGCTGCTGACCGAGAGCGTCAGCGCGGCACTGCAGCCGGTGTTTTGTCGGCTGGTTTTATCAGACGGCGCTGCACCTGCTGCAAACCGTGAGCCCGGTACGGCCGGATCCCCCATGCCTGCCGGTGACGACTCGCTGCGCCGGTGCGATCCCGCCACCCTGATGGAGAGATGGCGAAGGGGACTCCCGCCTTTGCTGCGCCGTGGCGGACTCGACGCCGGTGGGCAAAGGAGCGATTCGGATTTTCTACGCGCGATGCGAGGTCTGGAGGTGGAAGCGGTCCTGCCCCTTGCAGTGGACCGAGGCCTTCACGGGCTGTTTCTCATGGGGGAAAAACGATCCGGTGTGCCCTACACCCCTGAAGATCTCGAAATGCTGGAAACGCTGGTCAACCAGGCGGCTGTCGCCGTAGAGCACTCCCGGGTTCACCACGAGCTCGCCCAACTCACCGAAGAGCTCGAGCACCGCGTTGCCGAACGGACCAGGGAACTGGAAATGGCCTTGTTGGAGAAGGAAAAGAGCCAGCGTCGACTCGTGCAGTCCGAGCGTCTTGCCGCCATCGGTCAGCTAGTGGCCGGGACGGCGCACGAACTGAACAACCCGCTGGCCGCATCACTGAGCCTTACCCAATCCGTTCGGGAGGAGCTCGAGGAGGCACCCCTGGCAGGTCGAAGGATCGAAGCCATTGCAGAAGATCTGCTCATCATCTCCGAACAGTTGAAACGGGCCAAAAACATCGTCTCCAGCCTGCTGGGTCTGTCCCGTCAAAACCAGGAATATACAGAGGCCGTAGACCTGACGGCTGTGGTCCGGGACGCACTCCGCATTCTGCAAAACGAGATCCGGCAACGGGGCATCCGGGTCGTTGAAGTTTTCGATCCGGCACTTCCCGAGATGGAGGGCAATTTCGCACAGGTAGGCCAAGTGGTTCTCAACCTGATCCGAAACGCGATCCAGGCGTCCCGGCCGAAGTCGGGGAAAATGGTGCTCTCCACGATCTTCGACCGCTGTGCAAGAGAGGTCGTTTTTTCGTGTCGGGATTTTGGATGCGGTGTGCCCGATGCCATCCGCAGCGATATCTTTGCTCCTTTTTTCACCACCAAGCCGGCAGGCGAAGGCACCGGATTGGGCCTTTACATCAGCCTCGAGCTGGCGCGGAAGCACGGAGGCAGCCTGGAGCTTGCAAGTGTGGACGGGGAGGGAGCCGAATTCGTTCTGCGCCTGCCCACAGCAGGGGGAATGGACGACAAGGCGGCCGAGGATGGGCCCGAAACCGCCTTGTTGACAAAATTTGGCGGAAATGATTAATTTTAATACTTATTTATAGGTGTTTTAGTATTTTGAACCGGCAGTAGTGAGCGCATTCCCCGCCGCTTGCCCCAATCGTAGCGGAAATCCCGGCAACCGGGACCGAGGGGAGGATTGACAACATCAAGGAAAGGCTCTTTCCATGCCCATCTATGAATTCAAATGCTTACAATGCAACGAATGCTTCGAGATCCTCGTCATGACAAATGATCGGGCGGTGGAGATGAAGTGTTCAAAGTGCGGTGCCGAGGAAATCGAAAGGATCATGAGCTGTACCCGCCATGTGATGTCCGGATCCGGTGGGGGCGGGGGCGCAAGCACCCGGACCCGGAATTGTTCCGGCGGATCCTGCACCACCGTCGAGATCCCCGGGCCGGATGGATGATGGTCCTCTTTTCCGTATCCCTGTCCTAATCTTCCGGTGATGCCGGACGCTGGGGCGGAATCCGGGTCGAATTGACAGAGGTCGAGGCACGTACTACCTTGATTTTCCTTCTGTACGGATTGCATTGATGAAGCAGCTTCACCTTCAGGAAAAAGAACAGTTTCAAATTCTCTTTCGACAAGAGAACATCGATCGGTTCGAAGACCGGTTTCGGGTTCTGGAGGTGTTTCTCGCCAACGAAGGCCACCTGACCGTGGACGAGATTTCCCGCCTTCTGCGAGACCAAGGGGACCACTTCGATGCAGCGTTTGTCGCAGAGACGCTGGAGTTGATGTGCCAGTTCGGTTTCGCTCGGAAAAACCGTTTTGAAAACGGGAAGATGCGCTATGAACATCGACATCTTGGACAGCATCATGACCACATGATCTGCACCAAGTGCGGGAAAATTTCCGAGTTCCACAACCAAGCCCTGGAGACATTGCAGAAAGGCATTGCCGACGGCCACGGATTTCACATGTTGCAGCATCGGATGGAGATCTACGGCATCTGCAACGGGTGCATGCAGGAGCGGATCGACCGGATCCCCCTGTCCATGGCGCGGCAGGGGGAATCGCTGACCCTTTCCTCGTTCATCGGAGGCACCGGCTCCCGAATCCGCCTGATGAGCATGGGGCTTCGCCCCGGGGATGTCCTGGAGGTCATATCGAACCTCAGCCAGGGGCAGGTCGTGGTAGCCGCCGGTGACAAGCGCTATGTCCTGGGGAAGGGGCTTGCGGAGAAAATCCAGGTCTCCCGCACGACGCAGACCGAAGCGGCCCCGCCGGCTGCGCAAGAGGTGGTCGCAGGGGGAGGCTCGATGCCGATGAGTGAAATGCGGGAAGGCCAGAAAGGTGTCATTTTCCGTGTGGGCGGCAACGGATCCCTCAGAAGGCGCCTGCTGGAAATGGGGCTGGTCAAGGGCACTTCCGTCTTTGTTGAAAAATATGCTCCTCTGCGGGATCCTTTGGAGCTCATCGTAAAGGGATATCACGTGTCGCTTCGAGTTGAAGAGGCGGCCCACATTCAGGTCGATCATGTCTCCTGACAACAGCAAAACCCGCGGCTCCATCACCATCGCCCTGGCCGGCAATCCCAATTCCGGCAAGACCACCCTGTTCAACAACATCACCGGAACACGGCAAAAGGTCGGCAACTGGCCGGGTGTGACCGTCGAAAAAAAAGAAGGCCACGTGCGGAAGTTCGGACACGATCTGACCATTATCGATCTTCCCGGCACTTACAGCCTCACTCCCTTTTCCATCGAGGAGATCGTTGCCCGGGACTTCCTTCTGGAAGAGACGCCGGACGTTGTGATCGACATCATCGACGCCTCCAACCTGGAACGGAGCCTCTATCTGGCGACGCAGATACGGGAGCTGGACTGCAAGGTTTTGTACGCGTTGAACATGGCCGACGTGGCCCGTACGAGAGGCCTCATCATCGATGCGGAAAAGCTTTCCGAACTGCTCAATGTCCCTGTGGTGTTTACGGTGGGCAATCGGAACGAGGGAACCGAAGCCCTGTTGGAGAAGGCGGTTGCATTGGCCGGCTCCGGTGATCCGCCGCAGCCTTCCCGCAGAGTCAAGTACAGCAAGGACATCGAAGCATCCATTGCCGAGCTTCAAAAGGAGCTGCACCGGGAAATGGGGGAAGCCATCTCCTACGATCCCCGCTGGACGGCCATCAAACTGTTGGAAAAAGATGCTGTCGTCACCGAGCGGGTCCTTCAGAGGGCCGGCCGGGCCCGGGACAGCCTACAGGCGCGTGTCCGCTCCCTTCGACAGATGCTTCAAAGCCGGTTCAACGACGATCCGGAAATTGTCATGACCGACGAGCGCTACGGGTTCATTTCGGGGATCATCCGGGAAACCGTCACCACCACCCACCGCAGCTGGAGGGACATGTCCCGGAACGTCGACCTGGTTCTCACCAACCGATTTGTAGGATTTCCGATCTTCATTTTTTTCATTTGGGCCATGTTTCAGCTCACCTTTACCGTGGGCGCTTATCCCATGGAATGGATCGAGAGCGGCATTCGGGCGCTTTCGGCACTGCTGGCGGCTCGGCTGCCGGAGACTCTGCTCAAAGACCTTCTCGTCAA
>JAJDOA010000076.1 GCA_022340405.1 Desulfobacteraceae bacterium | reverse complement strand
TTGCTTTTCGTAGGGGCGGGGTTGATCCCCGCCCGTTCGGGGTAGGTGATCCCATCAGCGGGAGGGGATAAACCCCTCCCCTACGGTTCAAGCGAAAAGCATGCTGGAAACGGAACAGAATTCTGACAATCGCTATAGAATCTATCTCAAAATTGTCTTTTCGCCCCATCTCGGCGTCGGGTCCTCGTTTCCAGTCCTCGAAATACAGCAGTATTCCTGCGGCTGGAAACTCGGATCCCCTTGACCTTGAACGAAAATCCTAATTTTGAGATCGCTTCTTGAACCGGCAGTAGCGAGCGAAGCTAAATGGGTAGAATTCCTTACCGGGCTGCGCAGCACTGCCGCCAGGCAGAACATTCCCCGTCGCTTGCGGCAGGGAGTCTTCAATGTTGTTGTTTTTCACGAATGCAAACCGAACCGACCGAGGACGTTGGTCGTGTAAGCAGGGGAGGGTTTTCATGAGCGAGAAAAAAGATCACAACCGAAAGGAATGCCTGAGCCGCTGCGAACGTGAATTCCTCGAGTGCCAAAAGCGCACCTATACCGGGTGTGTAGAGGTCATCCGTGAGTGCAGGGAGCGCTGCCCGGGATCGTAGCGAATGGGCGGATCCTGCAGTCGATCATCCGGCGCGGGTGCCGTCGGGCACCCTTTTTTCCGGAACGGCCAGAACCGGCGTAATGCCGTCGGCATAGCCCAAATCGAAAAGCATGCCCTCGGACATCTCTCCCATCATCTTTCTCGGCTCGATGTTGACGACAAAGAGTGCCTGGCATCCGGCGATTTCCTCCGGGCTTTCGCGCTCCTTTTTGATACCGGCGAGAATGGTTCGCCGATGGTCACCGAAATCGACGATCAGGCGAACCAGCTTGTTCGACTTCGGCACCTCTTCCACGCGTTGAATCGTCCCGACACGGATGTCGAGCCGGGAGAAGTCCGCGTAGGTCACTGCAGGCTTGACAGGCGCCGGAATCATCCCTTCCGCGAGCGGGCGTTTTGGATCCTGTGGGTCCGGACTCATTTGCCCTCCTGTCTTGCCAGTGCCTGTTTGGCGTCCTTCAGATGCATGCCCGCATGCTCGTAAGCCCATCGGACGAAGCGCTCCAATTTGTCCAAACCATGCCAGGGATGGTTCCCTTTGCGGTTCAGGTCGGTTTCGTCCATCTCCGCCACCATCGAGATGGTTTTGGCACGAACCGAGGCAAATCGGTCGAGAACTTCCTCCAATGCCAGGTGGTCCAGTTTTTGCGGCTGGCTGCGGTTGAACCGGTCCACATCGAAGTCGTCCGCGGTGAATCCCGCCCCCCCGCCAAGGATGTTGTCGAACAGGGTGTGCATGGAGCCCTCAATGGTGACCAAGTGGGCCAGAACCTGCCGCACCGTCCATCCCGGCTTTTCCTCGTATACTCGGACCCCTTGTTCTTTTTCCGACAACGGCTGGAAAAACGATCGTATCGATTCCCGATTGCTTTCCAGACGATCGACGATGTCAGCGATGCGATCCTCCATGACGATTTTCCTCATATTGCACCTATTGGATCAGGCGCCGTTTCATGGACATCAATGCCAGCAGGACGAACGCCACGAGAAACACGGACAGGTAGGTCAGGCTGATCCAGGTTGCGGTTTCGTGGGTGCCCACGCAAAAGCGTCGAAACAATTCCACCAAGTGGTGAAGGGGGAAGGCCAGGGCCAGGGGCCGTGCCCAGGCGGGCAGGTTGCTTACCGGAAAGAAGGTGCCGCTGAACAGGAACATCGGCGTGATAAAGAGAAACACCGGCAGGTTGAACATGTCGATGGTGGGGATGATGCCCGTGAAAAACATGCCCACCGATGCGAACGCCAATCCTCCGAAAAAGGCCAGGGGGACGACCATCAGAGCGCCAGGGAATGTGACAAGCCCGAAAAGCCCCAGCACCGTCAGCATCACCACGGCGGCGCCCGTGGCCTTGGTGGCGGCCCAGACGATCTCGGCGACGATTACCTCCTCAAGGGATATCGGTGTGGCCAGGATGCCGTCGAAAGTGTTCTGATAGTACATGCGAACGAATGAGGTGTAGGTGGTTTCGAAAAAGGCGTTGTTCATCACGGCGGCGGCCAGCAGTGCCGGAGCGATGTACCGGACATAGCTCATGTGGGTGCCGCCGTAGACAACGTCGCCGATCAGGCCGGCAAAACCCAGGCCGAACGCCGTTACGTAGAACAGGGGCTCCAGGAGGGGCGTGATGAAATTGACCTTCCAGATGCGCTGATAGGTCACCAGATTGCGCTTCCACACCCGAAAGAATCGCCAGGATATGGCGCCGGCGTCGATGGTCATTCTCTCAACTCCCTTCCGGTCAGACGGAGGAATACGTCCTCCAGCGTGCTGCCGCGGTACACGCACCGGTCCATGCAGAACCGCTCCCGGATCGTGTCCTCGACCTCGTTGCCGTCCCGGAGGTAGAGGAGCATGCGGGTGCCCAGGTCGTCGTTCTCGATGCGCCGCTCCGATACGAAGCTGCGCAGCTCCGGGTCCGGTCCCACAATTTCGACAATCCGGTCCCCCGCGTGCTCGCATTTCAACGTTTTCGGGTCGCCCTCCACGAGGATCCGCCCGTGGTCGATGATCACCAGGCGGTCGCAAAGGCGCTCGGCCTCCTCCATGTAATGGGTGGTGATCAGAACGGAGAGGCCGGTTTTCTTGAGTTCCTCCAGCTTTTCCCACACCTGATGCCGGCTCTGCGGATCCAGTCCGGTGGTGGGCTCGTCGAGAATCAGCAGGTCTGGCTGGTTGATCAGTGCACGGGCCAAAATCAGCCGACGGGCCATACCGCCGGACAATTCTCTCACCTTTGCATGCCGACGATGATCGAGCGCGAAGAATGCAAGCAGCTCGTCGGTCCGTTCACGTGCCTTCTTCCCGGGAACAGCAAAATACCCCGCGTAGATGTGCAGGTTCTGCTCCACGGTGAGGTCTGGATCCAGCGTGTTCTCCTGATGGCAGATACCCATCTTGGTTTTGATTTTTCGCCACTCGGTGGCGATGTCCATACCGAAAATCCGCAGCTCTCCCTCAGTGGGGGGGGAAAACCCATACAGCATGCGAATGGTCGTGGTCTTGCCGGCACCGTTGGGACCGAGAAGCCCGTAGAAATTCCCCTTGGGCATGGAAAAGGAGATGCCGTCAACGGCGGTGAAGCCGTTGAACCGTTTGACGAGGTTTGTTACTTTGATGATATCGGGCATGGGTTCGTCTGTTGGGATTCGGGTTCAGGGAAAACATAAGACGGGGCAGGCGGGTTGCAAGGCGGCTGGATGAACAGAGGCAAGGGTTTCCGCCCCCGGTACCATGAAGTTATCTCGAAATTA
>JAJDOA010000075.1 GCA_022340405.1 Desulfobacteraceae bacterium | reverse complement strand
TTGCTTTTCGTAGGGGCGGGGTTGATCCCCGCCCGTTCGGGGTAGGTGATCCCATCAGCGGGAGGGGATAAACCCCTCCCCTACGGTTCAAGCGAAAAGCATGCTGGAAACGGAACAGAATTCTGACAATCGCTATAGAATTGAAAATTTATGGGGCAAAAAAGCCGTTTCCCTTCACCGCGGGCGGATGCAGGAGGCCGGCAGTCCCCACAGGAAAAGGCGGATCCACTCGAAACCGAACTTGAGCAGTTCGGTGTCGCTGCGGCGGATCTGCTGCCGGATCTTCTTTTTGACCGCGTAACGCTTGAGGAAACTGCTTTCGAACACGAATTGCCGAAACCGGTCGACATTGTAGGCGGCCATGAAGGTCATTTTCGCCCGCCGGCCCTCCGGTCCCTCCGCTCCCCAGGGGTTTTCCTCCAGCAACTGTCGGATCTCCGCCCATCGGACCGTCATGCGATGGTAGTCCCCGGCCTCCTGGTCCTTTTCCCATCCGGCCAGGTCCCACTCGGTGTCTTCGTGCTGCCCGAGGCAGAAATCGGGTGGGCGGAAAAAGTAGACGAGGCGGTTTCTGCGTTGGGCGGCATCGTAGGCAAGCCCGCGCTCCACGGGAAAGCCGCGGCAGGTGTCGGGCCGGTCCGGATACACGCTGCAGCCCTCGTCGGTGAGAAACGGGCAGGTGCGCTCCCGGTTGTCGGCCATGCGGAGCAGCACTTCGGGAAAATGCGCCCCTTCCCTCAGCACCACGTCGACGTGACGGTCGAGAAAGGCGTCGGAGGAAAGCCCCAAGCGGTTCTTCAACCGGACCACGTCGTAGGGGTACAGGAACAGGTTCAGGTTCCGGCAGCAGCGGTTGAAACATTTCACGCCCGGATGGCAGCGGAATCGAAATCGGTCCGAAGGCCGGATCCGACGACCCGGCAGGTGGTCTACATCACGAATATCGATTCGCTTCATGGCAGCAGGATGATGTCGGCCACGGTCAGGTGAACTCGATCCGAAAACCCGATGGCCTGCCGCATCCGCCGCTCCAGTTCGGCCATCCGGGTGTAAAAGGGGGTTCGGTCGAAGGATCGATAGGGCAGATGTCCACAATGCCGGTCGAAGGCTTCGCATCCCGGGCCCCGGGCGGGGGGTCTTCCGGGCCGGTGCAGTTCGTGGGGTATGCCGTGCAGCCGGCAGATCATGGGCCGGTGGTTGTACAGGATGCATCGCTGATCACGGTTGAGGGGGCACATCCGGCCGCGGCCTTTCGCGGGCCGTTGTGCTGCATCCGCCGAATAAACCCCGGCATCCCGTTCCACGGCGCTGCGGTCGCCGGACGAAAGATGGGAAAAGCCTTCGCGAAGGTACAACACCTCCAGGCAGGTGTGATGGTGAAACCGGGTCCGGCAGCAATTGTCCTCACAGCCCTCGCAGTGAAAGCCGTAATGGCTCGCGGCGCAGCGGTACGCATCGTCCATGTCCGCAAACAGTGCCTCCAGTGCATCGAGGTAGGGCCGGCCGCAGGCTGCCGCCGTAGGAGGGGTAGCGGTCATGCTCAAATTCGCGGGGTCGGGAAAAAGATTTGGGCATAGCGATCCAGGACGTAGCGGTCGGTCATGCTGGCGATGAGATCGCAGACCACGCGCTCCCTCGACTCTCTATGGCTTTCGCTGGCCGCGATCTCCTTGGCCTCCAGTTCCTGGTGCAGAATCTTATCGTTTTCCATAAAATAGGTGTACAGCTCGGAAAGGATTTTTTTGGCCTTGACGAACTCCCCCTCCACCCGGGGAGACCGGTAGACGTTGTCGTAGAGAAATCGGCGCAGTTCGGTCATGGCCGCCTCCACTTCTTGGCTGATGTTCAGAAAAAACCGCCCCTCTTCGGGACCACTGGTGTAGATCAGATCACGGATCATCGTGGTGGCCCGCTCCGAATGGGTTTTGCCCAGCACCTGCACGCACCGCTTGGGGACCTGCTCTTCGACCACGACACCGCTGCGGATCGCATCGTCCAGATCGTGGTTGAGATAGGCCATGATGTCGGCGATGCGCACGATCTGCCCTTCGATCGTGCAGGCGCGCTCACCGGGCGTTTCGGGGATGATGTTGCCGTATCCCTTGGAGTGTTTGAGAATGCCGTCCCGCACTTCATAGGAAAGGTTGAGCCCCCTTCCGTTTCTTTCCAGCACATCCACCACCCGTAGACTCTGCCGGTGGTGGGAAAAATCCCCGGAGTAGATTTCCCGCAACGCGGTCTCACCGCTGTGGCCGAAGGGCGGATGGCCCAGATCGTGAGCCAGTGCAATGGCTTCGGCCAGATCTTCATTCATGCGCATGGCCCGCGCGATGGTGCGGGCCATCTCCGCCACTTCGAGAGTGTGGGTCAATCGGGTCCGGTAGTGGTCTCCCAACGGGGAAAGAAATACCTGCGTTTTGTATTTCATCCGTTTGAAGGCGTTGGAGTAGACGATTCGATCCCGGTCCCTCTGGAAAGCGGTTCGAATCGGACAGGGCTCTTCCGGATGCCTCCGTCCCTTGGATTCGGAGCTCAAGCAGCCGAAAGGGGACATAAAACCCTTTTCGCGCTTTTCAAATTCCTCGCGTATGGAAAGCGCGGCGTCGACGGGTTGGGGTTTGCCTGTCTGCTGCCGATGCGGTATACAATTCATGGTTCCGTTCCGATTCATGGGTCCGCAACAAACAGTATTTATTTCAAAACCCCCGGAATCTGTAAAGCCCCAATTTCCAGAAGACGCGGAGACGGCAGGAAAAGGCCATGGCAGCCCATCATCTGATTTTGGGAACACTCACCGACGTGATCACCGGTGAAACCCTGGACGACACCCTCGACGAACGACACCGCCAGCGGGTGGCGAAACTGCTGCTGGGCGACAAGGGGTATGAAGGCCAAGACATCACTGCTCGGTTTCCGGTGACCGTACAGGCGGGCGAACGCCGTGCACGCGTGCCGGTGGACTTTCTGATCCGGGTCGGGGGGGTCGCCGGCATGCTGATCCGTTACGGCCCCGGCTCTCTGGTGACCCGCCACCGCCCGACGTTGGCACTCGCCCGGCTGGCGGCGCCCCATACGGTGCCCGTCGTGGTGGTCACCAATGGACGAGATGCCGACATCCTTTCCGGCACCGACGGCCGTATCCTGGGATCCGGACTGAACGCCATCCCGACCCGAAGCGACCTGGAGGCGCTCCTGCGTCATTTCGATTTTCCGAAAATATCAGCGGAAAGAGCTGAGCGGGAATCCCGCATCGTATACGCCTACGAAGTGGACGATAGCTGTCCCTGCGACGACACGATCTGCCGCCTTTCGGGAGAAGAGCGGGAATGAACCACGAACGCTTCATGCAGGATGCGCTGAACCGGGCAGCCGCGGCCCTGGAACAAGGCGAGTTTCCGGTCGGCTGCATCCTCGTCGCCGACGGCGATGTCGTGGCTTCCGGGACCAGAACCGGTTCGGCCGGGTCCCGACCCAACGAAATCGATCATGCGGAAATGGTTGCCCTGCGAAATCTGGAGCCGGGCACGGCGATGGCTGCAGGCGGCCGGCTCACCGCATACTGTACCATGGAACCGTGCCTGATGTGCTTCGGAGCGCTCTTGCTCCACGGCGTCGGATGTATCGTATACGCCTACGAGGATGTCATGGGCGGCGGGACATCCTGCGACCTTTCCACCCTGCCCCCTTTGTACCGGGATTGCAGAATTTCCATCGTGGACCGTGTACTGCGCAAGGAGAGTCTTGCCCTGTTCAAGACCTTCTTCCGAAATCCGGACAATGCCTACTGGCGGGACAGCCTTCTGGCCCAATACACGCTCCAGCAGCCTTGAACCGGCAACAGCGAGTGCATTCCCCGCTGCTGGTTGGAGCGAAGCGGAAATCCGGGGCGGCGGGGGGTCTTCAAACCATTGCCGGGAGCTCTTTTTGGCCTTTTCCGCCGACACGGCGGCCGTGTTTTTTTCGGCTGATTTACCGCAGCCGAAAAACAGGCGGATGGAAGTCTTTTCGGGAATATTTTTTTCTTGCATTTCTTGCTCTTGTCGGTTAATCACCTGTCTCGTAGCGTGGGAACGGGCTGCCCGCCCCTCCGGCTCCGCCATTGGGGAATCCGGAAGGGTGGTCCCTGAGAACGTCCAACATTATGGAAAGCAGGAGGTTTCGGCATAGCAGTTCCACGAAAATTCAATAGGCAGAAGAAGCCGGAAACCGTCAAGATCAACCGAAACATCCGGGCCAGGGAAGTCAGGGTCATCGATCCGGACGGGAATCAAATCGGCATCGTACCAACTTACAAAGCCCTTGCAACGGCCAATGAATTCGGCCTCGACCTGGTGGAGGTTTCTCCCAATGCCAATCCACCGGTCTGCAAGATCATGGACTACGGCCGCTACAAGTACGAACAGGACAAAAAGCGGCAGGAAGCCAAAAAGAAGCAAAGCATCACGCAGGTCAAGGAAATCAAGGTTCGCCCCAAGACCGGTGATCACGATCTGCAGACCAAGATGGGGCACATTCGGAAGTTCATCGGAAACAACGACAAGGTCAAAGTGACCATGATCTTCCGGGGACGGGAAATCACGCTGACCGATCAGGCCCGTGTTTTGCTCCAGCGAATCGCCGAAGAGCTTTCCGACGTGGCGATGGTGGAAAAGGCCCCGAAATTCGAGGGGCGGACCATGGTCATGTTTCTGGCACCCAAGGCAAGCTAGTGGAATAGTGGAAAGCGTCCACACCTGCCGATAACTGCCGCGGCCGATCTCGGTCTTCTATTTCCGTAAATCCTGCTATCCGAAAAGCGACCGTCTACTGCACTTTTTATCAAGTGGCGCGGGGCGATGGAGTACGCCATCCGCGCCACCTGTATTTGAAAAAGGAGATTTCGATATGCCGAAAATTAAGACGAATCGAGCCGCCGCCAAGCGTTTCAAGCGGACCGCTACCGGAAAATTCGTTTTTTTCAAGTCCCATCACAGCCACATCCTGACCAAGAAAACCCGCAAACGCAAGCGATCCCTGCGGAAAAGCCAGATCGTCGATGGAACCAACCTCAAGGAAGTCAAACTGCTGCTTCCCAACGGTTGACCCTGTCGATCCGCGGCACGCCCCGGAGATCGTTGGACGGGCGCTTCCTCCCCGGTCGGGAGCAGCGTCCGCTTGTCATTCATCGTAAGGAGAATCACCATGCGCGTGAAAAGAGGATTCAAAGCTAGAAAAAGACGCAAAAAGGTATTGAAACTGGCCCGCGGATTTCGCGGCGGCCGCAGCAAGCTGTTCCGCACGGCTGCGGATTCCGTGGACAAGGCGTTGATGTACGCCTATCGGGATCGCAAGGCCCGGAAGAGGGATTTTCGCCGCCTGTGGATCACCCGCATCAACGCAGCGGCGAGGAACCACGACATCAGCTACAGCAAGTTGATGCACGGTTTGAAAACCGCCGGCGTGGAGCTGGATCGGAAAGTGCTCGCCGAATTGGCCATCGCGGATCCCGCGGCTTTTTCCAAAGTCGTCGACATGGCAGCCCGGAATATCGCCTAGATCATGGACCTCAGCATCGAAAAAATCCGGCAGGATGCGCTTGGCGAGTTGGAGACGGCTCCGGACGCACCCGCCGTGCAGGAGCTTTCCACGCGATACCTCGGAAGGAAGGGGTTCGTGACCCGGTTTTTGCGGAACATTTCCCGGCTGCCGCAGGCGGATCGGGCCGAGGCCGGAAAATCGGGAAACCAGGTCAAGCGGCAGCTGGAGGAAGCCTTCGAGCGGAAACTGGCGGATCTGGAAGCGGCCGGCCCGTCCGCCGATGCCATCGATGTCAGCCTGCCCGGTAGGCAGCCGCCTGTGGGGTCCGTTCATCCCATCACTTCGATCAGTGAACAGATCTGCGGAATTTTTGCGCGCATGGGTTTCGAAGTGGTGGAAGGCCCCGAAGTGGAAAGTGATTATTACAATTTCGAAGCCCTGAACATTCCCAAGGACCACCCGGCCAGGGACATGCAGGACACCTTCTATATCGATGACAATGTGGTGCTGCGCACCCACACGTCACCCGTGCAGATCCGTGTGATGGAACAGCGGAAGCCACCGGTGCGGGTGGTGGCCCCGGGAAAGGTCTACCGCTGTGACTCGGATTTGACCCACACCCCGATGTTCCACCAGGTCGAAGGCCTCCTGGTGGATCGAAACATTTCCTTCGGCGACCTGAAGGGGGTACTGACCAGCTTCGTTCACGAGATGTTCGACGAGCAAACCACTTTGCGGTTCCGGCCCAGCTTTTTTCCCTTCACGGAACCCAGCGCCGAAGTGGACATCCTTTGCGTCATGTGCCGGGGAAAGGGTTGCCGCGTCTGCTCCCACACCGGATGGCTGGAAATCCTCGGCTCCGGCATGGTGCACCCCGCACTGTACGAGAACGTCGGCTACGACGCCGGTGTCTACACGGGCTTTGCCTTCGGCATGGGAGTGGAACGCATAGCGATGCTCAAATACGGCATCGACGACATTCGCAAGTTCTTCGAAAACGACGATCGGTTCCTGAGACAGTTTCAAGCATGAAAATCAGTGTCAGCTGGCTACAGCAATACGTCCCGTTGCAGCTCGATATCGAAGCGCTGGTGGACAGCCTCACCATGGTCGGACTCGAGGTGGAATCCGTCTTCGACCGTTATGCCTACCTCACTACCGTACGGGTCGGAAAGGTGGTGGAGGTTGGGCCGCACCCCAATGCGGACCGCTTGCAGCGATGCCGGGTGGAAACCGGTCGCGAGGCCTTCCAGGTGATCTGTGGCGCCCCCAACGTCCGGGAAGGACAAAGGGTGGCGCTGGCGTTGCCCGGCACACAACTGCCCGACGGAAGAATACTGACCGAGGGCGTCATCCGAGGCGAGGCCTCGTTCGGGATGATCTGCAGCGAGATGGAGCTGGGGCTGGGACCGGATGCCTCCGGCATCATGGTGCTCGACCCGGCACTCTCCGTCGGAGACTCCCTGAAGGATGCCCTTGCCCTTTCCGACACGGTGCTGGACATCGACCTGACACCGAACCGGCCGGACTGCTTGAGCGTTGTCGGTATCGCCCGCGAGGTGGCCGCCATACAGGGGACGGAAATGTCCCGGCCCGATACCGGGATCGACGACCGGGAGGACCGGATCTCCCAAATGACCTCCGTCACCATCGACGCGCCGAAGCATTGCCCACGGTATGCGGCCCGCCTGGTGACCGGCGTCACGGTGGGGCCTTCGCCCTTCTGGATACAGGATCGCTTGCTGTCGGTGGGCTTGCGCCCCATCAACAACATCGTCGACGTCACCAATTTTGTCATGATGGAGATGGGCCAGCCGCTGCACGCATTCGATTTCGACCATCTGGCCGGGCATAGAATCGTCGTTCGCACGGCCCGAAAGGGCGAGCCGTTCGTCACCCTCGACGAGAAGGAACGCCTCCTGGATGAGGACATGCTGATGATCTGCGACGGTGAAAAGCCCGTGGCCGTCGGTGGCGTCATGGGCGGCTTGAATTCGGAGATCGAAGAGGGCACGAGCCGGGTACTCATCGAAAGCGCATGTTTTTCTCCGGTCAGCATCCGAAGGACCGCCCGCAAACTCGGCCTCGGCACGGAAGCGTCCCATCGGTTCGAGCGCGGGGTCGATCCCGCAGGCACGGTGGAGGCCTTGAACCGGGCGGCCAGGCTCATTGCCGAACTGGGTGGCGGCCGCATCGAGGAGGGACTCATCGACGTGCACCCGAGGCCCTGGCAGCCCAAGCGATTGAACCTGAGCATCGCCGAAACGAACCGGCTGCTGGGGATCGACCTGTCCGAAGACGAGATGCGCCGGCGGCTGGAATCCATCGGCTTTCGGGTGGAACGGATGGACGACGCGTCGCTGTCCGTGCTGGCGCCCTCTTTCCGAGTGGATGTTTCCCGCCCCGAGGACTTGATGGAGGAAATCGCCCGTCTGTCCGGATACGACCGGATTCCGGCCACTTTCCCGCCGATGACGTCTGTGGCTCGGGCTCCCTCGCGGAAACAGGAATTGCGCCGTCGCGTGCGTGAAGCGCTTTCCGGTTTCGGGTTTGCGGAGGCCATCAACTACAGCTTCATTTCCAGAGAGTCCTGTGACATCCTTCGGCTGCCGACCGACGACCCGCGCCGGAGGATGATCGGCCTGCTCAATCCCCTTTCCGAAGACCCGGCGGTTCTGCGCACCTCCATGGTACCGGGCCTGCTGGACACGATTCGGCGAAACATCGCCTGGCAGGTGCGCGATCTCCGGCTTTTCGAGATCGGCAGGGTTTATTTCGACCACGAGATGGACGATCGCCCCGCCCACGAGGAGGAGATCCTGGCCGGCGTCTGGACCGGTCGCCGCCGCATGGCGGGATGGAGCGCAAAGGAAACCGACTGCGATTTCTACGACACGAAGGGCACGGCGGAGTCGCTTCTGCATCGGCTTTGGATCCCCGGTGTCGTCTTCACCGCCATGGAAAGCCGACAGTGTTATTACACCCGCCCGGGCCGAACGGCTTCGTTGCTGATCGAGGACAAACCGTCGGGCCTGGTGGGGGAGGTCCACCCGGAAGTGCTCGGTCGCTTCGACATCAAGCAACCGGTGTTTCTGTTCGAAATCCACCTGAATCGATTGTTGGCGTCCGCCCCGGACACGGTGACGGCAAGGCCGCTGCCCAAATACCCGGCAACATCGAGAGACGTCACGCTGATTATCGATCGCGACCTCGAATCCCAATCGGTGCTGCGGACCGTTGTGGACATGGAGGAATCCCTGGTGGAGGACGTCCGACTGTTCGATGTATACGAGGGCCAACCCATTCCCCGGGGGAAGAAAAGCATTTCCTTCCGGATCCTATACCGGTCGTCGGAAAAGACCCTGGAAGACGAAACGGTAAACCGACTGCACAAGGACGTGACGGATCGGCTGCTCTCCGTGTTTTCCGCCACGCTGCCGGAATAGGACTGTTTTCTGAGCCGACGGAGGTCTTCCCCCTTTTCGATGTCCGGAACAACGGAAATACCGGGGACCAGACCATGGAGAAAAAATCCACCAGCGATGTCGAACTTCCCGACAAGCTTTACTTCAAGGTCGGCGAAGCCGCTGCTCTCACCGGAGTAGCACCGTACGTTCTGCGGTTCTGGGAAAACGAATTCAAGCAACTGCGACCGGAACGCACGTCCGCCGGCCAACGGCTGTATCGCCGTCGCGATATCGAGCTGATCCTGCGGCTCAAACACCTTCTATACGAGAAGAAGTTCACCATTGAAGGGGCGCGCCGACACCTTCGTCGCCCAGCCTCCCCAACGGCCCGGGATGAAGCTCTGGAGGAGATCAGGCGCGAACTGATCGCCCTCCGAAATCTTCTTTCCTGACCGCTTCTTCGAAGCCGTTTCGCCCCACGATAAAAATATTGACAATGGTTTTTCAATCCACTATCTTGCACCGTGTCGAGCGGGCATAGCTCAGTTGGTAGAGTACAAGCTTCCCAAGCTTGGTGTCGCGAGTTCGAGTCTCGTTGCCCGCTCCATGACGCCCGATTTTCGATTGCGAGTACCTGGGCACCGGCAAGGCGCATCGATTGGATGAACTTTCAGCGAACGGTTAATCTCATGAACTGAGACGTTTCAAGCTTCACAGCTGAATAACCGCGCAAGCAAGGAAAACGGGCTTTGAGGCCCGTTTTTTATTTTTAGGTGATGGGGGAAGAACGATCGTCGTGACAACCGCCAGACAAGTACATACGGCCGGCCGGCCGCTGATTCCGGCCGGTCCCACCGACCGGGAGACCGCCGTGCTGGAACAGGTCTGGTCGCTGGCCGTCCCCGTCTGTGTGGAAGAAGGCGTCGAATTGATCCACGTGGAGTATCAGCGCGAGCCCGGCGGTCGGACGCTTCGGCTTACCATCGACAAGCCGGGCGGCGTGCGGCTGGACGACTGCGCAGCGGTCAGCCGCCAGCTCGACGATCTGCTCGACGCCAAGCTCGAATCGGAGGCGTCGTTTCGCCTGGAGGTTTCTTCGCCCGGACCGAACCGCCCGCTCGGTCGAACGGGCGATTTCGAGCGTTTCCGGACGCACCGTGTACGCGTCCGCACGGCCCGGGCGATGAGGGGTCGGCGGAGTTTCACCGGGGAACTGCTCGGTCTTTTTGAAGACGGCGTCCGGGTGGCGACACCCGACGGCGAAGTGTCCATATCGTTGGACAACGTTCGAAAGGCTCAGCTTATCAACTATCATGGAGAGAACCCATGTTCGTAGCGGACATCAAACGTGTGGTGGAACAGATCAGCCGCGACAAGGGCATCGATCGGACCGTTTTGATCAAGGCGCTCGAGGAGGCGCTCAAATCCGCCGCCAGAAAACGCTTTGGGAGCAAGATCGACATCGAAGTCAAATACGATGAAGACAGCGGTGAGATCGAGGTCTTTCAATTCAAGGAGGTCGTGGCGGAAATCACCGAACCGGACCTCCAGATGAGCATCGAGCAAGGCCTGAAGCTCGACCCCGAATGCGAGGTCGGCGATTTTCTCGGTACGAAAATGGACACCTCCACCTTCGGACGGATCGCTGCCCAGTCGGCCAAACAAGTCATCATCCAGAAGATGAAAGATGCCGAGCGGGATGCCGTCTATTCGAGCTACATCGACCGGAAGGGCGAAATCATCAACGGCATCGTTCAGCGCATCGATCGGGGCGACATCATTGTCAACCTCGGTCACACCGAGGGAATTCTCCCGCTGCGCGAACAGGTCCCCCGGGAGAGCTACCGACGGGGAGACCGCGTCAGGGCACTGATTCTGGACATTCTCTACGAAACCCGGGGGCCGCAGATCGTTCTTTCCCGGACCCATCCGGATTTTCTCATCCATCTGTTCAAAATGGAAGTCCCGGAAATCAGCGAGGGGATCGTGACCATTATGGGCGCTGCCCGCGAACCCGGTGTCCGCGCCAAGATCGCGGTGGCATCCAATGACTCGGATATCGATCCGGTGGGCGCCTGCGTCGGGATGAAAGGCAGCCGCGTCCAGAATGTCGTCCAGGAGCTGCGCGGTGAAAAAATCGACATCATTCCCTGGCATGTCGACCCGGCCAAGTTCGTCTGCAACGCCTTGGCCCCGGCGGAAATCTCCCGGGTCATCATCGACGAAGACAACCGCACCATGGAGGTCATCGTTCCGGACGAATATCTGTCCATCGCCATCGGGAAAAGAGGACAAAACGTCCGCCTGGCATCCAAGCTGACCCACTGGCATCTGGATGTGATCAGCGAAGAGCGGTACAGCGCCGAGATGAAAAGCGGTTACGACTCCCTGGTCTCCCTGTCCAGTGTGGGCATCAGCCTGGCCGACACCCTGTACGAACAAGGATTTTTCTCCGCCGAGGAACTCACCAAGGCCACGGTGGACGATCTGGTTCAGATGATTCGCGGCATCAGTGAAGAGGAGGCCGGGACCCTGCTGGAAGAGGCCGCCGCTTATGTAGAAGCCAAGCAGAGAGAAGCAGAGGAGGCCAGGCAGAGAGAAGCCGAGGAGGCCGAGCAGAGAGAAGCAGAGGAAGCCGCAGGGAATGCGGTATCCGAAGAATCCGTGGAGGAAGCGGCCGGGGAAGAGGAATCTGCCGGCGAAACGAGCCCGGAGGCGGAAGCCTCGGCGCCTGAGGATCCCGACGAAGCGTCGCCGGAAAATACCGACGAAACCGCCGGGGAAGAGGAATCCACCGGCGAAGCGAGCCCGGAGGCGGAAGCCTCGGCGCCTGCGGATCCCGACGAAGCGCCGCCGGAAAATGCCGACGAAACCGCCGGGGAAGAGGAATCCGCCGGCGAAACCGCCGGGGATGCCGAATCCCAGACGGAGCCGACCGAAAACGAAGAGGGCACTGCGAGGACGGCGGAACCGCCGCTGCAGGAAGGGACCGACCCGGCTCCCGAACCAGCGGTATCCGAACCCGATCCGCCTGAGAGCCCGAAAGCATCGTGAAAGCCGATATGGAAAGAGCACAGGAACCCGTCGACGGAACGAAGGGGGATGAGATGGCGAAAATCAGGATCTACGAGCTTGCCAGAGATCTGAACATGAAAAACAAGGCGCTGCTCGAAAAGCTTTCAGACTTGGGGATTTCAGCCTCATCCCACATGAGTTCCATCGACGAGGAAGCCGTCGCACAGGTCAAGGCCGCAGTGGTAGGCAAACGGGTCGATGTCGTGGAGGAGACGCGCGTCAAACCCACCGTCATCCGGCGACGGAAAAAGACGGTGAAACGGGAAGCTGCGGCGTTTGAGGAAAGCGCCGAGGAGGAAGCGGAGGTGGAATCCAATGAATCCGCCGAGGCGGCAGCCCCATCCGAGACCGAGCCGGTGGAAGCAACGGCAGACGAGGCGACGGCTCCGGAAGCCGAGGAAAAGGAGGAAAAGCCCGCAACGGTGTTGAAGGTCGTCCGAAAAGCACCTCTCGAGGAGGAGGAAGCCCCCGCCGCGGAAGCCGAAGCGCCCCCCGAAGAAGAGGTTGCAGAGCCCCCTGCCCCCGAACAGGAGGCGGAAGCCGCTTCGACAGAGGCCGAGACGGTCCAGCCAGCGGAGGAAGAACTTCCGGCCGATGTCGAGTCGAAAGAGGCCTCCGCCGGGGATGAGGCGCAGAAAGCCGCCGAACCGGCGGAGCCGGCGGAGAAAGAGGAAAAACCGGCTCCCGCGCCGGCGAAACCGAAGAAAAAGGGGAAAAAGGAGACGCCGGCCAAAATCATTAAAATGCCGACGGCCCCCGTCGCGCCGGAACAGCCCTCCACCGAAGGGGGGCGCGGAGAGCCTGCCGCCGTCCAAGAAGACGACACGGCCGCCAAGCGCGGAAAAAAGAGCCGGAAAAAGCAGGAAGAACTCGAGAAGGAAAAGAAGTTTTTCAAAAAGAAAATCTCCTTCCGGAGAAAAGCTGTCGTAGAGGGCGAAGACCTGTACTCCCGCGGCGCGAGAGGCCGAAAGGGAAAAAAGATGGGCAAGGGCAAGGCATCGCCCTCCATGCAGAAAACCGCGATCACCACGGCCAAGGCCATCAAACGGAGGGTGAAGGTCGACGATACCATCGTGCTCTCCGACCTGGCGAAACGGATGGGCATCAAGGCAGGCGACATGATCAAAAAGCTGATGGGAATGGGGGTCATGGCCACCGTCAACCAGACCATCGATTTCGACACCGCGGCGCTCGTCGCCGCGGAGTTCGGCTACGAGGTCGAGCGGGCTTCCTTCGAAGAAGAGGCCATTCTCAAAGTGGAGTCCAACGACGCCCCGGAAACCCTGAAGGAACGCCCGCCGGTGGTGACCATCATGGGCCACGTCGACCACGGCAAGACCTCCCTTCTGGACGTGATCCGCAAATCCAGTCTCACCGAGGGGGAGGCCGGAGGCATCACCCAACATATCGGGGCCTACTCCGTCAACACCGACAAGGGGCGCATCGCCTTTCTGGACACCCCCGGCCATGAGGCCTTTACCGCCATGCGTTCCCGCGGCGCCAGCGTGACCGACCTGGTGGTCCTGGTGGTAGCCGCCGACGACGGCGTCATGCCCCAGACCCTGGAAGCGATCAACCATTCCCGGGCCGCGGAAGTGCCCATCATCGTGGCCGTCAACAAGATCGACAAGAACAACGCCGAGCCGGACAAGGTCAAGCGCCAGCTGGCCGAAGCCGGGCTCACTCCCGAGGACTGGGGGGGCGACACGATCTTCGTCTCGGTTTCTGCCAAGCAGAAAACGGGCATCGAAGAGCTGATGGAGATGATCCTGCTCCAGTCCGAAGTGCTGGAGCTGAAGGCGAATCCGGACAAGCTCGCCTCCGGCCGCGTCATCGAGGCGAAACTCGACTCCGGCCGCGGCCCCGTGGCCACCGTCCTGGTGCAGGAAGGCACCCTCAAGGTCCAGGACGCGGTGGTCTGCGGCATCCACTACGGGAAAATCCGCGCCATGACCGACGACAAGGGGCAGGCGGTGGACGAGGCCGGTCCGTCCGTGCCGGTGGAGATCATTGGTCTTTCGGGAGTGCCCGCCGCGGGCGACGAGATGGTGGCCTTGAACGACGAACGGGACGCCAAGCAGGTCAGCGAGCACCGGGTCCAGAAACAGCGCTCCAAGGAGCTGGCCAAGACCACGCGGGTCAGCCTCGAAAACCTGTTCGAACAGATGCAGGAAGGGGACGTCAAGGAACTCAACCTCATCATCAAGGCCGATGTGCACGGATCCATCGAGGCCCTGAAGGATTCGCTGGTGAAGCTGTCCAACGAGGAGGTGAAGATCCACGTGGTCCACTCGGCGACGGGCACCATCACCGAACATGATGTGACGCTGGCCTCGGTCTCCAACGCCATCATCATCGGGTTCAATGTGAGGCCCAATGCCAAGGTTCAGGCGCTGGCCGCAGAGGAACACGTGGACATACGCTTCTACAATATCATCTACAACGTCATCAAGGACGTACAGGATGCCATTGTGGGTATGATGTCCTCCACCTACGAAGAGCACACCCTCGGCATGGCCGAAGTCCGTCAGGTGTTTCATGTGCCCAAAGTGGGTTCCATCGCAGGCTGTTATGTCACCGACGGAAAAATGCAGCGCAGCTCCCAGGTCCGGGTGCTGCGGGACGGCGTCGTGCAGTACGAAGGAAAGATCCAGTCCTTGAAGCGCTACAAGGACGACGCAAAGGAAGTGGCCAGCGGCTATGAATGCGGTGTGGGCATCGAGAACTTCAACGACGTGAAAGTGGGCGATCTGCTGGAGTGCTTCTATCTGGAAGAGATCAAGCCCACCGTGGCGTAGCGGTTTTCGATGGACGCTGCAGCGCCTTTGGAGGAGACCATGGTGGTCGGTGTAGGAGTGATCCGCTTTCGCATCCATGACTGCCGGAGC
>JAJDOA010000073.1 GCA_022340405.1 Desulfobacteraceae bacterium | reverse complement strand
ATGCACCGGCGGCGGGGATGCGTCTGGACTGCAAGATCGCCCTGTCCCACCTGCATCGAAAAAACGAGGCCGCGAAGGACTAGAAACTATCTCAAAATTAGGATTTTCGTTCAAAGTCAAGGAGGATCCGAGTTTTCAGCCGCAGGAATACTGCCGTATTTCGAGGACTGGAAACGAGGACCCGACACCGAGATGGGGCGAAAAGACAATTTTGAGATGGCTTCTAGTAACCCCCGGAGCCAGCTGAGGGGAATGGGTTCGCTATCGCCGGGGCCAAGAACCTGAAATAGCAGCAGACTCCGCCTGGCCGATCCGATGGTCGCTCACCCTCGAGGCAGGCCACATGGAATCCAGCGGATACGGAGCATCATGGACACATCCCAGAATTTGGAAAAACGCATCCAGGAGGCTGAAATCTACCACAGCCAAGGGCTCTTTGAAGAGGCCCTGGGATTGTACGAGAAGATCCTCCAGGACTTCCCGAGCATTGGCCCGGAAAACCATCAAACGGTTTCCGAAGCCATTGAAAAGCTCCAGTCGTCCATCGACGAGTGCTGTCAGGACGACGACGCCCTGAGCGCCGAAGACATCTCCATCATCAAAACCGCATGGGAAGACAGCGGCAGCCCGGACGAGGTTCTGGATACCGCATCCGCTTTTATGGAGCTGGGCCTGAACAAAGAGGCATTGGATGAATACCAGAAGCTCCTGAGCATGGACTTTCCGGTCGAACAGATTCTCGGCTACATTTCCGAATGCCTTTTCGCCCTGCATTCCCCGTCACGCGTCATCGATCAGATCGAAAAAATTCTCCAAGACCAGGCGGTGGATGCAAAGAAGCAGACGCCCATTCTATACCATTTCGGAATGGAAATGGAGGGCCGCGGACATCCCGACCTGGCACTGGAGTTTTATGAGTCCGTGTCCGAGATCGACCCCGGCTACGAGGATGTGGCCCGAAAACGGGAAGCGCTCCATCGCCAGAAAAGCTACGATTCCAGATTCGGATACCTTCTGGAAAAGGAGCGCGTTAACACGACCCAGCTCCAGTCCGCACTTACGCTGTCCAAAAAGATGAAAAAGAGCGTCGAATTCATCCTCATGGAGCAGCAGCAACTGAGCAAAGAGGAAATCGGCAAATCGCTGTCCCTTTTCTTCAATTGCCCGTTTCTGGAGTTTGACTCGAAACGGGAAGTCCCGGTGGAACTTCTGTCCAAACTGAAAAAGTCCTTTCTGGAAAAAAATACCTGGGTCCCCCTGGCCTGGGACATCACGGAGCGCCGGCTGGATGTCTTCATCGACGATCCGCGGGACCTGATGAAAACCGATACCATAGGCTCCCTGTTCAACGTTAAAAAGATCCAGTATCATGTAGGCATCGCGGAGGACATCCTCTCCACCATCGATCATTTCTTCAAGCAAAAGGAAACACCCGGGGAGTCTTTCGACGAAGCCGAAGCCGAAGAGACCGGCGAGCAGTTTGACATGATGGATATCGACTTTGAAGAGGTCGAGGAGGAGGAAACGGGGCAGGAAGATGAATTCGACGAAGCCTCCGGCCAAGTGGTCAAGATGGTGGACCAGATCCTCATCACCGCTTACCGCAAAGGCGCATCGGATATTCATATCGAACCTTCGCCCATCACCAAGACCACCATCATCCGGTACCGCATCGACGGTGTCTGTCAGGAAATGACGCGATTTCCGAATCCCCTGTGCAAAGGGGTACTCTCCCGTCTGAAAATCATGAGCGGTCTGGATATCGCGGAGCGCCGCCTTCCCCAGGACGGCAAGATCAAATTCAAACGCAAGGGCATCAAGGGATTTGAGCTTCGCTTGGCCACCCTTCCCACCGCCGGCGGATTCGAGGACGCCGTGCTGCGCATCCTTGCCGAATCCGGTGCCATGTCCCTGGATGATATGGGGATGAGCGACCGCAACCTCTCCATCTTGAAGAAAATCATAATCCAGCCCTACGGCCTGGTCTTGGTTGTGGGGCCGACCGGTTCCGGCAAGACCACGACGCTGCATGCCGCCCTGGGATACATCAACAAGCCGGGCATCAAGATCTGGACGGCGGAAGATCCCGTGGAGATCTCGCAACAGGGGCTGCGGCAGGTGGAGTGCAAACCCAAAATCGGACTGGACTTCGCCAGGGTCATGCGAGCCTTTCTTCGCGCCGATCCGGACGTGATCATGATCGGTGAAATGCGCGACCACGAGACGGCTTCCATCGGGGTGGAGGCCTCCCTGACCGGCCACCTGGTCTTTTCGACCCTGCACACCAACAGTGCGCCGGAAACCGTGACGCGTCTATTGGACATGGGGCTCAATCCGCTGAATTTCTCTGACGCCTTCCTGGGAGTGCTGGCGCAACGACTGGTGCGGCGGTTGTGCAAGAACTGCCGGAAAAAGTTCAACCCGTCCGAAGAGGAGTTCTCGGAAATCGTCCGGGATTACGGCGAGGAGACCTTCGCGGCCACCGGGATCGAGCGGAACGATGACCTGGAGTTGTACAAAGCGGTGGGGTGCGATGTCTGCTCCGACTCGGGGTACAAGGGAAGGCTGGGCATCCACGAACTCATGGAAGGCACGAAAAGCATCAAGCGCCTTATCAAAAATCAGGCGACCACGGAGGAGATGTTCAGCAAGTCCTTCGAGGAAGGTATGCTCACCCTGAAACAGGACGGCATCCTAAAAGTCTTCCGGGGAATCACCGATATTCAGGAAATCCGTAGAGTCTGCATCGAGTAGCGGAAGCCGCCGTTCGGATCCGGAAAAATCAATTCTAATATCGAAGGGTGGTTTCCGCTTTCTCCTCCACCGTCCGCACCGATTCCTCCGCGGCCGCCCGGACGATCTTCTCCTGCGCCTGGAAGAACGAGCGCACCAAATCCGGATCGAAAAGCGTTCCCGCACCCCCTCGAATGGTTTCGAAGGCCTGCTCCATCGGCAGGGCTTTCCGATAGGGCCGTTCGGAGATCATGCTGTCGAATACGTCGCAAATGGCCGTTATGCGTGCGGAGAGAGGTATGCTGTCTTTGGAAAGGCCACGGGGGTAGCCGGATCCGTCCCAGCGCTCGTGGTGGGAGGCCGCGATGGTTTCCGCCTCCCGCACCAACTTGGATCGACTTCCGGAAAGCAACTGCGCTCCAACGGCGGGATGGGATTTGACACGATCGAAATCTCGCCGGCTGAGCTTTCCGGGGGAGCGTAGAATCTCCTGGGGCACGGCGATCATGCCCACGTCGTGCGCGATGCATGCCAGGGAAATGGTCGCATAACGTTCCTCGGCAAGACCGGCGGCTTCTCCCAGCAGGCGGGCGCACGCCGAAATCCGCCGCAGATGAACGGTTGCTGAAGGATCGCGGAACTCGGCGACGAGTCCCAGCCGCAGCAGGAGGTCCTGCTGATTCTTTCGCAGTTCTTTCGTCCTCTCCTTTACCCTCACTTCGAGAACGACGTTCTGGATTTTCAGCGCCTCCTGGGCCAGACGCAGCGAAAGGTGGGTCCGGACGCGCGCTTTGACTTCTGCGAGGTCGAAGGGTTTGGTGATGTAGTCCACGGCACCGATTTCGATGCCGCGGGTCTTGTCCTCGGCATCGCCCAGGGCGGTGATGAAAATCACGGGGATGTTGGTGGTAACCGGATCCTGCCTTAGCCGGCGGCACACTTCGAAACCGTCGAGCCCCGGCATGATGACATCCAGCAGAATCAGATCCAACGGGTGTGTCTTCGCATAATCCAGAGCGCTTTCTCCGTCGGTGGCAACGCCGAGTTTGTAGTCTTCCTCGAGGGCCGATACGAGCATGGCGATATTGGTCCGGGAGTCGTCTACCAGCAGAATGCGACAGTTCCTCAAGTTCGTCATGAGCACCCTCCTTAGAATGGGTTCTAGTACATACCATAAAATGTTTGCGTTTGCTATGGGTTATGCTACCTTGTCTTCATGGAAACCGTGGCCATTCTATCCGATATTCACGGCAACATGGATGCCCTGGAAGCCGTATTCGAAGACATCGAAGATTCCGGCGCAGCCGAGGTCCACTGCCTGGGCGACTGCATCGGCTACGGATCGGAGCCGGATCGAGTGATTTCCTCGCTCCTTGACAAAGGCATCGTTTCGGTAATGGGAAATC
>JAJDOA010000050.1 GCA_022340405.1 Desulfobacteraceae bacterium | reverse complement strand
CGATGGGGCGACCGCAGGCGTAGCGTGGCTACGTCGAGGATCGACCCGAGGTGAGAGGCACTCCTTCTGCTTTGTACGATCCGTTGTGTCATCCCGCATAGCGGGAGACGCCGTATCAAGGTGGAAGGCGCCGTTTATCCACGGCCTCTTAAACCCCTATCGCTGGTTGAGAAGCTCCGCAATGTGCATCACCTGCACGTCAGCGCCCCTGCGGCTGAGCCGCCCTTCGATGTTCAGCAGACAGCCCATGTCACAGCCGACGACCACCTCCGCCCCGGAAGCCAGTATGTTGTTCACCTTGTCATCCACCATGGCGGTGGAAATCGCCGGATATTTGACAGAAAAGGCCCCCCCGAACCCGCAGCAGCGGTCCGGGTTGAACATCTCCACCAGCTCCAGGTCCCGCACCGCCCGCAACAGCTTGCGTGGCTGCTCGGAAACACCGAGGCCGCGGAGCAGATGGCAGGATTCGTGATAGGTGACCCGGGCCGCCAGACGCCCACCCACGTCCGTCACACCGGCCACGTCCACCAGGAACTCGGACAACTCGAAAACACGCCCGGCCATACGCTCCGCCCGGGCCCGCCAGGCAGAGCCGTCCGGAAACAGGGATGGGTAGTGGTGTCGAACCATGCTCACGCAAGACCCGGACGGGCATACGACGGGCCCCTCGCCTTCGAAGATCTCGATGAAGCGACGGGCCGCATCCCGGGCAACCGACCGGTATCCTGCGTTGAAGGCCGGCTGCCCGCAGCAGGTTTGAACCTTCGGGCAGCGCACCCGATGGCCTGTCCTCTCCAGCACTGCGGACATGGCTTCGGCCACCTCCGGGGCGGCGGCGTCCACCAGGCACTGGACGAAAAGGGTGATGTCGCGGAGGGTTCGAATGGCTGTTTTCGACATTGTGGTGGTTTTGAGGGTTGTGGGTTGAAATCAAGTAAGCAGTAAGCAGTAGGCAGTTTACTGCAGTAAAAAGCACGAAAAGCCGCCTTTCCCGATGCTTCTGCCCAGCGCCGCCTACTGAAATGCCGTACCGCTGCTTTTTCTGCTTACTGCTTACTGTTTACTGCTTACTTTTCTTTTTTCTCTCTGCTGCCATCCGTCCCCGGGCCGTACCCTACTCGATGCCCGATGCCTCCCGCAACGCCCGGGCCACGGCCGAGATGTCCTCGTCTCCGTAGCCGCGGCCGATGAGGCCGGATTCGGCCTGCTCTACGAGCGCGGAAACCGGGAGAGTGACACCCAGTTCCCGGGCCGCCTCCAGACCGATGACGAGGTCTTTTCGATGCAGCTGCAGTCGAAACCCCAGCGGATAATGGTTTTCGATCATGTTGTTCGAACGATTGTCCATTACCCACGATCCAGCGGCACCCCCGCTCAGCGCCTGTACCACCTTTTCCATGTCCAGACCTGCCTTCAGGCCCAAGGCTACGCCTTCGGCCACCCCCCAATAGACGCCTGCAATCACGATCTGATTGATGGCCTTGGCGAGCTGGCCGGAACCGACGGGGCCAATGTGGGTAATGGTCTTGCCCATGGTCTCCAGCACCGGTCGAACGCGCTGCACCTGTTCGGCATCGCCTCCGACCATGATGGACAGCGTTCCTTTCTGGGCGCCCTCGGACCCTCCGGATACCGGAGCGTCGACCATGTGAACGCCCTTTTCGGAAAACGCGGCGGCGATCTCCCGTGTCGCCGCCGGGCTTATGGTGGACATGTCCACCACAACCGCCCCGGTCTCGATCCCGTACAGCACGCCGTCCTCGCCCAGCAGGATCGCCCTCACATCGGGGGTGTCGCTCACGCAGGTGACGACCACATCGGCACCGGTTGCCGCCTCGCGCGGGGAGGCCGCGCGCACAGCGCCTTTTTCGGCCAGCGGCTTCTCTCTTTCCCGTGTGCGGTTGTGCACCACCAGCGGAAAGCCGGCCTTCAGGATGTGCATCGCCATGGGCGCACCCATGGTTCCCATACCGATAAACGCCACTTTCATTGTGAACCTCCTTGGTTTCGGTAGAGGGACATCACCGGGAATGCGACGCCTGGAAAAAAGCGCCTTCCCATTGGGCGGCGACGCCAGGGCCGGCGTCATTCATCCAAAACCTCCCGCAGTTTCTGGGAAAGCTGTTTCACGTCAAACGGCTTCTGTATGAAACCGTTGCATCCTTGCGCGAGAATCTCCTCCGCGTCCCCTTCCTTGCTGTAACCGCTGGAAAGAAGGACTTTGATCTTGGGATCGAGCTGCTTCAACTTCTCGTAAGTTTCCTTGCCGCCCATTCCGGCCATGATCATATCCAGGATGACGAGATCGATGGGTCCGGATCGGTTTTGGTAGATCTCCAGAGCCTCTATTCCACTCTGGGCCCTGAGCACTTGGTAGCCCAGATGATGCAGAATCTGCTGATTGACATCCAGAATGATCTCCTCGTCATCCACCAGCAGAACGGTCCCCGACCCCTTCAAGACTTCTTCCGAATCCGTTTGGGTCTCTACGACTTGGGCATCCGAGGAGGGAAGGTAAATGTCGAAAGTAGCCCCATGGTCCTTTTCGCTGAAAACCTCGATAAAGCCCTCATGGTTTTTGATGACGCCATAGACAGAGGCCAGTCCCAGTCCCGTCCCGCGGCCGAGCTCCCTGGTGGTGAAAAAGGGATCGAAAATTCTTTCCCGCGTGGCCTCATCCATGCCAACCCCCGTATCGGTGACGGAGATCTTGCAGTATTTGCCTGGCTTCGCTTGTTGAATTGGAAGGTCTTTTTCTTCGATCACAACATTTTCCGTCTGCACGAAAAGATCGCCGCCCCCCGGCATGGCATGCCATGCATTCACATAGATATTGAGCAACATCTGTTTGATCTGTCCCGGATCGGCTTCCACATACCAGAGGTCCTCCTGGAACCGTTCATGGATGTGGATTTCCTTGCGGGTCCGCCCAAACATTTGATTCTGCTCCCGGACCAAGCGGTTCAGATCGACCGACTGGACCTCGAATTTCCCGCCTCTGGCGATTCCCAAAAGCTGTTGGGTCAGCTCGGTTGCGCTTTTGACATAGGTTCCAATTCCTTGGATATGCTCGTAATGGGGGTGAAGCGAATCCGTATCCATTGACATCAAGGAGATACGGCCTTGAATCCCCATGAGCAGATTGTTGAAATCATGGGCGATGCCCCCCGCAAGTGTCCC
>JAJDOA010000015.1 GCA_022340405.1 Desulfobacteraceae bacterium | reverse complement strand
ATGGCGTCTGTTCGGCAGCGCGGCAAACCTTCGGCCCTCAATCGTTTGTGGTGGAAGACAGGCGATCCTCTCCACACAACCTACTGAAATTGATAATTAAATCCTCATTTGCACAGATTTATGTTCAAAATGCACTTATTTATGTGCATAGCAACGGTTTCCGAAAGCCGTTGCTATGAGATCGGGCTTCACGGAATCTGTCATGCGGCAGCGGTACCGGTGCGGAGGGTATGCGGAAGGCGTCCCTGGTTGAGGTGCTGGTACAATCCTTGCTGCCTGTCGATGCTATCGTTGCGGCACAGCCATCCCCTTTTTGGGGAGCGTTCCCGTAAGGGCTGTTTCTATAGGATTTGCCAAAAGTATGTTCCGATGGAGAGGCCTTTTTCTTGCTTTTCGTAGGGGAGGGGTTTATCCGCGCCCCAGCGGTGCGGTGGCCTTCCTGCTGCGGCGGGAGGGGATAAACTCCTCCCAACCATTTCCAAAGCACCACATGGCGAAAACGGAACGGAATTCTGGCAGCCGCAGTCAACACGAGCGAGAGAGGAAAGGCCATGAAGACCGAAGATGAAAACCGAGAGCAAATTCTGGTCGTGGACGACGATCAGGGTATTCTGGATTCCTTCGATGCGATGCTCGGAGAGGACTACCATCTGACGATGGCGGACAATGGGGCGACAGCCCTGGAGATGCTGAGCGAATCCAATCCGCGGCTTCTATTTCTGGACCTCAAGATTCCCCGGCCCAGTGGCTGGGAAGTGATGCAGTGGATCCGGGACAGCAGAATTCCCACCGTCGTTGTCGTGATCACGGCCCTCCCCCAGGATGAATACGAGAAGATGGCCATGCAACTGGGCGTTTATCGCTACCTTCGCAAACCCTTGGATGTCGACGAAGTGGAAGGCATCGCCACGGCCGTTTTGCACTGAGGAATCGACGCGACCATTTTAGACTGCCCGCCGCCCCGTACCCGAGGTTTCCGTTTCGCAGCCACAAGCGGCTGGGAATGCGCTCGCTGACGCCGGTTCATTGCCGGGACACAGCGGTTGTATTCTTTTTAAAGCGAAGAATCTGTCTCCTCATCGATTCGCCGTAGAACAGGAACGGGAGACAGTCATCAGATCCATTTATAATCAGCATCTTATGTCGGCTTATTCCTTGTGTCCCTAAAATGTTACGCTAACGAATCGGCTTGACATTGCGGTGGACTTATTTTAGGATAGAAAAGATTTTAGGCATCCGCGATCTGTGTGGACCTCCGTACACTACCCCAAACCAGCCATCAACGCATGAAATCAGACTCCTGGAAACCGTGGGCTCTTTTGGGTCCCTCGCTAACGGCCGTTTTTTTTCTTTTGGTCATTCCCGTATGCTTTGTCGTCGTCTACAGTTTCTGGCTTCGGGCGCCGAGCGGAAACGATATTCCTGCTTTCCAGTTTGGCAACTATGCCAAATTTTTCGCCGATTTTTTCTACCCTTCCCTTTTGATTCGAACCATCCGCGTCGCGCTGGAGACGGTGCTGCTGTGCCTGGTGATGGGATATATTCCCGCCTATTTTTTTTACCGCACCGAGTCGTCTCTCAAACCTTTCTTGATGATCCTCATCATGCTCCCGTTTTGGATCAGCTTCATCATCCGGACGCTGAGCTGGATCAACATTCTGGGCGATTCGGGGCTGATCAATCACGTCTTTTTGAAAATCGGTCTGATCGACAGGCCCCTGGCCATGCTCTACAACGAGGCTGCAGTGCTCATGGGGCTGTTGCAGTATCTTCTCCCCTTTATGATTCTGAACATCTACGTCAGTCTTGATGGAATCGACAAGAGTCTCACCGAAGCCGCCAAGAGCCTGGGCTGCACCGAGTGGCAGGCCTTCAAGGAAGTGACCCTGCCCCTGAGTTTGCCGGGGGTGAGCGCGGGGTGCCTGCTGGTATTCGTCCTGACGTGCGGGACCTACCTGCCCCCCATGATTCTTGGCGGCCCCGGAAACGACATGATCGCCAACCTGATCTTCAAACGAATCGTGGGAACGCTGGACTGGCCCTTCGGGTCGGCGCTGAGCACGATTCTTCTCGGGCTTCTCGGGGTGATTGTCTATACCTACAACCGTTATCTGGGCATCAGCCAGATCTTCAAGACGCTGCAATAGGTAGGAAGAAGCGATGAAACTGCCATCGGGATGGTCGTTGATCCGAGCCTATACGATCCTGATCTACGTGTGGATGTTTACACCCATCGTGGCGGTCGTTCTGCTCTCCTTCAACCCCCAGCAGTTCGGCTCCTTCCCCATGGAGGGTTTCAGCTTTCGATGGTACTTCCGGTTGGCCGGAAACGCCACCATATTGGGCGCCTTCAAGAACTCCATTGTGCTCGGTTCCCTGACGGCCGTCTTGACCACCGCCGTCGGCATTCCCGCCGCCATGGCTTTCGTGCGGTACGACTTCCGCGGCAAGGACACACTGAATACCCTTTTGCTCGCCCCCATCATGATCCCCGAGGTGGTGCTGGGCGTAGCCCTGCTGCTGTTCATCCGTTGGCTGCAGCAGCCGAAGAGCTTTGTGCTGCTGCTCATCGGACACGTGGTGCTCACCCTTCCCTATGTGCTGCTGGTGGTGCAGGCCCGGCTGGTGGGCATCAAAAAAGAATACGAAGAGGCCGCCCAGACCCTGGGGGCGAGTCCGTTTCAGACCTTCTGGTCGGTCACATTTCCCCTGCTGGCGCCGGCGATTTTCGCGGGGATGCTTTTTTCTTTCACGATATCCTTCGACGACGTGACCGCCACCCTTTTCTGGGCTACGGCCCACAACCAGACCGTACCGGTGAAGATTTTCGGCATGTTGCGCAACTCCATCAGCCCGGAAATCAACGCCCTCGGCACGGTGATGATCGTCCTGACGGTCTCGATTCCACTGTTTGCCGGCTACATTTCGCGGCGCTTTGCCAGAGCGGCGGAAAAATAGCTTTTGAAAATCGGCGGCGGCAGGACACCGTCGACTAAGGTGTTTTGTTCTACAAGCAACCATCGAAACCCCATAGGAGGCATGACCATGGCAAAAGAGTTGGAGCAGCAGATCGATCAAATGGTTGACCGGTATCGGAATGGGAAGATCTCCCGCCGGGATTTCATGAAATATCTCGGCATTGCGGGCGCGGCGGCTGGTTTGGCCGGAGGCCCCTTCGGACTGGCCCGCAACGCTTTCGCTGCCAAGTCCATTACCTTTCACAGCTGGGGCGGATCCACATCCGAGGCGCTGCGCAAGTACGCTTTCGATCCGTTCACCAAAGCCACGGGCATCGAGGTGGTGGACGCCGCCTTCACCGGCATGGACGCCTTCCTCACCCAGGTCAAAGCCTCCTATCCGCCCGGCGGGGAGTTCAATCTCGCCCATCTGAGCGCGGTCTACGACTACGCCCGGTACACGGAGTTGGGATTTGGATCCGTGCTGGACGAGAGCAAAATCCCGAACCTGAAAAACGTGATCCCGAAAATGACCGATACCCTTCGCGCCATCTCCGGCGGCACGCTCTCGGCGGTTCCCTATGACTACGGGCAGACGGGCATTGCTTACAACTCAAAGCACATCAGCAAGGACAAGGCCGAAAAACTCGGCGCCTCGCTGCTGTGGGACAAGGACCTCAAGGGCAAGCTCGGCAGCTGGGGCGGCGATTTCCGGACCAACATGTGGTATGCGGCCCTGCACACCGGGCAGAGCCCCAACAACATCACCGACATGGACGCCGTATGGAACGCGCTCCGCGAGCAGCGGGGAATGATGAAAAAGTACTGGGCCTCGGGATCCGAGCTGATGAGCCTGCTGGCCAACGGCGAAATCTACGCCACCGTGGCCTGGTCGGGGCGCGTGGCCGCGCTGCAGAAGCAGGGTCATCCCATCGGATACCTGGCGCCCAACAACACCTACTCCTGGATGGAGTACATGTACGTGCTCAAGGGGACGGACATGGACGTCGCCCAGAAGCTGTTGAACTTCATGCTGGAGCCCGATGCCGCCATCGCCGTTGCACTGGGCCAGAACTATCCGCCGAGCCTGGATCCCACCAAGGTTTCCATGCCCAAGGATATTGAAAAACTTCCCGCTTTCGACCCGACTGGAAAGCTCGACGGTTATCTGTTCGCCGACCCGAAGTACTGGAACAGCCACCAGGTCGAGTGGACGGAAAAATGGGACCGGGTCAAGGCCGGTTCGTAAGGCGGAAAATTTGCCAATAGCATTTGCCGGAATTCCGTTCTGTTTACGGCTGCTTTTCGTTTGAACCGCAGGGGCGGGGATGAACCCCGCCTCCACGGAAGGCAAGAAAAGGGCCGTTCCAATCGGAACATCCTTATGGCAAATGCTCCAACTCGTCCCGGAAACGGCGGGCCCCACAACCGTACGGCGACAGGGCCGCCGTTTCCGGCCAACACCAACCCGATATCGGAGTTGCTGCCGTGGGCACGGAAAAAGATCCGCAGTTTGTCAAATTCCGGGGAATTGTAAAAAAATATGGTGACGTGACCGCTGTCGCCAAGATGGACCTCGACATTCCGGAAGGCGCTCTGGTCACGCTGCTGGGCCCCTCCGGGTGCGGCAAAACCACACTGTTGCGCATGCTGGCCGGCCTCGAAGAGCCCACGGAAGGCGATATCATCGTCAACGGAAACCGCATCAACGACACCCCTATCCACAAGCGAAACCTGGGGATGATTTTCCAGAACTACGCGCTGTTTCCCCATAAGAGCATTTTCGACAACGTTGCCTTCGGCCTGAAGTACCGCAGTGTCAGCCGCGACCAGATCCGGGAGAAGGTCAAGCATGCCTTGGAGGTCGTCCGCTTGCCCGGTGTGGAAAACCGAAAGCCTGCGCAGCTTTCCGGAGGCCAGCAGCAGCGTATCGCCCTTGCCCGCGCCATCGTCATCGAACCCGACGTGCTGCTCATGGACGAACCGCTGTCCGCCCTGGACGAGAACCTTCGGGAGGACATGCGGAGGGAGATCGACAACCTGCAGCGGATGCTGGGCGTGACCACCATCTTTGTCACCCACGACCAGCGCGAGGCGCTGAGCATGTCCGACAAGATCGTCGTCATGCGCGACGGGCTCAAGTTGCAAGAAGGCGATCCGGAGACCGTCTACAACAAGCCGGCCAACCATTTCGTGGCGGATTTTCTGGGGCACTCGAATTTTCTGCCCGGTGAGGTGGTGGGCCAGGACGATGAGAACGTTCGTGTCCGCATCGAGACCGGGGACGTTCTCCTGGCTCGGCACCGGGGCTCCTGGAAACAAGGCGATGCCGTGGAACTGGTGGTTCGTGCCCAGCGGTTCGAGGCGCACCGCCAATCGCATTTCCAGCCCACCGAGGGCATGAACAGCTTTGCGGGCCGCATCAAGGACAAAAGCTACATGGGTGGGGAGGTCAGCTACTTCATTGAACTGCCCTCCGGGCGCGAGATCCACGTCATCAGCATGATGAGAACCCGCACCTACGATTACGGAGACGAGGTCTCGGTCCAGGTTGCACCCTACCACTGCCATCTCATCGGCCGCGAGCCGGAGGAATGATCACCGGGCCGCGAACCGAAGGCCTGTTGCGCCGCTACCCCTCCTTCATCCGAACCGTCGATTCCCACACAGCCGGAGAGGCCACCCGCCTGATCGTGTCCGGCCTGCCTCCGGTCCCGGGAAAGACCATGCTGGAAAAATTGAACGCCTTTCGCACCCGGTTCGATGCCGTTCGGCTGCGGCTTACCCGGGAACCCCGAGGGAGCCGGGATCTGCTGGCGGCGCTGCTTACGGATCCGGTATCGACGGGCAGTGACTTCGGGCTGATCTACATGGATGCCCGGCGGTACCCGTTCCTGTGCGGTCATGCCACCATCGGGGCGGTCTCAACGGCCATCGAATCGGAATGGATCCAAGCCCACGGCCCGGAAACTTGGGTGACGGTGGACACGCCGTCGGGCCCGATGACGGCGAGGGCACGGATCGATAGCGGGAAGCCTCGTGCGGTGGCCATTCGCATGGTGCCTTCCTTCGTGTACGAATTGGACCAACCGCTGTCCGTCCCCGGTACGGGAACCCTGCATGTGGACACCGTTTGCGTGGGCGGATTTTTCGTCATGGTGTCCGCGGAGCAGATCGACCTGTCCATGGATGCACCGGACCGCCATCGCTGGATCGAACTGGGGATGCGCGTCATCGATGAAGCCAACCGTCAACTGACCGTAGCCCACCCGCTGCGAGAAGAGGTCAAATCCGTGGATGTCGTGGAGTTTTACGCTCCCATGGGCCGCCGGCGGGGCAGAAGCATCGTGATCTACGGCGAGCGGCACATGGATCGTTCCCCCTGCGGGACCGGCACGGCAGCCAAGCTGACGCTGCTGCATCATCGGGGGGAGCTTTCGACTGGCGAGGATTTCATCAACGAAGGCCCTTTGGGCACTACCTTCACCGCCCGGATCGTGGAGAAGACGGTCGTGGGCGGCCTTCCCGCCGTGACCGTGGAGATCGAGGGAAGGGCCCACATCACCGGCGTCCACTCCTTCCTGATCGACCCCGAAGACCCCCTTCCGGAGGGATTCCTTCTTTAGAGCAATTGTCAGAATTCTGTTCCGTTTCCGCTATGCGGTGCCCTGGAAAGGTAGGGGAGGGGTTTATCCCCTCCTGTTGCAGCGTCTCGGGGAACCGCAAACGGGAGGGGATAAACCCCTCCCCTACGAAAGACAAAAACGGACCATATCCATCGGAACATACTTTTGACGATTGTTATAGAAGCTTCAAGAACCCATCTCAAAATTCGGATTTTCGTTCAAGGTCAAGGAGGATCCGAGTTTTCAGCCGCCCCGGTTGCACCGGGATCTGCGACAGGCATACGGCCGTATTTCGAGGACTGGAAACGAGGACCCGACGCCGAGATGGGACGAAAAGACAATTTTGAGATGGGTTCTAGTAAACCAAGAACGCTCCTGAATCCTTCAAGCCCGACACCGGCACCACCGGCCGGCCATCCGGGTCCACCTCCACGTCTTCGGGCCACTGAAAATTCGGGTCCATGCCGCGAAAGTAGTCGATGTCGTAGGGGTTCAGGCGGACCTTCAGGGTGCCTTCCTCTGCCTGCATCAGGCGTGACGTCAGTCCGAAATCCACCTCTCCCAGGCGTGTGCGCAGAATGTAGCGCGGGATTTCCCGACCGCTTCCGTCCTTGCGCACCCTGCTGGCAATGTCGATGACGTCCACCACGTCCACCGGAAACTTGCCGTTCCAGCTCTCCTGAATCGGCAGTCCGCTGATATACAAGTGGTGGAATTCGATTCCGACTTCCCGGAGTGCGAAGGCCAGCCCCTGCATTTCCTCCGGCGAATCGTTTACGCCCGCCAGCAACGGAACGTTGGCGTACAGGGTGATGCCTTGGTTGGAGAGGTTGCGGGCCAGCTGCCAGTGGGCTGGTGTGACCTCGTCGGCCCGGAGAAATTGCGTTTCGATCTCCACGCGAAGGGGGTGGGCCACCTCCAGCCGGTTCATTCGCCCCAGCCGCTCCAGCACCGCCGGGGTGCAGGCTTCCGGAGCCCCGGCCAGCACGAGGCTTCGCAGTCGCACGGTGTTGACGTGGGAGGTCCCGTACAGGCGGGACACGATCGCTTCGGTCTCGTAAAGCCGGAGCAGGACATCCTGATCCTCGCCCGCCACGATCACGTCCGTGATGAGGGGGTCACTTTCGATGGCTGCCAGGGCATCCTCGCCGGCATCCACGGAAATTTCCACGCGGGTTTCGTGCTGGCGGTACAGACCGTCTGCTTGGCTTTGCACAATGGAAAACCGGTGCATCGGCTCGGCTTGGGTCGACAGACGCAGGGTGTCCACGGCCTCGGCCTCGGCCGGTTGCCTCGGCTCCCGAACGGCGGGCCGGCGGGATCCCAAAAACAGGGAGGGATCGCCGATTTGAGCCAAATACCGGACATCGATGGTGCCTTCCTCGTTGACGGCGATGTTGTCCAGTTTTGCTGCCAGCGGGGCGAAGGCTTTGAAATAATCCGGGGTGTAGGGGGTCCGCAGCCAAAGGAACCGGTCGTCATTTTCGTCCGGGCGCACGGCCCACCCGCTGGTGTGCCAGTCCAACTTGCCGATGGGCGTGGCCGTGCAGATCCGCGGAATGACCCGGTCCGACAGATGGGCGCGCAGATGGTGGGCCACTTTCAGACCTTCGGAGAGCGGTGTCCAGTAGATGCTGTTGCCGTGGATCGGACTGCAGGGAATGTAGATGTAATGAAGCTCGGCACCGGCCCCGCGAAGAAGATGAAACAGGCGAACCAGCTCGGGACCCTGGTCGTTGCAGTTCTTCAGAAAAGGAGTCTGTACGTAGACAGCGATACCGTTGGACGTGAGGTCGGAGATGATCCGCAGCGCGTCGGTGGAGATCTCGTCGGGGTGGATGAAATGGGTGGCCAGCTCCAGACGCTTTCCAAGCAGCTGCAGCGACAGGCTTTTCATTTTGAGGTACGTGAGCAGCTCCTCGTCGTGGGCCAGAAACAGATTCGGATAGTATGCCACGGACCGGGTGGCCAACCGCAGGGTCTGCACATGGGGGATTTCTTGGAGGCCATCGATGGCGGTGGCGAGGTTTTTCCGATTGAGGAAAGGGTCCCCTCCGGTGATGACGATTTCCTTGATCGACGGCGAGTTGCGCACGTGCTCTACGGCCCGGGCGACATCCTTCGGCGTGGGGTTTTCCTGGTTGCGGGATTCCTTGTGCTTGCGAAAGCAGAAGCGGCAGTATACCGGGCAGCTCATGTTCAGCAGGAAGATCACCCGGTTCCGGTACATCTGTTCCAGCAGCCCCTGGTGAAACTGTCCGATCCAGGTGTTGGTGTGCCCCACCTTGTCCAGCTCTTCCACGAAGGGAAGGTACTGGTAGGCCACGTCCTTGCTGATGCGCATCTGCCGCACCGTGTGCATGGAGAGGCGCACCGGGTAGGTGTCGATCACCTCCTGGAGGTCCTCCCGCTGCTCATCCGGAACGTGGATGTTGGTCAACTGCTCCAACTGGGGCACGTTGCGAATGGTGACGAATCGATGTCCGGGAACGATTTTTTCCAGCAGCGCCGTCAGCAGCAGCTGCGGAAGCTCCACGCCGCCAAGGGACAGCGGTTGCGGATCCCGACTGTCGGATGATTGCAGGTAGTCCAGTACGGCTCGGAAAAAGCCCTCCGGGTCGCCGGAAAACCCCGTGGCATCCAGCAAGCGCCGGAACTTGTCCCTTCCACTGCCGCCGCCTACGACTGCGGCGAACGCGTCGCCCAGCAGGTAGGCGGTCCCGTAAAACTCCAGAAAGAGCACTCCGGCATCGACGAGTCCGGACAGCGGCGTTTCCGTCTGATCTCCGGAGTGGCTGAAGTCTGCGGATACCACCGTTTCCACGATTTCCATTGCGTCACCTCGCACCGCTTTTCGAAGTTGGCCTGCAGGGATGGATCGGACGGGGCGCTCTTTTCGCATTCCACCCGCCCGGTCCTTTCTCCATGTACCTTCATAGGGAAAGGGGTCGGGGGTGTCAACCATAGAACCGTTTCGGAGGGGGACATCGCACCGGCAGAAGCGAGCGCATCCAAATTAGCAGAATTCCTTACCGGGCTGCGCAGCACTGCCGCTAGGCAGAGCATTCCCCGCTGCTTGCGGCGGGGAGTCTTCAATCTGCAGCGTCCGGAATCGATGCTCCTCCCTGTCTGTACAGCCACTGCCGTTTATGGTAGGGATGCAACCATTCTTTGCCTGCTACCAGGAGGTGTTATGAAATATCCCTATCTACTCCACGCCCGCGGCGTCCGGCACCAGCCGATCTTTCGGGGCCTGAAGGGCGATCCCTTCGTCCTCGACCTTTCCTGCGGCAATCCGCTTCTCGATGTCGTCGACGTTCGGGACCAGCGGGCGTTCCAACAACTGCTGGACCGGCAGATGGCGCCACGGTATTCTTGGGGCTTTGCCGGGTACCTGGAAAACCGGAGCTCCCTGCTGCGGGACTGCCCGCAGATGGTGGAGGAGGGCCGGTTCTTTCACCTGGGGTTGGATATACTTGTCCCTCTGGGATCCGCTCTCCATGCGCCCCTGGCCGCGGTGGTCTCCGGTACCGGCTATGAGGAGGGAGAGGGGAATTTCGGCGGGTACGTCCTGTTGTGCCACCGGGAACCCGGAGCCGAGCCGTTTTACAGCCTGTACGGTCACCTGTGCCCAGAGTCCCTTCCCGACGATGGACGCCTGCTGCAGGCCGGCCAACCCTTTGCCCGCATCGGGGATTTCCACGAGAACGGCAATTGGTTCTATCACACCCACCTTCAGATATTGACGGAAGAAGCCCTTCGCCGGGGCTATCTATCCAAGGGCTATGCCGCCGAAGCGGATCTGGGCGTCATGAACGCGCTGTGCCCTTCCCCCGTTCCTCTCTTCAAACGAGGCTAGCGGCGGACGCCAACCGCGCCCAGCACGAAACGCTCCGCCGGTACGGCGGCAGCATCCGGAAAAGGACCAACACCATGCCCGACACTGCACAAAGGCTCCAGAATTTCACCGAATCGGTGATCCGGGAGATGACCCGGGTTTCCAACCAGTACGAGGCCATCAATCTTTCGCAGGGCTTTCCCGACGACAACCCCCCGGCTCTGGTGCTGGAGGCCGCCCACAGGGCCGTGGACGGCGACTGCCACCAGTACGCCATCACCTGGGGCGCTCCCCGATTCCGCCGGGCTCTGGCCCGGAAGCAAAGCCGGTTTATGGGCCTGGAACTGGACCCGGACCAGCACATGGTGGTGACCTGCGGCAGCACGGAAGCCATGATGGTGGCCATGATGACCGCCTGCAACCCGGGCGACCGGGTGATCATCTTTTCACCCTTTTACGAGAACTACGGGGCCGATACCATCCTCAGCGGGGCGGTTCCCATCTACGTTCCGCTGCGGCCTCCAACCTACGATTTCGATCCGGACGAACTGCGCCGTGCATTTGAACAGGGCGTGAAAGCGCTCGTTCTCTGCAACCCCTCAAATCCCTCCGGCAAAGTCTTCACCCGGGAGGAGCTGCACATCATCGCCGAACTATCCCGGGAGTTCGATGCCTACGTGATCACCGACGAAGTTTACGAACATATCGTTTACCCTCCCTGCGAGCATGTCTACATGGCTTCCCTTCCCGGGATGTTCGAGCGCACGATCTCCTGCAGCTCGCTTTCCAAGACCTACTCCATGACAGGGTGGCGTCTGGGTTACGTGATTGCGGTGCCGGAGGTGATCTCCGCCGCGAAAAAGGTACACGATTTTCTGACGGTGGGCGCTGCGGCCCCTCTGCAGGAGGCTGCCGTGGCCGCCCTGGAGCTCCCGCCGGAATACTATGGTGAACTCCTGGCCGCGTATACTCGGCGCCGCGACCTGCTGTGCGGGTATTTGGACAAGGCCGGCCTGACCTATGCCCGCCCACAGGGAGCCTACTACGTACTGGCGGACATTTCCGCCTTCGGTGCCGGCGACGACACGGCCTTCTGCCACTGGATGGCCAAGGAGATCGGTGTGGCCGCCGTTCCCGGCTCCAGCTTTTTCCACGAACCCGTCCATCACCTGGTCCGGTTTCATTTCGCCCGGTCGGAGAGAATCCTGAAAGAGGCCGGGGAACGGCTGCTGAAGCTTCAAGAGTACCGATAGGGACGTACGGCTTTCGCCCGAGCCACTGGAATCTCTGCTGTTTTTGGGTTGCCAGATGTTCTTTGTTCGCCATACAATCGCCAGAGGTGAAGATGCTTTCATTCCATCCTCATCCTGCCGAGCGAACAAGCGGGCGAACCGCTCGACACGATACGACCGACTGCAAATCCCTCGGCCCGGTGATCGTAAAATTCCAAGGCCGGTTTGTGGACCCTACACCCTGTCGACAGGGGGCGGGACATGATTCTTTGTTTTGTAGAGAGTGACCGACAAGAGGTAT
>JAJDOA010000363.1 GCA_022340405.1 Desulfobacteraceae bacterium | reverse complement strand
ACCACTGGCCCGCCTTCAATATCGCCGACAGTGCCATCACCGTCGGGATTGGCATTTTCCTGTTGCATATCGTAACGGGAAAATTACCGGATTGACGAAAGGCAGGGATTGCCGTAGAGGCCTTTCTTCGACGATCCCGAACCTTCACCCTTTCCGGTGGAGGTTTCCCAGCGGTTGAGCCCTTCCGGAACGAGCCGGGCGTTTCGGATTCCGGGTGCATGGAACGGAAACCATTCTCCACGAGACACGAGGGGTTCCCATTTGCCGGAGTTGTCCCACCAGGAACTTGAGAAGCACCTGAGGGGGTTGGCATCGAAAGACCGTCCGGCACCGGTCTATCTGCTCTACGGTGATGCCTATCGAATCGAAAAAAGCCTTGAATCGCTTCTCGAACAATTGCTGGAGGAGAGAGAGCGCCTGCTGCACTACGAACCGGTCGCAGAGGAGCCGGGCTCGGTGCAGGCGGCGGTGGATCGACTGAACACCTTTTCGCTGGTACCGGGCAAAAAGGTGGTCGCGCTTCTGGACTCCAGCGTATTTCACTCGAAGCGAAACATGGGAGAGCTGATCGGAAGAGCGCGCCAAGCCTTTGAAGCGGAGTCCTACCGAAAAGCAGCGGACCTGTTGCTGGAAGCCCTGTCGTTTATGGATCTTTCCGTGGAGGAGGCTCGCGAAGAGAAGAACCGAAAGCGTATTGCCTCGGAGGATGCCTCGGACAGCGGGGAGGAGTGGATCAGCGATCTTTTGCAGCGATGCCGGGAGTGGGAACTGGAGGTGCCCGAGCCCCGGCGGGAGGACCAGTTGCTGGCCCGGGCAGTGGAAAAGGGATTCCCCGCAGGACATGTCCTGATCCTCACCGCCGAGTCCGTGGACAAGCGACGGCAGCTGTTCCGGTTGATGCGGGAGCGGGGTGTGGTTCTCGACTGCGGCATTCCGGCCGGTGGACGAATGGCGGATCGGAAAGCACGCGAAGCCGTTTTTGCCGATACGGCCCGGTCCATTTTGTCCGATCATGGAAAATCCATGACCCCGGAGGCGCTGCACCAGATCGGCGAACTTGTGGGGTCGGACTTGCGCAGCCTGGAGCGCAGTCTGGAGAAATTGATCGCATTCAGCGGCGATCGGGATCCGATCGATATCGAAGATGTCTCCGCGGTGGTGGAACGGTCCCGCAAAGATCCGCTTTATGTGTTTACCGACAGCGTCACCGACCGCAACACCGAGAAGGCCCTTTTCACCATGCGGTCGCTGCTCACGGATCCGGATTTCGGACACCCGCTGCCGCTGATGGCCGCCCTGGCCAATCAGATGCGCCGTCTTCTGGTCATTCGCAGCTTCCTCGAACAAGACGGTCGGCGCCTGTGGCATTCGAACCAGGCCTATCCGGAGTTTCAACGACAAGTCCTTCCGGCGTTCGAGCGGGTTCAGGATGCACTGGCCGACCGCATCTCCCACTGGCAGGAAACCGGTCTGGGACGCGCGTCCGCTGTTCAGGGGAGCCGGAAAAAGAAAAAGGCCGTGGGGTCGGATCTACTGGTCAGCCGGCGGCTGAAAAGTCCCTATCCGCTGTATCTCGCGTTTCAGAAGGCCGGACGGTTCCAACGCAGCGAACTCCTACAGGCCCTGCGGATGCTCCAGGAGGCGGATCGGGCCGTCAAAACCTCGGGGAGGGATCCGGTGAGGGAACTGGAACAGATCGTTTTGTTCATCTGCCGGCCCGCCAAACGGACGGGAAATCCGCATCCCTAAGAGGCTGTGGATAAACAAGCATCCCGCCTTCAGGCAAGAGGCTCTCCGGCAGTATTGATAAATCAGTCGAGTCATCCCGCAACGCGGGGGACGCAGCATCAAGGTGGGAGGCGCCGTTTATCCACAGCCTCCTAACGGCCGAACACAACGGGAGTCCAATGGGTTTCATTCGATTACAAGAGGAGAAGCTGGCGCTGCGATTCTTGGCATGGCAGTATGAAAAGCAGAATTTGCCCCTGCCTCCGGCCGCTGCGCTTCAGGAGCAGGCTGTGCGTATCGTGGACGAGGCCCACCGCATCGCAAAAAAGAGGGGGAAAAACGTGCTGGGAATCATCAAGGAACTTGTCGCAGACATCCAGCGACGATAGAACGAGCCCTCCATTCTTGTCTTGTAAAACCATCGGGTTTGTGGTAGTGACCCATCCCTGACCTTCGGCAGTATTCCAATCCGTCGGAGACCTTCATCCGTTTAACCCGTTCCATATGAACCAGGAAAAAAGGAGGACCAGATGCGAAAAGGATGGGTGTTTATCATTTCGATGATTGCTATTGTTCTGCTGGTGTCGCCCTGCGCATCGGCAGATGTCATCAAGCTCGGTTTCAATATCCCTCTCACCGGGGACAATCCCGACGTCGGCGCCTCCTCCAAGAACGCCGCCGAAATGTACATTAAAAAGAACCCCAGCGTCGAAGTGGGCGGTAAAAGCTACGACCTGAAGTTCATCTACGAGGACAACGAGTACAAGGCGGAATCCGCGGTAAAGGCCAGCACCAAGCTTATCACCGAGGAGGAAGTGTTGGGCATCATCGGGCCGCAGTCTTCGAGCCAGGCCGTTCCCGCTGGAGAAGTGGCCAACAACTACGCCACGCCGATGATCAGCCCGTGGTCCACGAACCCCAACACCACCCTGGATCGACCCTATGTGTTCCGGGGCTGTTTCCTGGATCCTTTCCAGGGACCGGTGGCCGCCAACTTTGCCACGGAAGAGCTGGGAGCCAAAAAAGCCGCAGTGCTGTATGACATCGCCGCCGACTACCCCAAGGGATTGGCCGAATTTTTCAAGGAAGCCTTCGAGAAGATCCACGGCCCGGGATCTGTTGTGGCTTTCGAATCTTTCACAACGGGCGACAAGGACTTCTCTGCCCAGATGACGAACATCGTCGCCTCGGGCGCCGACGTTTTGTTCACCCCGCAGTACTACTCCGAGGTTCCCCTGATCGTTCGGGCTGCCAAGGAGATGGGATGGGGCGACAAGCCGATCCTTGGCTCCGACTCCTGGGGCAGTGGGGATCTCATGGGCCTTTGCGGCGATATGTGCAAGGGATACTATTTTTCCACCCATTACGCAGCGGCAGGGGCCAAGGGGGCTACCAAGGCCTTCATCGACGAGTACGAAGCCACCTACGGCAAGACCCCCGACGACGTCGCCGCCCTGACCTGGGACTCACTGGGGCTGATGGTCAAGGCCATTCAGGATACGGGCGGACTGTCCGGCGATATCAAAGCCGACCGCACCAAGGTCAAGGACGCTCTGGCGGCCATCAAAAACTATCCCGGCATCACCGGAGGGATGACCTTCACTCCAGAAGGGGACCCCAAAAAGTGTGCCGTGGTCGTACAGATCAACCAGGAGGGCAAGTTCGCCTTTCACAAGTCCGTCTGCCCCTGAGATCCGACGGGGATAAGATGCTGTGGATAAACAAGCATCCCGCCTCAGACAAGAGGCACACCGCTTGCGGCATCGAATCAACCGTGTCATCCCGCAACGCGGGGGACGCCGTATCCAGGTGGGAGGCGCCGTTTGTCCACAGCATCATAAAGTGCGGTATCGTGCCGAGCCGGCCTAAGCTCCGGCCGGCACAAGACATCCAAAGGGGCCCGGAATCCGACATTCCGGGCCTCTTTCCATGGGAGAGCGCCGAATGACCTTCAACTTCCTGATGCAGAACCTTGTCAACGCCCTGCAGTGGGGGAGCTTTTACGCTCTAATCGCCCTCGGCTACTCCATGGTGTACAGCATCCTGATGCTGTTCAATTTCGCTCACGGCGATATTTTCATGGTGGGCGCTTACATCGGTCTGTTTGTGGCCACAGGGCTCTTGGCCCTCGGCGGGACCGGAGCCGCGGCGGCTCTTCCCGGATGGCTGGTGCTGGTGATCACGATTCTGGTCTCCATGTTTCTCACCGCCCTGGTTGGGGTAACGGTGGAGCGGGTCGGGTACCGACCGCTGCGCTCCGCCCCTCGGGCCTCTGCAGCCATCACGGGCCTTATGATCGGCATCATTCTGGAGACCTCCAACATTCTCTTTCTGGGCGGCCAGCGCTTGAAGTTTCCCCAACTCATCGAATCGCATACCTACAATTTCGGAGGGGTCTTCGTCACCAACAAGAAGATCATGATCGTACTGGTCTCCCTGGCCTTGATGATCGCACTGCACCAGTTCGTGACCCGCACCAAGTGGGGAATGGCCATGCGGGCCATGGCCTTCGATTTCGTAGTGGTGCCCCTGGTGGGCGTCCCGCTGAACACCATCGCCTCCATGACCTTTGCCATCGGCTCGGCCCTCGCAGCGGCAGCCGGCATCCTTTTCGGTCTGGCCTATCCGGTGCTGGATCCCTACATGGGGGTGAGTCTGGGATGGAAGGCTTTCGTGGCGGCGATCCTCGGCGGGAGGGGCTCGATCATGGGGGCATGCATCGCCGGGTTCATGCTGGGATTTATCGAAATTATGACGGTTCCAGCCATTCAGATCATAAACCGTCTTTTCGAGTTGAGCATCGGCTCCAACTTGCGGGACTTGATCGCCTATTCCATCGTGCTGGTGATTCTCATCTTCCGTCCGCACGGGCTTTTCGGAGAGCCGTACAGCGCCCGGCTTCGGCTGTAGGCCCTAGATCGTGAACGCCGGTGTTTTTCTTCCATGGATTCAGAACGACAGGACGACGTTAGAATGGCCCCAACTTCACCATCATCCAATTCGCGCAACGGAGGATCGCTTTTCAGCCGGTGGTTCGGTTCCGTGCCTTTTTTGGCAATCCTGCTCGGTTTTCTTGTGGAGGTTATGGTATTGCAGGTCGTCGGAGAACCGATTGCGGATCTGCTCGGACTGCCCAAGATACCCGTCCTCTTCGGCGTGGTGACCATTTTCAAAGTCATTGCCGGCATCGTGAACACCCTGACCGCAGA
>JAJDOA010000351.1 GCA_022340405.1 Desulfobacteraceae bacterium | reverse complement strand
CCGCCCTCCGTTTCATATTGGAAAGCCCCGTCCCGGTTTTCCCAAAAAAATCGTTTAACTAGTTGATATTACAATACTCGATTCCTGGCATGCCCCTTGCGATGACTCTCCCAGCAAAGGAGACGCGATGGAAAAGATCTTGGCGGGAATGAACCCCGCGTCGGCCAGCTACTGGGCGGGTTTGCATGCCCTGAGCCTGGCAAAGCGAATCGATGCGCAGGTTTGCTTTCTGTACGTGTCAAAATCCGGATCGACCGGAAACCCCTCACGCTGGACCGATCGGGAAGCCGCCTCGGATTTCCGAGCGCGCGTGGACCACCTCGTGGAACAGGCCCGGGAGGAGGGTATCTCGGTGCAGTACTACGTGAGCGAGGGCAACTACGAAGGCGAACTCGTCCGGTTTGTCCACGACAAGAAAATCACCATCCTGGTTCTGGGTGCGCCGGATGGCCATGGGACGGGGATCGCCCGCTTTGGGAATTTTGTAGACCGGATACGGCACCGGGTCGACTGCCGTATCGAAGTCGTGCACGAAAAGGCATTTACAGGCAATCCGAAGAGAAAGGAAAAGATTGATGTGGCACATGTATCTACCCATCGCAGGCAATAGCGTAAACGTTCTGCTGATTCTCGCCATGGGAGGATTTGTAGGGCTGCTCTCGGGAATCTTTGGAGTGGGCGGCGGCTTCCTGATGACCCCCTTGTTGATCATGCTGGGGATCCCGCCCACCGTGGCTGCGGCGTCCGATTCCAACCAGATCGTGGGGGCCTCCACCTCCGGCACCCTGGCGCACTACCGACTCGGCAACGTGGACTTCAAGATGGGCTTCCTGTTGCTCATCGGTGGGGTTGCCGGCGGCACCGCAGGGGTTCAACTCATCAAGATCCTTCGGCATATGGGAAATGCGGACTTTCTGATCCAGATCACCTATGTCCTGATGCTGGGATTCGTTGGGTCCTACATGTTGATGGAAAGCCTGCAGAGCCTGCGCAGAACACCGGAGGTCGCGGTGGCGCACCAGAAGGATTCCGTCTATGCCCGGATGATCAACCGCCTTCCGTGGCAGACCCATTTTGAAAAGTCGGGGGTCTCCCTTTCCATCCTGATGCCCCTGGTGCTGGGTGTCTTCGTGGGCATTCTGGCGGCGATCATGGGGGTAGGCGGGGGATTCATCATGGTGCCGGTCATGGTGTACCTGCTGCGGATGCCCATGCACGTCGTCGTCGGCACCAGCCTGTTCCAGATCCTGTTCACCTGCGTGGATGTCACCATCATGCAGGCCCACAGCAACCACACGGTGGACTTTCTTTTGGCCTTGCTCCTGCTGATCGGTTCCACCTCGGGCGCTCAGCTCGGTGCGACCATCAGCAAGCACCTCAAAGGCGATCAACTCAAGGTGATCCTTGCTTCCCTGGTGCTGGTCGTCATGGTCAAGATGTCCTTGGATCTGTTGCTCAAGCCCCATATCCTGCTGGCGGTCATAGGAGGTCACTAAATTGTCGAAGAAAATGCTCTATGCTATTTTTGGGTTACTACTAGCGCTGTTTCCCCTTGCGTCAACGGCGTCGGCCCGGCTGCCGATCCATCTCCAGCTGGCCCCGGCAGAGATCGAAATGGGGCTATCCTATCAAGGAGTGGACCTGACCATTTCCGGCAAGATACCTTCGAATTCGGAGGTCCTGGTGCGGGTGACGGGCAAACCGGAGCACCAGAAACTCAAGAAAAAAGGTCGCGCCCTGGGCCTGTTGTGGATGAACATGGGGGCGGTCAGCATCGACAACGTCCCCAGCGTCTATCTGCTCTATCCCTCCGCCGCCCTGGCCGAGATCGAGAAGAACCAGCCGGAGCAGTGGCGGCGCCTCGGCATGGGCTTTGAAGCCCTGAGAGACCGGGTGCAGATCCTGCCTGCAGACGAGGACAAGGAGAAGATCTTTGGCGAATTCGTGAAACTCAAGGAGGACGCAGACCTTTACGGCATCGAGCGGGGGGCCGTCCACTACCAGGAAAACGGCGAGGGTCTGAAGTCTTTTTCCTGCGTGGCCCCGCTGCCCTCCGATCTGGTTCCGGGCGAGTACACCGTCGAGGCGATGGCCGTAAAAGACGGAACGATAGCAGCGCGGGGCACGACGGGCATCACCGCCGCCGAAATCGGCGTTACGGCGGCGTTGGCTTCCCTGGCCTTCAACCACGGAACCCTGTACGGTGTGCTAGCGGTTCTGGTCGCCCTGATGGCGGGGTTGTTCACAGGAGTCGTCTTCAATGGAAGCAAGGGAGCCCATTAGGAGGAGCCCCCAGTCGGTGGACGCGCACGGCGTAAAAACGCGCAAAGCCAAGCGGCTGGAAAGCGGTCCGGGCCGATGCGGCGGCGAGAGATCCGGGACCTTGCGGCTGACCCGATCCGAATGGGGAAAAACCAGAGGACCGGGACGGGGTCAAAGGCAAACCATGAAAAAGTTAGACCGTGTCAAACGTTACTTTTTCGGCGGGTGGAGGGGCAAATCTGAATCCTCGTTTCTGGTTCTGTTCGAGCGTTTTCAGGATATTCTCAAAAAAAACAACGAAATTCTGGAAATCATGGCCGATATGAGTGACAAGCTCGGGGGAGCCTATGTCTTCGATCGGCAGTATATTCTCGATGTGTGCGCCCGTCTCGATGACCTGCTGTACAAACTGGTCTACGACCTCAATGTCCTGAGCGAACAGAAATACATCGCTCTCTATCCGGCCTTTGAGCAGGTGCGCCAACAAATTCAGGCGGACCTGGAAGGCAGGAAGGCGGCCGCCGAGGTCAGCTATGTGCTTTCCTACGACGCGCTCTCCCGGCACCATCTTTCCGATGTAGGCAGCAAGAATGCCAATATTGCCGAGTTGAGGAATGTACTGAATTATACGGCACCGGATGGGTTTGCCGTGACGACCCGGGCCTTTGACGATTTCATGGATCAGCTTGGCCTGGCAGACCGGCTCAGAGCCCTGTCCAACCGATCCGGGACGTCCCCGAAGGCCGTGGCGGCCATGTATGAAGCCCTGCGGCAAGACATTCTGAATGCCGAGATTCCCTCCTCCCTGGAACGGGACGTACGGACCGCCATCGGCAGGCTGCGGGGTTCCCATCGCCGTCAGCCCTTGTTTTTCGCGGTGCGCAGCAGTGCCACCGAGGAGGATACGGCGCACAGTTTCGCCGGTCAGTACGACAGTTTCCTGAATGTGCCGGAAGGCGAGGTGCTGTCCTGCTACAAGAAGGTCCTGGCGAGTGCCTATGCACCCAGGGCCTTTCGCTATCGGCAGGAGAAGGGTTTTCAGGAGCACGAAATCGCCATGGCCGTGGCCTGTCAGCTTATGGTCGAGCCAAAATGCAGCGGGGTGCTGTATACGATGGATCCGGTGTTTCCGGAAAGAGACCTGATGGTGGTCAACGCCACATGGGGGCTGGCGGTGCCCGTGGTGGAGGGATCCTCCCCGGTGGATACGTATCTGCTGACCCGCGATCCGCCGTATACGGTACACCGGATGGACATTGCGGAAAAGCAGCGCATGGTGGTGGCCGACGGGGCCGGAGGACTCAAGACGGTAGACGTGCCAGCCTCCGACCGCAGCACAGCCTGCCTGCCCCAGGCGGTGCTGCAAGAACTGGCCCGCATCACTCACAGTATCGAGCGCTACTACAAAAGGCCGCAGGACATCGAATGGGCCTGCGACTCCCTGGACCGCGTGGTGATTCTGCAAACCCGGCCCCTGCAGATCCGGCCGAATTCGGCGGGGGATACCTGCACCCTGCCGGAAATCGCCAAATCCAACCCGGTGCTTCTCTCGCAGAAGGGCAGCGTGGTCCAGCGCGGCATCGCGTACGGAAAAGTCTTTGCCATCGAACGGGACGAGGACCTGGACAACGTCCCGTCCGGTGCCATCGTGGTGGCGAAAAACACATCGCCGCGCCTGTCCAAACTCGCTCGGATCGGCCACGCGATCCTGACCGACGTGGGTTCCGCGACCGGTCATATGGCCACCGTGGCCCGAGAGTTCCGCATACCGACCATTGTGAATATGCAAACCGCCACCGCGGTGCTCAAAACGGGAGACGAGGTCACGGTCGATGCGACGGAAAACACGGTCTATCGGGGCATCATCAAGGATCTGTGCTATTATGAACGAACGCAGGAAGCGGTTTTCGAGGAGTCGTACGAATATCGTCTGCTGCACCGGATCCTGCTGAGGATTTCCCCGCTGAACCTGGTCGATCCTCATGATGAGAGCTTCAGTCCGGCGCGCTGCCGTACGCTCCACGATATCGTGCGCTTTGTGCATGAAAAATCGGTGGACGAGTTGATGCAGGTCAGCGCAAAATACGGGAAAAGGATGCGGGCGGCCCTGAAACCCCTCCAGATCGAAGTCCCGTTGGGCCTTCACGTCCTGGACATCGGGAACGGGATCGCCCAGGACGCAGACGGCAGGGGCCCCGTGACCGCCGACGCCGTCACATCGCTGCCGTTGAAGGCCTTCCTCACAGGGCTGGTGGACTCAGGGCTCTGGGCGACCGAACCGATCTCCATCGACCTTAAAAGCATGATGGCCAGTGTGACCCGTACCTTCTCCACGGCAATGGCAGGACCCGAGCACGTGGGGCGCAACCTGGTGGTGGCCGGCGGGAACTACATGAACCTGAATCTGCGCCTCGGCTACCATTTCAACATCATCGATGCCTACATCGGGGATGCGATCAACGACAACTACGTGTACTTCCGCTTCACCGGGGGTGTCACCGACATCGTCCGCCGGTCCCGCAGGGCCAAATTCATCGCGGAAATCCTGAAACGCCACGATTTCCGCACGGAGATCCGCGGTGACCTGGTGATTGGACGGTTAAAAAAATTAGTTCCGGAGGCAATGCGCTATAAACTGGCATTGTTGGGGGCCCTGGTATCGTACACCCGGCAGTTGGACGTACTGATGCACAACGATGGGCATATCCACAAGTGCATTTTTGAATTCAACCAGCATTGGCCGGCGATGGAAGCGTAGCCCTGGCGTTCGTCACACCGCAAGGCCGCAAAGGAGGACGCATGGAGGCCAATCCGAAGACTCGGATGCTGATACTGGATGACGAACCGATCGTCTGCAAACGCCTCAAGCCCGCATTCGAAAAACTCGGCTATGCGGTGGAAGTCTTCGTCGACAGCACGGAGGCCATGGCCCGGATACGGGAGAAAGACTTCGACATTGTCATCACGGACCTCAAGATGAAGGGTATTGATGGGCTGCAGTTCGTGGATGCCGTAAAGGCGAAGTCCCCGGAAACGGAGGTCATTGTCATCACGGGATTTGCGACCATGGAAACCGCCAAGGATTCCTTCAAATTGGGGATTTTTGATTTTGTCGCCAAGCCGTTCAAGATCAGCGACATCCGGGTGGTGGTGGAAAAAGCCGAACAAAAGCGCAAGGCCAGCGGCCGCCCACTGTTGTCCGACAGGGCGCAGCAGAGCGCCCGGGGCCTCGACGGATGAGGGGAAACCGGCGGAAAACCGGTGCCGGCGGTGGGAACTGATGGGATCTTTTCTGAACAAAATCTGGGAGTTCGTCCTGAGGCAAGAGACCAGGGACGCCGATCAGGCCTATGACATGGACCTGTTCGAATTCTACATGAGTGACCGCTACGACCAGCTCAAGCAGCGATATGCGGCGTTTCATCAGCTCATGGCGCAGAACAACGCCATCATGGACGCGCTGAACGCGCTGCAGGAGCAGGTCCACTCCCGGCGCATTACCGTTGCCGGTTTCCGGCGGCAGGTGGCGCAGCTGCTGGACCGCCTGAGGGCCTTTGCAGAGTCGCTTGCGGAAATGAGCGGCGACAAATACATGTGGCTGGTGCCGATCGTGGCAGAACTCCGGGAGCGCATCGAAAAGAAGCTGGCCGCCGCGACGCCCGAGGCGGCCGAACCGCTGTACCTTCTGGAGCAGGTGAGCGCATCCATGGCGGACGAGGTGGGGGCCAAGGCCGCCAACCTGGGAGACGTCCAGAACGTCCTGCATCTGCCGGTCCCCCGGGGAATGGTGTTCACCTTCCGGGCGTTTGAGACGCTGGTTTCCCACAATCGCCTGCAAGTGGACATCGACCCGCTGATGGCGAATCTGACCCTGGAGGACGACGAAGGAATCTGGGCGGCATCCCAACGGATACAAAGGGCGATTCTGGAGGCCGAGATCCCGCCCGGCCTGGAAGGGGCATGTGCGAGCAAGCTCGACGAGCTGCAGGATATCCCATCGTTTGCCGTTCGCAGCAGCGCCATGGGCGAAGACGGCGCCGATTCCTATGCTGGGCAATTTCGTTCCGTGCTGAACGTGCCCCGGGAGGGCGTCCTGGATGCCTACAAGGAGGTTTGTGCGAGCCTGTTCGGAGAGCGGGTCATCCGCTACCGTCTGGCCAAGGGAATCCCCGCAACCGACGACCTGGCCATGGCCGTGCTTGTTGTGGAGATGGTTCCCGCCGCCGCATCCGGAGTCCTGTACAGCCTGGATCCGCGACATCCGGGGTCGCGGCGCTGCATGGTCACCGGTGTGCTCGGCCTTGGCCCGTACGCGGTGGACGGCACGGTGCAGCCCGATGTATACCTTCTGGACCGCACGGCCGGCGGTGCGGTGGTGGAGCAGACGGTGGGCCGCAAACATCTCCGGCTCACGGCGGATACCAACCGAGCCGGGGTGCGATCCGACGAAGTCCCGGACGAACTCCAGCAGGCCCCCTGCCTGAGCGAAGAATCCCTGCACACCCTATATGAATTCTCCCGCGTCATCGAAAAACGCTTCGATGCACCCCAGGATGTGGAATGGGCTGTCGATGCGCAGGGCGGGATCTGCATCCTGCAGGCCAGGCCGCTGGCGGTGTCCCGACAGGTCTGCACCCCGGCCGTGGAGGTGGAGGAGGAACCGGTGCTGGTGGGCAAACCCCTGACCTGCGGGGTCGCTGCAGGGCCGGTGGCCCTGGTGCGGGACAAGCACACCGCCACCCTTCCGCCGGGATCGGTCCTGGTGTTGAAGACCATGGACCCCGAATTTGCCAAACTCATCCCGACGGCCGGCGGCCTGATCGTGGAAACGGGAAGCGCCGCCACCCATCTGGCCACGGTTGCCAGGGAGTTCCACCTACCGGCGCTGATCGATGCTTTCGGCGCCGCGGCGGCGCTGGAGGATGGGGAAATCGTAACCCTGGACGCCCATCGCGGCAAAGTGTACCGGGGGCGCGTCGAATCCCTGTTGGAAACGCAGGATGGTGAAGAAAACGATCCGGCGGCCCCGGCGTGCAGGGACCTTCCGCTGATCGACGATGTCCTCAAGGACATCTCTCCCCTGACGTTGACCGATATCCCGGACAATCCCATGCTGGAAGTGATGATGAAGCCCGGTGACTACAAAACGGTCCACGACGTGATCCGCTTCATCCATGAAATCTCGGTCCGCGAGGTCTTCCGTTTCGGAGGGAAGGACCAGGCCGGAGCCACCCATCACCTCTGGGAGCCCGGTCTTCCGCTGCAATTTCGCGTCATCGACATCGGCGACGGGTTGAATTCGGCCGCCGTCCTCCGGCGCAACATCACCGTTTCCGACATCGTATCCGCGCCTTTTCTCGCCTTGTGGGAAGGCATGACCTGCGAAGACGTCTCCTGGTCGGGCCCGGCGGAGTTCAACCTGGGCGGTTTTTTTTCAGTCGTCTCCCGGGGTTTCGTTCAGAACAATCTCACCGAAAAGGGCGGCAAGGCCTATGTCCTGCTGTCCAAGGATTACCTGAATTTTCACTCTCGCCTGGCCTATCATTTCACCGTGATCGACACCCTGATGAAACGGGCCCCGGAAAACAACTACCTGACCTTCCGGTTCGGCGGCGGCGGCGCGGACATCAACGGCCGGATTCAACGGGCCCTGCTGTTAGAAGAGATCCTGCAGCGTCTGGATTTCCAGGTGCACGTGGTGGGGGACACCGTCACCAGCCATTTCCGGGGAGGCAGCCGCGAGGGAATCCAGGAACGTCTCCATCAACTGGGCCGGATCATGGGTTTCACGCGCCAGCTGGACATGGCCCTGAAGGATGATAAAACCAGAAAATGCTACGTCGACGACTTCCTCTGTGCCGCGGCCCGCTGGAGCCCTGAAGGAACCCTTGTCCCCCGAAACCGTCCCCTACTCCCCTTCCTTCAGGATCTTGCGCAGCACGTAGGGCAAAATGCCGCCGTGGCGGAAGTAGTCCACCTCCACTTCGGTATCCAGGCGGGCGATGGCCGTGAAGATGACGGGGTCGGCGCCGTCGCGGGCGGCCTCCACCTCCAGGCGCTTTCGGGGCTCCATGCCGGAGACGCCCTTGATGGTGATCGTCTCGGAGCCATCCAGGCCCAGGGAATCCCAGCCCTGGCCCTCTTCGAAGACCAGGGGCAGCACCCCCATGCCCACCAAGTTGCTGCGGTGGATCCGCTCGTAGGACTCGGCGATCACCGCACGCACGCCGAGCAGGGTGGTTCCCTTGGCGGCCCAGTCCCGGGAGGAGCCGGTGCCGTACTCCTTTCCGGCTAGCACCACAAGCGGTGTGTCCTCCTCCCGGTAGGCCACGGCTGCCTCGTAGACGTACCGCTCTTTCCCTTCGGGGAACTTCACGGTGAAACTGCCTTCCTTGTCACCGGCCAGTCGGTTCTTGATTCGGATGTTGCCGAAGGTGCCCCGCATCATCACTTCGTGGTTGCCGCGGCGGGAACCGTAGGAGTTGAAGTCCTCGGCCTTTACATCCTTTCCGACCAGGTACTGCCCGGCCGGGTAGTCTTCCGGAATGGCCCCGGCCGGAGAAATGTGGTCGGTGGTCACCGTGTCGCCCAGCAGCATCAGGACGCGGGCGCCGTCGATGTCGCCGGGCTCGTCCAGTTCGATGGCGAAATCCTCGAAATACGGAGGGTTTTTGATGTAGGTGGAAGCCTCCACCCAGGAAAAGGTCGTGCTTTCCTCCACGTCCAGCTTGTGCCAGAACGCGTCGCCGTCGAAGATCCGGCCGTATTCGGTATCGTAGAACTCGCTCTTCACGTGCCGCTGCACCAATTCGGCCACCTCCTCGGCCGACGGCCAGATGTCGGAGAGATAAACCGGCTCCCCGTTGGGGTCGGTGGTCAGCGGATCCGTGCCCAGGTCGACATCCACGCGACCGGCCAGGGCGAACGCCACCACCAGCAGCGGCGATGCGAGGAAGTTGGCCTTGATGCGCTGGTGGATCCGCGCCTCGAAGTTGCGGTTGCCGGATAGGACGGAGGCCACGGTGAGATCGTTTTCGGTCACCAGCTTCTCGATGTTCGGATGTAGGGGTCCACTGTTGCCGATGCAGGTGGTGCAACCGAAGGCAGCCAAGTGAAAACCCAGCGCCTCCAGGTAGGGCAGAAGGCCGGCGTCGGTGAGGTAGCTGAGCACTACCTTGGAGCCTGGCGCAAGGGAGGTCTTCACCGTGCCCGGAACGCGCAGGCCCCTCTCCACCGCCTTTTTGGCCAGCAGGCCCGCCCCGAGCATCACCGACGGATTGGAGGTGTTGGTGCACGAGGTGATGGCTGCGATGACCACGGAGCCGTCGCCGATCTTTCCCTCGCGGCGGCCCAGGTCCACCTCGTAGAGCCGCTTGCCGCTGGGTTCGCAGACGGCCGGTCGCACGGTCTGGCTGCCGGACTCGTCATGGAACGTGGAGGCGTGCTCCAGGTCGGTGTTCCGGTCGTAGGAGCAGCCGAGAATCTCGGCAAACTGCTTTTCCATCCGCTGCAGTGGGATCCGGTCCTGGGGCCGTGCCGGGCCGGCCAGGCAGGGCTCCACGGAGCCCAGGTCGAGCTCCAGCACCTCGGTGTACTCCGGATCTTCTTCCCCGGAGTAGTAAAGAGACATCTCCCGCGCTAAACGGTCCACGAAATCCGCGCGCCTGGCCCGTCCTGTGTTCCGCAGGTAGGCCACGGTCTTTTCGTCCACCGGAAAAAAGCCCATCGTGGCCCCGTACTCGGGGGACATGTTGGCGATGGTGGCGCGGTCGGGAATACCGAGCGCCTTCATCCCGGGGCCGAAAAACTCGACGAACTTCTCCACGACCTGATGTTTGCGCAGCATCTCGGTCACCGTGAGCACCAGGTCGGTGGCGGTAACGCCAGCACCCAGCGCCCCGGTCATCCGCACCCCGATGACCTCGGGGATGGCCATGTAGTACGGTTGGCCCAGCATGACCGCCTCCGCTTCGATGCCGCCCACGCCCCAGCCCATGATGCCGATGGCGTTGATCATGGTCGTGTGGGAGTCGGTTCCCACCAGAGAGTCCGGGAATGCCCAGCGGCGGCCGCCCGCCTCCCGGTCGTCCACAACACGGCCGAGGTATTCGAGGTTCACCTGATGGCAGATACCGGAGTTGGGCGGGACGACACTGAAATTGTCGAAGCTCTTCTGCGCCCATTTGAGCAGTTCATAACGCTCCCCGTTGCGTTCGTACTCCTTGGCGACGTTTTTTCGAATGCAGTCCACGGTTCCGAAGTAGTCCACCTGGACCGAGTGGTCCACGATGAGGTCCACCGGCACCAGTGGATTGATCTTGCGCGGATCACCCTTTTGGGCCGCCATGGCGTCCCGCATGGCCGCAAGGTCCACCACTGCCGGAACGCCCGTGAAGTCCTGCATCAGCACCCGTGCGGGATGATGCGGGATTTCAACGGGTGCGTCGTAGGATCGCTGCCAGCGGGCGATGGACATCAGGTCTTCCTCGGTCACGACCCGTCCGTCGAGATGGCGCAAGAGGTTCTCCACGAGGATGCGGATCGAAAAGGGCAGGGATCCGATGGTGGCGATCCCCTCCTTTTCCATCAGGCCAATGTCCACAAAACGGTAGGAAGTGCCGCTGGTTTCCAGTTCTCGGCAGAAAGCCTCTCGGTCCAGGCCCATGGTGCCTCCTCTGTGTGACGGGGGTTGACCGCCGCAGGTCGACGGATAAGTTGCCAACAGTGCATCGGATCCATTGATCGTATAAGGAAGGGGCGACGCCTGTCAACGCGGTAGTGGCGCCAGCTGTGGTCCGGTTGAAGCGGAAATCGTTGACAGCGGAATCGAGGACTCCTATGACGAATACGGATGCGGAAATTCGGCAGGCTCAGGAAGGACATGGACCGGGGCATCCCCCGCGGTGCCACTGACCGACCAACGGATTTTGGAGCGTATAGAATGAATCGCCTGATGGGCACACGAGAGGTGGCGAAGCTGCTGGGGGTGAACGAGAAGATGGTCTACACCCTTATATCGGAAAAGGGGCTTCCGGCCACCAAAATCACGGGCAAGTGGT
>JAJDOA010000345.1 GCA_022340405.1 Desulfobacteraceae bacterium | reverse complement strand
CGGTTGTTCAACGGCAATGCTCGATAGCGATAGCGATCCCGATTTCGATAAAAGGACCATCAGGGAAACGGAACGGATTTCTGACAACCACTATAGAAGCCATCTCAAAATTGTCTTTTCGCCCAACCCGCCAGAGGCGGGTAAATCTCGGCGGCGGGTCCTCGTTTTCCTTGAGCGAAAATCCTAATTTTGAGATTGCTTCTAGGACTCGTGGCCGATCGGATTCGACCGGAATCTTCGGCGGCCGCCCAAAACGCCTGACCGCTCCTGGCTGCCAGCCGCAACAGCCTACGGTAAAAGTGCCTGCTCGACTGCCTTTTGCGAATGGATGACCGTCGTGTCGAACAGCGGCACCTTCGTATCCTCCTGGGAAACCAGCATCCCGATTTCCGTGCAGCCGAGGATCACCCCTTCGGCGCCGTCGGCGGCCAGAGCTTCGATAATGGATAGATACTTTGCCTTGGATTCCGATCGAATCCTGCCCAGGCAGAGCTCTTGAAAGATGACGTCGTGTATCGTTTTTCGGTCCTCCGGCCCCGGTACGACCACCTCCACTCCATAAACCCGCTGGAGGCGTCCCTTGTAAAAATCGTGCTCCATCGTGAAGGCGGTTCCGAGCAGGCCGACCTTCTTCACTCCCTTGGCGACAAGCACATCCGCGGTTGCATCGGCAATGTGCAGCAGGGGGATGCGAACCGATTTCTCGATGGAGGCCGACACCAAGTGCATCGTGTTGGTGCAGATGAGAAGAAACGCGGCCCCGGCGGACTCGAGGCGAAGGGCGGCTTCCGACAGGATGGCTGCGGCTCCCTCCCAGTCGCCTTCCCGCTGCAGCCGCTCGATGGGATCGAAGTCCACGCTGTACAACACGATTTCGGCCGAGTGCAGGCCGCCCAGTCGCTGTTTCACACCCTCGTTGATCATCCGATAGTATCCGGCAGTGCTTTCCCAGCTCATGCCGCCCAACAGACCGATGGTTTTCATTTCCACTCTCCGTTTCTCCCAGGGAGACGGTTGCGGCTGCCGTACTTCCGTTTCTTTTCCGACACGCTTTGCGTCTGAAACGTAGGGGAGGGCTTTATCCTCTCCCGCCGCAGCGTAACGGGCTCCGCAATGCCCCGTTACCGCGATGTTCGCTTTGCTGTCACCCCGTTGCCGGGACTTCCGCTACGCTCCAGCGCGCGAGGACCAACCCCGCCCCCACCAAAGACAAGAAAAAGCCAGTTCAATCGGAAGATACCTTCGGAAAATGCTATCGTCGGCAGAACAGACTTGTGCATGCCTCTATGCCTTCCCGAAACAGGTTGGCAGGATCGAGCCCAGTTTTCAACATCATTCGATGCGGTCCCGCCATTGCCAGACCCTGCGGCCGTTTCGTCTTCTGTTCAGGAGGTCCCCTCTGCGATATGCCGTTTCCAGTGCACCGAGGACCTCATCGGCCGGGCGGCGCAAAACACGGGCCCCTTCCACCCCCAGTCGCTGCAGTTCCTCCTCCGGTGTCGGTGGTGCGCCGCCAAGCGGCAGCGGGGGACGGTTTTCCAAAAACTCGGCCATCATCAGATCGTAGACGACGACGGTCTGCTCGAGGTTTTCCAGCTGTGCACGCTCCGGTGCGGAGGCCGTGCCGGATCGGCGCCGGTCGTCCACCTCTCCGAGCCACTGCAGAAAACGCTCTTCCCAGTCGGCAACGATGGCGTCGAGATCCTGTGCCGACGCCGTTTCGGTTTCTACCACGGCGCGATTGGCGTCGTAACGGGACCAGTCGTCGGTGAGGATGCGGATGCCGAGGCTTTCCGCCTGCTCTCTCACATCGGTGCCCGGAAACGGCGCCAGCAGATGAAACCCGTAGGCCACACCTTCCTCTTCCAGCCGGCGGCCGAAGGCCAGGGTCTCCTCCAGCGTTTCCGGCGTCTCGCCGGGAAGACCCAGAAGAAAAGATGCGTGGGGTGCGATGCCGGCGCGCCGGCATGCCTTCACCGCGTCCATCACCTGTTTGCAGGTGATGCCCTTGCGGGCGGTCCGCAAGACGGCGTCGCTGCCGGATTCGACCCCGAAACTGACCGCGGTGCATCCCGCATCCCGCATCCGTCGCAATCGGGTTTCCGTAACCGAGTCCACTCGCGCGAAAGCGGTCCACGGGACCGACAGGTCCCGAACCCGCAATTCGTCGCACACCGCCCGGCAGTGTCTCGGGCTCGCCGTGAACAGGTCGTCGGCGATGTTGATCTGGTGAAAACCGAATTGGGCCAGCTTGGCCATCTCGTCCACCACACGCTTGGGGCTGCGGTAGCGCACCCGTGCTCCCACCATCTTCCGGCCCAAGCAGAAGATGCATCGATGCGGGCAGCCCCGGCTGGTGGTCATGCTCACCGGCAGATGAAGGGCGCGGTAGCGGCCGAGCGGCAGCAGGTCCCGGGCCGGGTCGGCCAATTCGTCCAGGTTCGCAATGCGGGGCCGCTGCCGTGTTCGGTGGATGCGCCCGCCGGATCGGAAGACGATCCCGGCCACGGAATGAAGGGATCGGCCGGCCTCCAGACGCTCTATCATCTCCGTGAACGCGGCTTCCCCCTCGCCGATCACCACCGCGTCCAGGTCGGGGTTTTCGGCCAGCGTTTCCTCTGCCCGAAACGAGACATGGGGCCCTCCCATCACCGTGCGAATCGCCGGATCCAGCGCCTTGACCCGGCGCACGAGGTCCAGTGCGCGGTGCGCGTTCATCGAAACGGCGGTCACGCCCACAACGTTCGGCTGAAAATCTTCCACGGCCGCGGCCAGGCGCTGTTGGGTGCCGGGCATGACCACGAAGTCGAGAACCCGCACCGGGATGCTGGCGCAGCGAAGGGCCGCGGCCAGATAGGCCAGCCCCAGTGGAGGGGAGGGCGTTTCGGAGAGCGGATAATGGGGGTTGATCAGAAGAACGCGCATCGCCGTCTACCTGCTTGCGGGACAGCCGCGCTGTCGGGAATCCCGCATGAGGAAGTCTGCTGTCCGATGTCGGAAAAAACAGTAAGCAGTAAGCAGAAAGCAGCCAGCCGTAAGCCGCGGGCAGGAACGGTACGATTTTCGATGTCAGAGGTCCGATGTCCGATGACCGAAATCAGAGGTCGGATATCCGATGTCTGCAACCCAACGAACCCAATGAACCAAAAAAGACGGGGGCCCGAAGCGGCTCCGGACCCCCGTGATGGCTACGACATGGCGCGGTCTGTTAGAACAGGCCGGAGACCTTACCGGTTTTCACGTCCACATCGACGCGGCGGAAGGCCGGGTTGGAGCCGGTGCCGGGCATCAGGCTGATGGTGCCGGCGCACGGGCACAGGAACTTGGCTCCGGAGTAAATGAGCACGTCGCGGATCGGCAGGCGCCATCCCTTGGGCACGCCCTTGATGGTCGGGTCGTGGCTGAGGCTCAAGTGGGTCTTGACCATCATGGTGGCAAAGTCGGCGTACTTGGGATCGTCTTCGAGCATCTTGGCCTTGGCGGCTGCTTCCGGTGCCCAGTCGACCCCGTCGGCGCCGTAGACCTCTGTGGCGATTTTGTCGACCCGGTCTCGCAGCTTCATCTCCAGCGGGTAGAGGAACTCGAAATTGTTTTCCTCGTTGCAGGCGTCGATGACGGCATCGGCGAACTCCAGAGCGCCATCCCCGCCCTTCTCCCAGTGCTTGGACTCGGCGCAGCGGGCGCCGGCTTCCTCGGCGTATCGACGCACCACCTTGCATTCTTCGTCGGTGTCCGTGTAGAAGCGGTTGATGCAGACCACCGGGTTGATGCCGGCCTTGCGGATCACGTTGATCAGGTGGACCATGTTCTCGCAGCCCTTTTCCACGAGCTCCAGGTTCTCCTTCTGGTATTCTTCGGGCATGGCGATGCCGGGCACCACCTTGGGTCCGCCGCCGTGCATCTTGAGGGCGCGGATGGTGGAGGTGAGCACCGACACGTGGGGCTTCAGGCCGGAAAAGCGGCACTTGACGTTCCAGAATTTCTCGAATCCGATGTCCGCGGCAAAGCCGGACTCGGTGACATGGTAGTCGAAGAGCTTCAGGCCGACCCGGTCGGCGATGATCGAGCTCTGACCCACGGCGATGTTGGCAAAGGGGCCGGCGTGGACCATGCACGGGTTGTATTCGGCGGTGCACATCAGGGTCGGGTTGATGGTGTTGCGCATGAAGGCGGTCATGGCGTTGCCCACCTCGAGGTCTCCGGTGGTCACCGGCTTGCCGCTTTTGTCAAAGGCCACGGTGATGTTGTTGAGCCGTTCCTTCAGATCGGCCAGGTCGCGGATGACCGCCAGAATGGCCATACACTCGGAGCCCACAGCGATGCCGAACTTGGACTGCATGGTGAAGCCGTCCATCCGACCGCCCAACCCGATGACGATGTTGCGAAGGGCCTGGGCGCAGAAGTCGATGATCCAGCCCATCTCCACCCGGGTCGGATCGATGTTCAGCCGCGGCATGCCGGTCAGGCGCGCGAGTTGCTCGTCGTTGTAATTTCTCTCGTGCTGCATCCGGGAAGTCATCGCCACCATGGCCAGGTTGTGGGCGTTCATGATGTCGTTGATGTCGCCGGTCAGACCCAGAGAGAACTCGGTCATGGGGATGAGCAGCGAGTTGCCGCCGCCGGCCGCTGTTCCCTTCACGTTCATGGTTGGGCCGCCGGAAGGCTGGCGCAGCGCGCCGCCGACATTCACTCCGCGTTTGCCCAAGCCCTCCATCAGACCACAGGAAGTGGTGCTTTTGCCTTCCCCCAGAGGGGTCGGGGTGATGGCGGTCACTTCGATGTACTTTCCGTCGGGTTTGTCCTTGAGGCGATCGATGATCTTGAGGAAGTCGAGTTTGGCCAGCCGCCCCATGGGCAGCATCTCCTCAGGTTCCAGCCCCAGCTTCTCGCGCCACTCGTCCGGCGTCGGCATGTTCTTTTCCGCTGCTTCGGAAATCTGCCAGTCCGCCATGTTTACCGCATCATAAGCCATCTCCGTTCCTCCTTTGTTGGGTTGGTATTGACCTTTCGCACAACCCCCGGGCTCCGTTTCCGGCAGTCCGGAGGACTCCGTTTCGGTTTTGTCCTGCCTTGTAGGGGGTCGGCCGCGGATGCCGCCGCTGCCGATGAGGTGAGCCTCCATTCTCAAAGAATGAATCCTTACCACGGGCGATTGGATTGCGCAAGAGATGATCGTTTTAGGTGGCGGTTCCCTCTCGGAACCGTGTCTTGACGGGCTTTTCCCGACAATCCGTGTCGGGAAAGGTGGAGAGTTCGGCTGAGAAAACCTACCGGCTCAACTGGTACAGACGGTAGTAAAATCCACGGTTTTCCAGCAGCTTCGCATGCGTTCCGGACTCGATGATCCTTCCGTGGTGCATTACGGCGATGCGGTCCGCCCCCCGGGCGGTGGAGAGCCGGTGGGCCACCAGGATGGCGGTGCGATCGGCGATGAGATGACCCAGCGCGGCTTGCACCCGCTCTTCGGTCTCCGAGTCGACGTAGGAGGTCGCCTCGTCCAGGATGATGAGCTCGGCATCGCGGGCCATGGCGCGGGCGATGGACAGCAGCTGACGCTCGCCGCTGGACACGGACTGCCCCCCTTCGCTCAATACCGTTTCGATGCCGTCGGGCAGGCGTCGTACCCATTCCGCGCACTGCGCGCTCTCGAGCACCTGCCGCAGCCCTGCTTCGTCCAGATCCGGGTTTCCGAATCGCAGATTGTCGGCGATGCTGGCCGTGAACAGGAAGGGATCCTGGGTGACCAGGGCCGTTCTTTCCCGGACCGCTTGGGGATCGGCGTTGCCGATGTCTCTTCCATTGAAAAGGATCCGGCCCTCGTCCGGCTCGTAGAAACGCAGCAGCAGGTGCATCAGCGTGGTCTTTCCGGAGCCGGTGGGGCCCACCACGGCCAGGGTCTCGCCGCGGCGCAGCTCCATTTGAATGTCCTGCAGCACCGGTTCGCCGGGGTTGTAGGAAAAGGACACACGGTCCAGCTGCACGACAGACAGCGGTTCGCCGTCGAGAAAGCCCGGGTCCGGCCGTGCGGGGTCCGGTTTCCGAAGCCCGTCCTTGTTGTCCAGCAGCAGAAAAATGCGCTCCGCCGAGGCCATGGCGTTTTGCATGACGTTGTATTTTTCCGATATGTCCCGAATGGGCCGAAAGAACATCCGGATATAGGAAATGAAGGCCACCAGTTCGCCGAGGCTGAGCGTACCCTGCACTACCCTGCCTCCGCCGTACCAGATGATGGTGGCCAGCGCCACGGCGGACAGCAGCTCGATAACCGGCATGAATACGGCAAAGACGTGGATTTGCCGCATACCCGCCAGGTAGTTTTCATGGTTGAGACGGGTGAAGCGCCGGTAGTTGGGCTCCTGCTCCCCGAAAAGCTGAATGACCTTGATGCCGCTGATGGTTTCGGAAAAGCGGGCGTTGATTTCCGCCACCTTGATGCGCAGCTCCCGGAATGCATCGCGCGCCAGGCCGGCGAAATGCATGGAAGCCGCCAACACCAGAGGCAGTACGGTGAAGGTGACCAGGGAAAGACGCCAGTTGATGGCCATGAGCACGGCCGTGATGCCCACCAGCAAAAACAGATCCTTGAAGATGAATACGATCACCGATGTGAACAGCTCGTACATGTTCTGGACGTCGTTGGTGACCCGCGTGACCAGGCGGGCTACGGGCTGCCGGGAGAAGAAGGCGACCGATAGTCCCTGCAGATGGTTGAACAGCCGCATCCGCAGATCGTGCATCACCATCTGGCCGGCGTATTCCATGATCATCATCTGAACGAAGTTGATCCCGAAATGCGCTGCGGTCACCACCAGAAGCAGCAGGGCCAACATCCCGACTCCGGACAAGTCTTCCCGGCGCAGGGTGCGGACTTCGGTTGGGGAGAGCCGCTCCAGCGCCTCGAAAGGGATGGTGGCCTGTCCTCCTTGGACACGGAAGAGATTCGGGTGCCGTTCCACCACTTTCCGGACATCCGGCCCGTCCAGCCGAACCGTGTAGGGGCGGACTCCGTCCCCTTCGGCAGCGGCGTCAGAGGACGTCTGCTGCGGCACGATATACCGGTCGATGGCTATTTTGGTGATGTAGGGCATCGAAAGATCCAAAAAGGTCAGCACGATCACGAGCGCAATGGTGAGAACCAACCACCGGCGGTAGGGCCGGACGAACGGCCAAAGGCGGCGCATCAGCCGGATGTCGTAGGGCTTTCCCAGCTGATCTTCTTCGAAATGGCCGTAGTCATGCTGCATGGAAGCTTTCCTCCACCTCCTGCATCCGGAAGGTGTCCGCGTAGTAGCCGCCCTCGGCCAGCAATGCGTCGTGGCTGCCCGATGCCGCCACCTTCCCGCCATCCAATACGAGAATCCGGTCGGCGAACCGCACCGCGGATATCCGGTGGGAGACGATGACCACCGTTCGCGTTGCCGACATCCGCCGGATCGAGCCGATGATGTCGTTTCCGGTTTCGGTGTCCACCTGGCTGATGGGGTCGTCCAGGAGCAGCAACGGCGCCTCCTCGCGCAGAAAGGCTCGCGCGAGGGCGATCCGCTGCTTTTGTCCCCCGGAGAGCACGACGCCCCGTTCTCCGACGACGGTTTCCAGACCCTGCCGAAGAGACGCCACGGTGCGGTCGAGCCGGGCCATTCGCAGCGCCCGATGCAGGCGTTCGTCTCCGATGTCGGGGTCGTCGAAGGTGATGTTGTGCCGCACGGTTCCGGAGAACAGGAAGGGCTCCTGGGGAACGTACGCAACGGAAGAGCGCAGCCGGTGCAATGGCCAGTGACGAATATCGACCCCGTCCAGCCGGATTCGTCCGCCGGAAACGTCGTAGATGCGCGGGATCAGCTGCAGCAGGGAGCTTTTCCCGCTCCCCGGAGGCCCGACGATGCCCAGGGTTTGTCCCGGTTCGATGCGGAAGGAAACCTTGGAAAGGGCGTTCACCCGTCGCCGGCCGTCTTCGCTTGGGTAGCGGAAGGACACCGCCTCCGCAGACAGACCGCCGGAACAATTCTCCGGTGCGGCCGTGGTCCCGGTTTCTTCGAGAATGAGCGGCCGCTCCTCGAGAATGCGCTGAATCCGCTCCAACGAGGCCTTGCCGCGCTGAATGAGATTGGTCACCCATCCCATGGCCATCATGGGCCACGTCAGCATCCCCAAGTAGTTGATAAAAGCGACCAAGTCGCCCGGAGTCAGGGTTCCCGAGATTGTCAGCCGGCCGCCGGCGTAGAGCACGATCACCATGCCGAGGTTGGAAAAAAAGATTGTCATGGGAAACAGAGAACGGGTCACCCGCACCAACAGAAGATTTTTTTCCACGTACCTGCGGGATATCCGATCCACCTCGGCCGACGACCCGTTTTCCCGGGTGTAGGCCTTGACGATCCGAATGCCCGAGAAGCGCTCCCGGACCGTTTCGGTGAGCTCGGCAAAGGATTCCTGCACCACGCGGTAGCGCTGGTGTAGTTTCCGGCTGAAAATGCGCGTCCCAAAAACGATCAAGGGGGCGGGGATCAGCACCAGCAGAGTCAGGCGCAGGTCGATGGTGATCATGAACCCGACCGCGGCCGTGCCCAGCACGATGGCGTCGGTGAGCGCCACGATGCCCATGCCGGTGGCCATGCGGATGTGCTGAATGTCGTTTGTGGCGTGGGCCATCAGGTCTCCGGTTTTGGAGCGGTCGAAGTATTCGGCGGACAGCTGCTGCAGATGTGCAAAGAGCTGATTCCGGATGCCCTCCTCGATCCGGCGGGAGGTACCGATCAGGCATCTGCGCCACACATACCGGAACAAGCCGATGAAAACGGCCAGGGCGACGATCCAGCCCGCATAGACCAACAGGCGGCTCGGGACGACGTTCAGCGCCGTCAGGTCGTCCACGGCGCGTTTGACCACCAGCGGAATGCACAGCTGCAGAAAATCGACGGCAGTCAGGCAGAGGAGGCCCGTCAGAATGCGCCATCGGTTGGCGAGAAAATAGGGTTTGATCAGCTGCATCGAGCGCACGGTGCGTTCCCCGGAGACGAGTCGGAGGCTCCCCGCGCGCCGATGGGGCGCGCGGCACAAGCATTAATGGGTAGTACAGAAACCCGCCCCGGTCAACGTGAAGGGGGCCGGCAATCCGGAGGGGCGGCGATCGGGGTGCCCCGCTTTAATACTAAAAAATATAATAATTATAAATAGTTATATCTAAATTCAAAAGACCCCGGATCGTTGACTTTGCCGGGGGGCGTTGTTATCATACCAGCCCATGAATCCGGGAAGCGTAGTAGAATTCATTGACCGCCAAAAAATCCTTTGTGCGGTGGTGCTGGAATCCCAACAGCAGCGGCTGCGTCTGTTGACCGAAAACGACCGCGAGGTCAAACTGTCCGCCAACCGCTTGTCCCATCGGAGCGATACCGTTCTGAATCTCGGCCTGGGAAGATCCAACACCGTCAGGGATCTGAAGGATATCGCCCTGCGGCGCAGGGACCTGATGCAGGCCATCGATGTGCGGGAGCTGTGGGAGGTGCTCGGCTCAGAGAACGAATGGATCGATTTGAAGACCATGACCGCCATCTGTTTCCCGGACTCCCCCAACGGGGATCACGAGTCGGCGGTGGTGCGTGCGTTTTTTTTGAATCGCCTCTACTTCCGGTTTCAAATGGACCGATTCTACCCCTACACCGAGGAACAGGTCCAGCAGCGTTTGCTCGCCAAGCAGCAGGAGGAGCATCGGAGCCGGATCATCGAAACCGGAGGCCGATGGCTCAAGGAGCTGACATCCGGCAAATCTTCTGAAGCGCTTGTGCCGGAGGCGAACCTGGCCGCGGAGATTTCCGAGATCCTGCAGTCGTACTACCTGCACGAAAAGGACAGTGCGCACTCCCCTGTTGCCAAGGCACTGATGACCCGTGGGGGCATCCAGTCCGAAGACCGGTTGTTCGACCTTCTGGTGCGCCTCGGCGCCTTCGGGGAACACGAGAACTGCGATCTTCTCCGGCTCGAGATCCCGACATCCTTTTCGCCTCCGGTGCTGGAACGGACCACGGAGCTCGTGGCACCGGATCGGGGTTCGCTGGGGAGCGATTCCCGCCGTGACTTGACCCACCTGCCCGCCATCACCATCGACGGGCAGGCAACCCTCGACTACGACGACGCGCTGAGCATCGAAACCGATGGCCGTTTCCACCGGCTCGGCATTCACATCGTGGACGTGGGCCATTTCATCGAAAAGGAAGATGTCATCGATGCCGAGGCCGCAAGGCGCGGCAGTTCCATCTACATGCCCGACGACCGCATCCCCATGCTGCCCGAATCTCTGGCGGAGGGATTGTGCAGCCTGAAAGCCGGAGAGGAGCGTCCGGCCGTCAGCATCCTGGCCACCGTCACGCCCAACGGCCATATCGACGATTTCGAGATCTGCTCCAGCAAGGTCAAGGTGCAGCGTCAGTTGACCTACTACGACGTGAACCTCATCGTGGATCAGGACCCGGAACTGGACAGGCTGCGAACCATCGCCGACACTTTTCGCCGAAAACGGATGGACGAAGGGGCGGTGCAGATCACCCTTCCGGAAATCCACGTTTGGGTCGAGGAGAAGGGAGACGTCGCCGTCCATCGCGTCAATCGGGAAAGCCCTGCGCGTCTGCTGGTCTCCGAGACCATGATCCTGGCCAACTGGCTGATGGCTCGATTTCTGAGGGATCAGGGTCTGCCGGCCGTTTTCCGTTCGCAGCCGGAGCCCAGAGAGCGGCTGTACCGCTCCGACGGAGGCACCCTCTTCCAGAATTACATGCAGCGCCGTTTGTTGAACCGTTTTTTGCTGGACCATCGTCCCGAACATCATTCCGGACTGGGACTCGACGCCTATGTCACGGCCACCTCGCCCATTCGAAAGTACGTGGACCTGGTCACGCAGCGCCAGGTGAGGGCCGCCCTCGGTCTGGAAGCGCCCTACAGCACCGAAGAAATCGACGATATCATCCAGCGGCTCCGCCAGCCCATGAGCCATGTCGCCCTGGTGCAGCGCAACCGGAGTCGCTATTGGCTTCTTCGCTATTTGGAACAGCGGGTCGGCTGTAAGGAAGAGGCCATCGTCTTGATGAAAAAACGAAACACCCATCAGGTTCTTCTGACCGATTACATGATCGAATGCGATTTGCCCGCCAGCAACGGTGTGAAACTCGATCCCGGGGATTTCGTCCAGATCACCCTGCAGCATGTCGATGCCCGCCGGAACCTGCTGACGGTGTTTTTGGGGTAAGGGAGATGGGTTCTACCCCTCCGGGTCGAACACGTACCCGACCGAGCGGCGGCTCTTGAAATAGCGGGGCTGTTTGGGGTCTTTCTCGAAATATTTTCGGAAGCGCACCAGGAAATTGTCAACCGTCCGCGTGGACATCTCGCCGGTGTACCCCCATCCGATCTCCAGCAGCTGCGCCCGGGAAAGCGGTTTGCCCCGATGCAGAACAAACAGTTTCAAGAGCTTGATTTCCTGAGCGGTCAGCTGAATCGTTCCATTGCTGCACTCGGCCGTTCCGGATTTAAAATCGATGGTGTTTTCTCCGAAGCGATAGGGGTCGGGGATGGTGGGATCCACCGACCTTCCCACCTCGCTTCGGCTCAACAGACGTTCGACGCGCAGCAGGAACTCCTCCAGGTGGAACGGTTTCGCCAGATAGTCGTCGCTGCCGTAAGTGAGGCCGCGGATCCGATCCTCCGCGGCCGCCCTTGCCGACAGCACCAGGATGGGGATGCGGTCGTCTTCCAGCCGAATGCTCTGTAGAACGGAGAACCCGTCGATGCCCGGAAGCATGATGTCCAGTACGATGAGATCGGGCCGCCACTGCCGCCACTTTTCCAGCGCGGAAACACCGTTGTCCACAACGGTCGCCGTGTAGCCCTGCAGCTGAAGGTTGAGGCGAAGGCCTTCGGCGATATGCGTTTCGTCTTCGACGATCAGAATGCGCCTGTCTCTTCTTTTGTTCATCGAAACCGCCTTCCGTACGGCCGGTGTCGCCGGCTGTTCGACGACCGCCCTAAGAGGCTGTGGATAAACAAGCATTCCGCCTTCAGACAAGAGGCTCTCCGCCAGTCTTGAGAGATCAGCCGAGTCATCCCGCATAGCGGGAGACGCCGTATCAAGGTGGAAGGCGCCGTTTATTCACAGCCTCCTAATCCGCCAGCGGCAGCGAAAGCGTAAAGGTCGATCCCTTTCCCGGCCCCGGGCTATCCGCCGACACTTTTCCTCCATGAAGCTTTGCGATGCTCTGCACCAGGTGAAGCCCGATTCCGGTTCCCCCTGTCGATCGATCCTCGGCGCGTTCCGCCTGATAGAATTTTCGAAATACCCTGCGCAGGTCCTTTTTTTCCAGACCCACGCCGTTGTCGGTCAGGCGGATTTCGACGGAACGGCCACTGCGACAAACCCGGATATCCACTTCTGGAGTGGAACTGCGGTTGTGGTGCATTGCGTTTGCGACCAGGTTCACCAGCAGCATGTCGAACAGCGTCCGATCCAGGAGGACCGGATAACGGCCGTTTTTTTGGGGATGGATCCGGACAGTGCTGTTGCGGAACATGCCGGCGTTTTCTTCGAGGAACCGTTGCACGGCTTCCGCGGCGTCGGTGGCTTCGAACACCGTTTCGTAGTTCCGGCTCTCCAGCCTGGCCAGATCGAGGATCCGATTGATGTGTTCGCTCAGCCGGTTGACATCCTGGATCATGTAGCCGATGTAGCGGGTCTGTTCCTTCCGTTCCAGTTGATGCTTTTCCATGGTTTCCAGAAACAGCTTCAGTGATGTCACCGGCGTTTTCAGCTCATGGGTGAAATTGTTGATGAAATTGTGCTGGAGCCGATACAGCTGCAGGATTTTCCGGTTGTAGGCGTAAATGGTGAAAATACCCAGCAGGATCACCCCCACCAGGATGGACAACACCAGGATCACCACCCATGTCTGCGGTTCCAGCACCTGGCTCGGGTCGAGCTCAAAGCGCTTCACCATCGCCTTGAGACCCGCACTGACCCCGATATACCAGTAGATATAGAGAAACAGCGACGTCCCCAGGGCCAGCACGGACAGGATGAAAACGACAACGGGATGAGAGATCCAGACTGTACGGGTCATGTCCGATCCCTCCTATGGAAGAGGTTCGAATCGTTTGGTGGCGCGATTCTTTCGCACCTGATCGGGGTCGAAGATCCGGCCGTTCATGGCGATATAGACACCGGGCGGCAGCGTCTGTACGGCTGCTGCGGCAAAGCCCACGTTGAACACCGCGTCGCTGGCCTTGAATCGAGCCGGCTGCATGGCTCCTGTGAGGACGATGGTCTTTGCAGGGATGTCGGAGAGTCTCCGGGCGGTATCGACCATGCTGTCCGTGCCGTGGGTGACCAGAATAAGGGGATTCGGGTCGTTGCGGATACGCCGGTGAATGCGATGCCGGTCTTCTTCGGTCATGTCCAGGCTGTCCTTTTTCATGAGGGAATGGACCCGGAATGCGAAATCGACTCCGGCTTCTTCCAGGATCTCACCCACCTTGGGCTCGCCGATCTCGTAGTCGTCCAGTTGGTCGTAGTAGACCTTGTCGATGGTCCCCCCCACGCTGTAGATGCCGATGAACAATGCCGCCTCCATTTCTACTAGAAGCGATCTCAAAATTCGGATTTTGGTTCAAGGTCAAGGAGGACCCGACACCGAGATGGGGCGAAAAGACAATTTTGAGACGGCTTCTACTGACAATATATCAGAAAATCCCCTGCAAATCATCAATGGCTGCAACCGACGTATTCCCCTCCTGCAGGCGCTTTCAACGATTCCCCTTGACCCGGCTTGAAATTTTTTCTAGAAGCGATCTCAAAA
>JAJDOA010000301.1 GCA_022340405.1 Desulfobacteraceae bacterium | reverse complement strand
TGGCAGGGATCAAACCCTTCCGGTATGGGGTGCCGGAACGGTCGGTTCCCCCCCAGGCGGCGGCCACGCCGGGTCCGTTCGGCCCGGAAGGGTCGGTGCGCAGGCTCATGGGGCGGACAGCCTTCCGGGTGAAAAGAAAGTGTTGGAAATCAAGACAAGGCTGTTGAAAATTCCAACATAATATCTATCTATTCGAAATCATGTGAAGTGTTGTCCATTTATGCGGAATGCTATGGGGGAAGATCCCCCCATGTGTCCCGTTTTCCCACACTATCCGCCACCCCGGCCGCAAGAGCATCGGATCCCTTCTTTTCTCCCGTATCATAAATTATAACAATAAAAAAAGTAAGTTATGCTTATTCACCGTTCCAACGGCATCCCTGGCACGGGCCTTGCTTAAGAAAACGGCCAAGAGAAAACAAGAGAAAAAAACACAAGATGAAGAGAAAACACCATAACATCTCACCGCTGGACAACAAAGGAGCACGAAAAATGGCTGACAACGCGCGCAATGGAAAGAAATCTCGACTGGGTTACGGTTCCTCCTATCATAAGGGACGCCCCGGAGACCTCCACCGGAAAGAAGAAATCGGCGCCGTGCTCGGCGGCCAGGTCTGGCTTGTCAAGCCCGACAAGAAAGCCCGTCTGGAGCACCCCTGCCTCTGGATGCAGGCCGGTGTCGTCGAATTCAAAAGCTGCAACAACTTCTACGATTGCGTCAGCTGCAAGTATGACAGGGGAATGCAGGCCCAGGTGGCCAATGGCAAGCAGATCAGCTGGCAAGAGGCCATGAAGCGAAAGCCCGATCTGAAGCGGGTCTGCCGGCATAGCCTCACCCACCGGATCGCCGCGCGCCAGTGTGCCTACGACTACGAATGCGCCACCTGCGAATTCGATCAATTCTTCGAAGACGTCTGGAATGCCAAGACCCACGTGTCGCCCCAGGCGATGGAGACCGTCAAGGGCTTCGACTTTCCCATGGACCACTATTTTCACACCGGTCATGCCTGGGCGCGGGTGGAAAGCGGCGGAAACATCCGGATCGGCCTCGATGACTTCTCTCTCAAACTCCTGGGCAAGGTGGACGCCTTCGAACTGCCGACCATGGGAAAGGAGCTCGAATCGGGTCAAATCGGATGGGGCATTCGACGCAAGGACAAGAAGGCCGAGGTTCTTTCCCCCATCGACGGGGTGATTCTCGAAGTCAACGCAAATCTGAGGGAAAACGCCCGGCTGGCCAACCAGGAGCCTTACGGCGGCGGGTGGCTCTTTCTCGTCCACACCCCCGATATCAAAAAGGGCATGAATCGGCTCATGACCCAGTCCGACGGTCTGGAATGGATCAACCGGGAGCTGACCACCCTGGAGTCCATGATTGAAGATGTGGCCGGCCCCTTGGCGGCCGACGGCGGCCTCCTGCAAGAGGACATCTACGGCAATCTTCCGGAATTGGGCTGGCAGAGACTCACCAAGACCTTTCTGAAGACCTGATGGACCGGTGTGTCGGAGGAACGACCGAAATGAAAACAATGCCATCAATCCGCGTTTCTTCCTCCGGCGCCACTCCGGCCTGTCTCTGGATGCAGGCCGGAGTGGTCCGGAAAAAAGACTGCAGGCGCGATTATCACTGCCAGGGCTGCCGGTTCGACCGGGCCATGCGAAGGGCCGCCGACAAAGCCGCGAGGGCCAGGGCCGACCAAAATCCGCTGCCAGGCACAGCGGGGAAAATCGTGCACTGGCAGGACCGGCTCAATGAAATGCCGCAGCAGCAGCAGCCGTGCATTCATCACATGGCGGACCGCATCGCTTTCAGGGCCTGCACGAACCAGTACCGCTGCGAAAACTGCGAATTCGACCAGTATTTTCAGGACCAGTATGTGGTCCACGCAGTGGTCCGTCCGATGGATGTCCTGGATGTCCACGGCTTCAAGCTTCCCCAGGGATTCTACCTGCACGCGGGGCACAGCTGGGTCCGGATCGAGGAAGGGGGAGAGGTGCGGGTGGGGCTCGACGACTTCGCGCTGCGCCTGCTCGGCCCGTTCGACTCCATCGAACCGCCGCTGCTGGGCAAGGAGGTCCGGCAGAACCGCTCCCATTTCGTGGCCTCCCGCCAGGGCCTGCGGGCCGAGATTCTATCGCCGGTCACCGGGGTGGTAACGGCCGTCAATCCGGCGGTCCGGGAAACACCCGGTCAGGGTAGCCGGTCCTCCTACACCGACGGCTGGATGGTTCGGGTGCACGCCAGCGACCTTCGCAGCGACCTGAAGAGGCTGATGATCGGAGCGGACGCAGTCGATTTCCTGGATGCGGAAATCGATCGGCTGTACCAGGTCATCGAAGAGGAAGCGGGGCCCCTGGCGGCCGACGGCGGTGAGTTGAAAGAGGACATCTATGGAAACCTGGGCAGCGTGGACTGGCATCGGCTCACCCGCCTTTTCCTGCGGACATAGGGGCTGTTTCCAAATTAGGATTTTGGTTCTTAGAAACAGCCCCTAGATCGGTATCCTCAGCCGCCGGAATTCATCTTCCAGCAGCGTCCGGCAGTAGCGGCAAAGCAGGTTCTGCTTTCGGTCCACGTCACGGATATTCCGGCAGTAGTGCATGATGCAGGTCTCATCCTTGCAGTGGCGCAGGTTGAAGGTATGGGCCAGCTCGTGGACCGCTTCTTTGGCCGTGCGTTCGAAAAAGCACTCGCGAAGACGCAGGGTCGGAAGATTGTCTTTGAGACGGGAGGTGGAGACGATGCTGGCCGTTCCCCCCAATTGGGCTTCTCCATAAACAAAGGTCAGAATGGGAATAAAAAGGTCCACCCGCGTCAAGGCCAGTACCTTGACGGCGCAGGCTGGCGCCAATTCGGCCAATTGGGCCAAAATCCGCGTGGAATGGTACTGGTTGCGTTCGCGATCGAAGGCGTATTCGACATCGGCCATCAACGGCACCACCACGGTGTCGAGATGAAACATCTGCCGGACCTCCTGGCAGACGGTTTCAACGAGGTCGGGTTCCATGTGTCCGATCGGGGAAATCACGATGTCGAATCGACCCGCCAATGAAAAGCCGCCTATTTCCGGATTTGATAACGCTGGATTTTATTGTAGAGCGTGGAGCGGTCGATACCCAGTATTTTCGAGCTTTTGGCAATGTTCCAGTCGTTTTCGGCGAGAATTTGCACAATGTGGTTCATTTCTATCTCTTTGAGCGACAGGGGCTCCGGCGCAACACGGCACTCGGCCTGGAAAATGGGCAGGTCCTCCGGCTTGAGAAACCGCTCCTTTCCGACGACCACGGCCCGCTCGATAGCGTTTTCCAGCTCCCGGACGTTGCCGGGCCAGTCGTAGAGCATCATCTCATCAAGAGCCTCCCGGCTGATGCGGTCAATCGGTTTGTTGGTCTCCTGGACGAAACGGCTGCGGAAATGCTCGGCCAGCAGCGGAATGTCGTCTTTGCGCTCCTTTAGCGGCGGCATCCGTAACGTGATGACGTTCAGCCGGTAGAAGAGGTCCTCCCGGAACTTTCCCTCCCGGATGGCGGCCTGCAGATCCCGGTTGGTGGCGGCGATGACGCGGAATTGCGCTTCGATGGAGCGGGTTCCCCCGACCCGGTAAAAGACGCCGTCCTCGAGAACCCGGAGCAGGTCGATCTGCATCCGCATGCTGATTTCGCCGATCTCGTCCAGAAAGAGGGTGCCGCCGTGGGCCAGCTCGAGCCGCCCCCGCTTGGTATCCCTGGCGTCGGTGAAGGCGCCTTTTTCGTGGCCGAAAAGATCGCTTTCCATCAAATGCTCCGGAATGGCACCGCAGTTGACGGCAACGAAAGGGCCATCGCCCCAGCGGCTGTGGGTGTGAATCGCCTTGGCCGCGAGCCCTTTTCCGGTGCCGGTTTCCCCGGTAATGAGGACCGTCGAATTCATCGGTGCGACATCCCGGATGAGCCGGAACACCTCCTGCATCGACTCCGACTGCCCGATGAGGCTTTCAAACCGGTTCTGCTCCTGGTACTGGTGGCGAAGAAACAGATTCTCCTGGAACTGTGCTCGGTGCTCCAGGATCTTTTCGATCAATATGCTGAGTTCATCCGGCTCGAAGGGCTTGAGCAGGTAGTCGTAGGCGCCGTTTTTCATGGCCTCGATGGCCGACGGAACCGAGGCATAGGCCGTGATCATGACCACTTCGATGTCGGGATCGATCTCCTTGATGTGGCGCAGGGCCGAAAGCCCGCTCATTCCCTCCAGCTTGATGTCCAGAAAAACGATGTCGAAGGGGTGCGTCTCGATCAATTTCAAGGCGTCCTCACCGCTTTCGGCCGTATGGATCTCATGCCCATCCCGCTCCAGCCAGGCCCCAAGGGATTCCCGCATGATCATTTCATCGTCGACGATTAGAACCGTTGCTGTGTCCACTGATCTCTCCAGGATTTTTCAGATTTCCCGCAGCCAACGTCTCTGCGGGAAGCTCGATACGAAACTCTGTACCCTGTCCCTCTTTGCTGGTGAAACTGATGCGGCCTCCATGTTCCTTGACGATGCCATAGACCACCGACAGACCGAGTCCGACACCCTTGCCCTTTTTTTTGGTGGTGAAAAAGGGTTCGAATAGACTGGAGAAATACGCCTCGGGGATGCCGATCCCGGTATCCCGAAACTTCAAAACGATGCGCTGATCCGAATCCTGCCGACCCGTGATGGTGAGGGTGCCGCCATTGGGCTTCATTGCCTCGACCGCGTTGGAGACCAGGTTCACGAATACCTGTTGCAGGTGATCGGGGGAGCCGACGATCCGCGGCAGGTCTTCGGGAAAGTCGTTTTCGATTTTGATCCGATTGATTTTCAGAAGGTTTTCGTTCAGCAGAATGGTCTTGTCGATCAGTTGTCGGAGGTCGAAGGCCTTTAGTTCCATTTTGGACTGCCGGGAAAAGCCGAGCAGGTTGCCGATGATTCGGCCGATTCTTCGGGTCTCGGCTTCCATGAGTTGCAGGTATTTCTGGAATCTTTCGATGGCGTCCGGCCCAAGTTTTCCATCTTCGATCAGCCGCTGCATCAGCAAGTTCAGATTCAGGATGCCGGCAATCGGGTTGTTGATTTCGTGCACCACCGATGCCGACAGCTTGCCCAAAGAGGCCATCTTGTCCTGCTGGACCAATTGGATCTGCGCCTCCTTGAGCTTCCGGGTCCGTTCCTGGACCATGGTTTCCAGCCGTCGCGTGATCTCTTCATCCTCTTTGATCCGCTCGGTGACATCGCGACTGATTTCCACAAATTTCGAAATCTTTCCACCATCCTCCCAAATCGGATAAATGGAGACCTCGTTGTAGCAAAGGTTTCCTTTATGATCGATCCGGGTGATCAGCTTCTCCCGCGGCGCCCTGCTTCGGATCACTTCGCTCAGCGGGCAGTAGATGTGCGCCTCGCACCTGCGGTTGATCTTCTGGAAGATCTCGTGGCATTTTTTGCCGATCACCTCTTCTTTGACGTACCCCATCTTTTTCAAAAAAGATTGATTGACCTCGATGATTTCCATGTCGCTGGTAATGACGACGATAAAGTCCTCGATGCCATCGAGGATCATCTTGAGCTCGAGACGTTTTCTTTCCAGCTCCTCTTGATGCACCCCGATCACTCCGCGGATCCATTGGAAAGTCGAAGGTCCGACGACGCGAACATGGGACGGTTTCGTTGCCACGATGTCTTCGAGAATGTGGGGGTCGGAAGACAGTACGACGATCAGATTGATCTCGTACTGGGGAAGATACAGATCGTGATAATCGAAAACCGTTGTCAGGTTGATCTCCCTGGCCATCTGCGCCTCTTGGCTGGAAGGATCCTGACAGGCAACGGCCCGGATGCGTGCCTGCATCTTAAGATCCTCGAGTTCCAGGGTTCTTTGCTGCAGCAACTCCCGGCACACATCGCCCTCCCCCACAAGGGCGATGTTGAGCAGCGACGGATTCGGCTGTCTGTACATGGAACGACCCCTTTCTCACCGTCGCCGGCGAGGCCGGCCACGGTAGTTGTTTCCCTCTCTACCATGAGGCCGGGCGGCGTTCAAGGCCACGCTCCCGCAAACGCGCCGGCCGCCCAGGATAACAAGCCTGTATCCCACCCGCCGAAAGTCCCGGAAAGATATTGACACGAAGGGGTTTCCCCTGTAGTCATGTTACCTTGGTTTTCAATGGGTGCGGTCCGCCCCGTCCCTCGGGGTCCGCGGGCCCGAAAGCGGTCGGTTTTGCTGAAATTTCGAACGTCAGGAGGAAGATCCGATGGCCAATGAAGTGGTTGGATCCGTGCTCGTCGTCGGCGGCGGCATTGCCGGCATGCAGTCCGCCCTGGATCTGGCGAATGCAGGATATTACGTATACTTGCAGGAGAAATCTCCAGCCATTGGTGGTGTCATGTCCCAGCTGGACAAGACCTTTCCCACCAATGACTGCGCGATGTGAATCATCTCGCCTATACTGGTCGAGGTCGGCCGGCATCTAAATATCGAGTTGATCACCAATGCGGAAGTCCTGGACGTCGAGGGGGAAGAAGGCAACTTCAAGGTCAGTATTCGGAAAACGCCCCGCTACATCGATCCTGCGGCGTGTACCTCTTGCAGCGACTGTGTCGAGGTCTGCCCCGTTTCCCTTCCCAACGAATACGATCACGGCCTTTCCGAACGAAAAGCCACTTATAAAAAATATGCCCAGGCCATTCCGGGCGCCTTTGCGATCCAGAAAGCGGACAAGGCCCCCTGCCGTCTGGCCTGTCCAGCCGGCCTCAACGTGCAAGGCTATGTCCAGATGGTCGGCCAGGGCAAGTACAAGGAAGCCCTGAAGATCATCATGGAGGACCTGCCGCTTCCCGGAGTACTGGGACGGATCTGCCCGCACGGGTGCGAGGATGCTTGCCGACGCTGCGAAGTGGATTCTCCGGTGGCCATCCGGGACCTGAAACGACTGGCGGCCGATCGGTTCGACCCGAGGGAGGTGGAGATCGAATGCCAGCCGACGCGCGACGAAAAAGTCGCCATCGTCGGCTCCGGTCCGGCTGGATTGTCTGCAGCGTACCACTTGGCGCGCAAGGGCATCCGTTCCACGATCTTCGAGGCGCTGCCTGCCGCAGGCGGGATGCTGCGCGTCGGAATCCCCGCCCATCGTCTGCCCCGTGAAGTGTTGGACCAGGAGATCGAGCTGATCACCAACCTGGGGGTTGAGATCCGGCTGAATACGCCCATCGGTGACGAACTGGGCGTCGACGAGCTTTTCGACCAGGGCTATAAGGCCGTCTATCTCGCCATCGGCGCCCACAAGGGCCTTTCCTTGGGAATCCCCGGGGAAAAAGCACAAGGCGTGCGCCAGGGGGTGGATTTCCTGCGCGAAGCCAACCTGACGGGAAAGGCGGAAGTGCGCCGGCGCGTGGCCATCATCGGCGGCGGGAACGTCGCCATCGACGTGGCCCGTTCGGCGGTGCGGCTGGGTGCCGAGGAGGTGACCATCGTCTACCGCAGGTCCCGGGCCGAAATGCCTGCCTGGGAGGAAGAGGTTCAGGCTGCCGAGGACGAGGGGGTGAAAATCAACTTTCTTGCCGCCCCCCAGGAAGTGCTGACCCAGGACGGGAAAGTGGTGGGGCTGCGCCTGGTGCAGATGAAGCTCAGCGAAGTCGATTCTTCCGGACGACGGCGGCCGATTCCGATTCCCGGCAGCGAATACGACATGGAAATCGACCAACTGATTGCTGCCATTGGACAGCGGCCGGATCTTTCCAGCCTGGAAAACGTCATGGGGATCGAGTTTTCCCGGTGGGGCACCACCGAGGTGGATCCCATTACCTATGCCACGGGCAGAGAGGGCGTGTTTGCCGGTGGCGACCTGCAGACCGGACCCTGGGTGGCCATCGGCGCCGTAGCCGCGGGCCGGGAAGCGGCCGAGTCCATCGTGCGCTACATGGACGGCCGGGACATGACGGAGGGAAGAGAGCCCATCGTCAACGAAAATCCCACCTATCGGCCGATCCCCCCCCACCAGGCCAAGGCGGATCGGGCCAAGATGCCCGAGCTGGCGGTGGAGAAACGCCAGGGCAATTTCGAAGAGGTGGAGTTGGGCTTTGCCGAGGCCGAGGGGCAGGCCGAGGCTCATCGGTGCCTCAACTGCGGCTATTGCTGCGAGTGCTACCAATGCGTGGAGGCTTGCAAACCCCATGCGGTCACGCTGGAGACCCATGCCCAGCAGACCGAAATCATAGAGCTGCAAACCGGGTCCATTATTCTGGCCCCGGGCTTCGAGCCGTTCGACCCCACCCCCTTCGACAGCTACATTTACGCAAAACATCCAAACGTCATCTCCTCCATGGACATGGAACGGCTGCTGTCGGCCTCCGGGCCCACCGGCGGTCATCTGATACGCATGTCCGACCACGCCGAGCCCAAAAAGATCGCCTGGTTTCAGTGCGTGGGATCCCGGGATCTCAACCGCTGCGACAACAGCTACTGCTCCTCGGTATGCTGCATGTACGCCATCAAGGAGGCGGTCATTGCCAAGGAGCACGCCGGCGACGACTTGGACTGCGCCATCTTCTTCATGGACATGCGCACCCACGGCAAGGATTTCGAGCGGTTCTACAACAAGGCCCAGGACAGCGGCGTTCGCTTTGTCCGAAGCCGGGTGCACAGCGTGGATCCCATCGAGGACTCCGAGGAGGTTTCCGTGCGCTACGTCCGGGAGGACGGGCAGATCGAGACGGAAACCTTCGACATGGTGGTGCTTTCCGTCGGGATCCAGATCCATCCGGAGGTGGCCGCCCTGGCCGAGAGGCTGGGCATCGAAATGACCGAGGGCCATTTCGCCAAGTCCGGCAGCTTCCAGCCGGTGATGACCTCCCGCCCTGGCATCTACGTCTGCGGCGCCTTCCAGGGCCCCAAGGACATCCCCCAGTCCGTTGTGGACGCCAGTGCGGCCGCGGCGGCCGCTGGAGAACTCCTTGCCGAGGCGCGCGACACCCTCACCCGCAGCAAGGAGGTGGTCCCGGAGGTCAACGTGATCAACGAGCGCCCCCGGGTGGGGGTTTTCGTCTGCCACTGCGGCATCAATATCGCCGGTGTGGTGGACGTTCAGGCCGTGGCCGACTATGCAGCCACGCTGCCCTACGTCGAGTACGTCAACACCAACCTCTACTCGTGCTCTCAGGACACCCAGGACAGCCTGACCGAGATCATTCGGGAAAAGAACCTCAATCGGGTGGTGGTGGCCGCCTGCACCCCCAAGACCCACGAACCTCTCTTCCAGGAGACGCTGATCAACGCTGGCCTGAACAAGTACCTCTTCGAGATGGCCAACATCCGCAACCAGGACTCCTGGGTCCACAAAAACAATCCGGAAATGGCCACCGCGAAGGCCAAGGACCTGGTGCGCATGGCGACCGCCAAAGTGGCCCTGCACCAGCCCCTGGGCGAGGCCGAGCTGGATGTCAACCCGGCGGCCCTGGTCATCGGCGGCGGCATCGCCGGCATGTCGGCGGCCCGCAGCCTGGCCCGCCAGGGCTACCCCGTTCATCTGGTGGAACGGGAGGACAACCTGGGCGGTCAGGCCCACGCCATCTATCGGACCGCAACGGGCGAAATGGTGGGCGAGAATCTCGCCAAACTCATTCAGGAGGTGGAGTCCCAGGAGAACATCACGGTGTACCGCAACGCGGAGCTGACCAAGGTGGAGGGCTTCGTGGGCAACTTCCAGTCCACAGTATCGGTGGACGAAACGGAAACGGTCATCGATCACGGTGTCGCGGTGGTGGCAACCGGCGGCCGGGCGCTGCAGCCGGAGGAGTACGCCTACGGGGAAGATCCGCGCATCCTCACCAGCCTGGAGCTGGATCGAAAATTCATCGAGGACGATCCCTCCTTGGCCGACGTGAAAACCGCGGTCTTCATCCAGTGCGTCGGATCCCGCGAGCCCCAGCGCCCCTACTGCTCCCGGGTATGCTGCACCCACTCCATCGAGAACGCGCTGGAACTCAAGCGGCGCAATCCCGACAGTCAGGTCTTCATTCTCTACCGAGACATCCGCACCTACGGCGAAAGGGAATACCTCTACAAGGAGGCGAGGGAAAAAGGAGTGGTCTTCATCCGCTTCTCCCTCGACGACAAACCCGAGGTGTCCGTCCAGAACGGGCAGATCTCCGTGACGGTGACGGACCACGTGCTCGGACGGCCGGTGGAGATCGGGGCCGACCTGCTGACCCTGGCCTCGGCGGTGGTCCCCAATGCCAGCGAAAAACTCGCCCAGTTTTTCAAGGTACCGGTAAACGAGGACGGCTTCTATGTGGAAAAGCATGCCAAGCTCGGCCCATCGGAGTTTGCCACCGACGGCGTTTTCCTTTGCGGCATTGCCCACTACCCCAAACCCATCGACGAATCCATCGCTCAGGGACAGGCGGCGGCATCCAGGGCCCTCACCCTGCTGGCCCGGGAAAAAATCTACACCAGCGGCCACGTTGCCGAGGTCCAACCGGCCATGTGCAGCCAGTGCGGGGTCTGCGTTTCGGTGTGCCCCTACTCGGCACCGTCGTTCCGTTCCCTGGAGGAGCGTTTCTGGCCGGGCAAGGCCGAGGTCAACCCCGTGCTGTGCAAGGGGTGCGGACTCTGCGTGGCCTCCTGCCGGTCGGGTGCCATCCGGCTGAAGGGTTTCGACAACGATCAGATCTTCGCACAGATCTTCTCCCTGGACGAAGCCGTCTAACCCGTGTTTTCTGAAGGAGATTGCTCAATGTCCGAATTTGAACCGAAAATCGTAAGCTTTCTCTGCAATTGGTGCAGCTACGGCGCAGCGGATCTGGCCGGCGTCGGCCGTATGGAGTACCCGCCCAACATCCGGGTGATCCGCATCCCCTGCACCGGCAGGATGAGCCCCAAATTCATTCTGGCCGCTTTCCGGGAGGGCGCCGACGGCGTATGGGTATCCGGGTGACATCCGGGTGAATGCCATTACCTGGAAGGTAATTACTACGCCCGACGCAAATTCGCCCTGTTTTCCAACCTTCTCGAACACATGGGGATCGAGGCCGGCCGTCTGCAGTTTTCCTGGGTGTCTTCGGCGGAATCCACCAAATTCGTTGATGTGGTCAACTCCGTAACCCAGGCGGTGAAAGCCCTGGGCCCAAGGAAACATTTCGTCAAAACCGAACCCAAGGTAGCTTGAAATGGTGGAATATACCGAAAAGATCCGTGAAATCGCCAAGAGACTGTTGCAGGAGTGCAAGGTCGATGCGGTGCTCGGCTTCCGCAGCGGGACCATTCCCATGATGAACGAGCCTTGTTTCGTCCGGGAGCCGGAAGAAGTGGACCGGCTGATATGGGACAGCAACTGCGGAATCAACCTTTGCAACTATCTCACCGATCGGAAAGAGCGCATCGGCGTTCTGGCCAAGGGCTGCGACAGCCGGAACATCGTCACCCACATCGTCGAAAACAAGGTCGATCGTGATCAGCTCTATGTCATCGGGGTTCCCTGCCAGGGGATGATCGACAAGAAGCGCATCACCGCCATGTTCGAGGACGAGGTCGAGGCGGTGGAGGAGAAGGGGGACACCCTCCAGATCACGGCCGGCGGCAAGACGTCCGAGCTGAAAAAAGAAGAGGTGCTCCAACAGAACTGCTCGGTCTGCATTCACCGCAACCCGGTGATCCACGACGAAATGGTGGCCGATCCGGTGCCGGAGCAGGAAGACGTGGACCGCTACGCGGACGTCCGCGAAATCGAAGCCATGTCGACCGAGGATCGCTGGGCGTTTTTCGACAAGCTGCTGGAGCCCTGCATCCGCTGCTACGCATGCCGGAATGCCTGCCCGTTGTGCTACTGCCCCACCTGTTTCGTGGACGAGTCCCGTCCCCAGTGGGTGGGCAAAAGCCAGGACTCGGACGATGTGCGCACGTTCCACTTCCTCCGTGCCTATCATTGCGCGGGCCGCTGCACGGACTGCGGCGCGTGTGAACGGGCGTGCCCGGTGGGCATCAACATGCGGGTTTTCACCAAGAAACTGGAAAAAGACTGCAAGGAGCTTTTCGATTGGGAGGCGGGCATGGACCCCAAGAGCCGGCCGCCGCTCGATGTATACCGGCCGGAGGACCCGGACGACTTTATCCGATAGCGGCTGTTTCGGGCCGATCGCCAGAAACGCCGCCGCCGGCGACCCAAAAGACCCAGCCAAACCTGTAGAGGCAGACTGCCATGACGACTTTTCAACTCGATAGTGACCGACTCACCGAAGGCATCGATCGACTGCACGGGCAATACCGGGTGATCGGACCGGTCGCCGAAGGCCGGTTTCACAATTTCAGGCCGCTGCAGCCGGGCCAGAAGCCCGATTTCGATTTCCGGAACACCCGGATGTCGGCCAAGCAGCTGGTGTACCCCCAGTCCCAGGTGATGGCCGAATACCACCTGGACGAGACCCGTGAGGACAGCCACATTCTCAAAGAAGTTCTGCCGGACGAGACGCCGCGTGCGGTGTTCGGAATCCGGCCCTGCGACGCCGACGCATTCGGCCTCGTACGGCGCAATTTCGACACCGAGGAATACAAGGATCCGTATTGGATCCAAGCTTACGAACGGGCGACGCTGGTGGGGCTGGCCTGCGAAGATCCCTGTCGGTCATGCTTTTGCACCTCCGCCGGGTCCGGCCCTTACAGCACCGGCGGACTGGATGCCCTGCTGGTGGAAGACCCGGACGGCGGGTACTGGTTTCAATCCTTGACCGAAAAGGGCGAACGCCTTCGCGAGGCTGCCGGCTGGAAGGAAGAGGCCGGATCGGGTGTCGAGGACACGATCGCGGAACGGAAAAAAGCGGCCGAATCCCGCATCGTTTCGCAAGTGCATACGGATCAGCTGCGCAATCAGGCGACCCTCGATCTATACGAGGCGCCGTTTTGGGAAGATGTGGCGTTTTCCTGCATCAACTGCGGCACATGCACCTACCTGTGCCCGACCTGCTGGTGTTTCGACATTCAGGACGAAACCCACGGGAAAAAGGGGTGCCGCATGCGCAATTGGGACAGTTGCATGTATCCGTTGTTCACGCTGCACGGCTCCGGGCACAATCCCAGAGGCGAAAAAATCCAGCGGGTGCGGCAGCGGTTCATGCACAAGCTGAAATATTACGTGGACAAGTACGACAACGGCATCCAGTGCGTCGGATGCGGCCGCTGCGTGCAGTACTGCCCTGTGAACATTGACATCCGCAGGGTCTGCGAACTGATGAACCAACGAGGAAGCACGGGTGCGGCATGCGAGGTGTAGAAGCTGTCTCAAAATTAGGATTTTCGTTCAAGGTCAAGGAGGATCCGGGTTTCCAGCCGCAGGAATACGTCCGTATTTCGAGGACTGGAAACGAGGACCCGACACCGAGATGGGGCGAAAAGACAATTTTGGGATAGCTTCTAATGACGTCAACGAGGGAGGAGATCGTGCAGAATCCGTATTTGCCCTATCCGGTCCGCATCGACGAAATCGTCACCGAGACCGAGGACAAGAATCTGAAGACCTTCAAGTTTGTCTTCCTGGACCCTGACGACGAGAAGAAATTCGCCTATCACGCCGGGCAGTTTGCCGAACTGTCCATCGCCGGCAAGGGCGAGATCCCCATCGGGATCGCCTCCTCGCCCACGGAGAAGGGGTTTCTCAAATTCACCGTCAACAAGGTGGGGCTGGTATCGTCTCACCTGCACGCCATGAAGGTGGGCGATGTCATGGGCGTCCGGGGCCCGTTGGGAAACTGGTACCCCTGGGAAGTCCTGGAAGGCAAGAACGTGGTGATCGTCGGCGGCGGCTTTGCCTTTACCACACTGCGCTCCTCCATAATTTACATGCTCGAAAACCGGGACCGGTTTGGAGAAATCCATGTGGTCTACGGAGCCCGCACCCCCGGTATGTTGCTGTACCGGGAGGAGTTGGCACAGTGGGAAAGCCGCGACGACATTCACATGCACATCACCGTGGACGCCACGGACGACCCGGACTGGAAGTACAACGTGGGTTTCGTTCCCCCCATCACCGAGCAGAAGGCCCCGCAGGGAGACGGAGACACCTACGCCATCGTGTGCGGACCTCCGGTCATGATCAAGTTCACCCAGCCGGTTCTGGACCAGAAGGGGTATGCCCACGACCATATTATCATGTCGCTGGAAAATCGCATGAAATGCGGCATCGGGATCTGCGGTCACTGCAACGTGGGCAGGGAGTTCGTCTGCAAGGACGGCCCGGTGTTCACCCTGTCCCAGCTCAATCAGCTGCCCAAGGAATACTGATGCCGAACGAGGATCCCGGACCCGCCGGAACGGGATCTTTTCGAAACGAGGCGCGAACGGAGAGAGCGGAAGCTTCGGTTGAAGCATAACAATCTGAAATACATATGATTCCATTGTTACCGACCGCGGCAATCCGCCCTATTTTTCGTATTGACATCCCCAAAGCAATCATGTAGGTAAACGATTTTACGGATTTAGAATTAATGGCGGAATGCCGAGAAAACCATAAACCATATTGAAGGAGGAACCGTACATGCCGACAGTAGAATTCGAAGGGAAAACTTTCAACGTGGACGAGGACGGCTTCATCGACGACTACGCCAACTGGTCACCCGAATGGGTGCAGTACGTGAAGTCCATTGAGGGCATCGATGAGCTCACCGACGAGCACAAAAAAATTATCGAAGTGCTTCGCGACTACTACGAAAAAAACGGCATCGCCCCGATGGTGAGGGTTCTGTCCAAGGTCACCGGTTTCAAGCTGAAGCACATCTACGAGCTGTTCCCTTCCGGACCGGGCAAGGGAGCCTGTAAGATGGCCGGTCTTCCCAAGCCGACCGGATGCGTCTAACCGCTCCGGCTCGCATGCACTGCATACGGTCTTTTCCGAAAGGCTCTGCGCAACCCGCAGAGCCTTTTTTTTGGCTTTTCCCGGGTCGGAGGGTTTCATGATCCTGGAAGTGAAGACGGGCTCGAAAACCGAACTGGTGGACATCACCGGCGCGGTCCGAAAAGCGGTGCGGGATTCTGGATTCCGCGATGGTCTCTGTTTTCTCTATGTACCCCACACCACCGCCGCCGTGACCATCAACGAAAGCGCCGACCCCGCCGTGTCGTCCGATATCCTGATGATTCTCAACAAGATCGTACCCTGGCGGGACGACTACCGGCACGGCGAGGGCAATTCTCCGGCACACGTGAAATCCACGCTGGTGGGCGCCTCCGAACTGATCGCCGTCGACGGGGGAGAGCTGGTGCTGGGGACTTGGCAGGGCATTTTTTTCTGTGAGTTCGATGGGCCCCGCCGCCGGAAACTCCACCTGCGCCTGCTGCCGCAGGGAGGGGAGTGAGCTTTGTCCCCGCGTGGCGGGGCTTCGCCCCCAAGAGGGAAACGGTAGCGGCATAGAGCAATTGCCAAAAATTTGTTCCGATGGATATGGGTTTTCATGTCCTTCGTATGGGCGGGGTGTATCCCCTCCCCTACAGTCCGATTGGAAACCATTTCGGAAACGGAACAGAATTCTGACAATCGCTATGGATTCGAAAATCGAGGTGCAAATCTCGAAACCCATTCGAATGACCAACAGCAAGAAGCCGATGACACTATCCTCACAGGACACTCTCGAAGAAATCGATCGGGCGATCCTCAACCGCATCCAGTCTGACTTTCCCCTCACGGTAAGACCGTTCCTCACCGTCGCCGAGGATCTGGGATTGACGGAGAGGGAGGTTCTCCAGCGCGTCAAAGACCTCAAAGAAAAAGGGATTATCCGGCGCATCGGCGGCAATTTCGTGCCCGGCAAGCTTGCCTACGTGAGCACGCTGTGCGCGGCCCGGGTGCCCGCCGATCGCATCGACGAATTCGCAGCAGTGGTGAACGATTACGAAGGGGTCACGCACAACTACCAGCGGGAGGGGGAATTCAATGTCTGGTTCACCTTCATTGCACCCTCCATGCAGGACATCGAATCGCACCTGAGCGCCATCTCCGAGAAGACCGGCGTAAAAAGGATCCTGAACCTTCCGGCCACCGCCGTTTTCAAAATCAAGGCGCACTTCGAACTATGAGAAGCCTTCGCATCGCCGTCGCCGTCGTTCGCGCCCCCGTCGGTGAGGTGGACGCCAATCTCGAGCGGTCCCAGGAGTGGGTGCGGCGGGCGCGCCGCGAGGGGGCGGAACTGGTCTGCTTTCCCGAGCTGAATATCACCGGCTATTGCAACCGTCCGGAAATGGCCGCCATTGCCCAGGCAGTTCCGGGTCCCGCTACGGAGGCCTTGACCGCCGCGGCAGAAGAGACGGGAACGGTAGTTCTGGCCGGCATGGCCGAAAAGAACCCGCAGGGGGGGCTTCCGTTCGCCTCCCACGTGGTGATCGGCCCCGACGGAGTCCGCGGCGTCTACCGGAAGCTGCACCTGGGTCCCCCGGAGCGGTCCACCTACGAGGCGGGAAACGAGGTGCCCGTCTTTTCGGAGGCCGGTGCGGCTTTCGGCATCCAGCTCTGCTACGACGCACACTTCCCGGAGCTTTCCTCCCGCATGGCCTCGAAAGGGGCCGAAATCCTGTTCATGCCCCACGCCTCCCCCCGCGGCGAAGCGGAAGAAAAACACCAGTCCTGGATGCGGCACTTGCCGGCCCGGGCTTTTGACAATGCGGTTTTCGTGGTGGCCTGCAACCTGGTGGGGGAAAACTGCAAAGGGCTGTCCTTTCCCGGCAATGCCGCCGTGATCAACCCCTCTGGCGAAGTCATCGCCCACACGGTGGAGGGTCGGGAGGCCCTGATGGTGGTGGACCTGAAGGCTGCGGAGCTGGAACGCGTGCGCGGGCACGAAATGCGCTATTTTTTCCCCAACCGCCGCCCGGAACTGTACCGCCGGACATGAAAACCCGAGAAACCACTCTTTCCATCCACCGGTACATCTCAAATCCCCATTCCCAAATTCTATAGCGATTGTCAGAATTCTGTTCCGTTTCCGAGATGGCTTCTCAATAGATCGGTAGGGGAGGGGTTTATCCCCTCCCGCTGGTGGGATCACCTACCCCGAACGGGCGGGGATAAACCCCGCCCCTACGAAAGACAAAAAAAGCCATTCCAA
>JAJDOA010000300.1 GCA_022340405.1 Desulfobacteraceae bacterium | reverse complement strand
TTTTGATTTTCTCAAACACGGGATCACCTCTCGCTCGGTGCAGTGGGGTCCAAGTCCCTGGTGCGAAGAAAAGCGGACCGCACCTTCTTGGGGGGCTGTGGAAGGAGGCCGTGGTCCGTTCGATCTGTCCTCGGGTGTCTTGCTCCTACCGGACGGCTACCGGACATCACGAATTCCGAAGAAAAACGGCGGTGACGTCATAGAGTTGGCAAGGGCCGATGCATGTCCGGCGGATGCAGTGAACAGGGCGGGATTTATCACAACATCTTGTTGTGTGTCAATAAAAAAAAGCTATATATAGTGTTTGAGAAGGTGTCTTTTCGAGGAATTCCACACCTCTACGAAGGTCCCTGTCGTTGTTCGCCCCAAGCCGCTATTTCGTGATCCAAAAGTAGTCCGCCGCATTCAGCTGGATGGTCTCCCCTGTTGAAACCGGTATCACCGTCACGTAAGGAACCGGCACCCTGCGGTAGGCCCTTTCCGGTATACCGTATCGAAATCGGATGTGGCCGCTGCCGGCCAACACAACCATGGTCGATGCACCCAGTGTTTCGGCCACCGAGGCGGCCATTGTGTCTTCCCATGTGCACTGGGCCTGGTAAAAATATTCGAATCGGGTTCTTCGCATGGCGTGGTGGCCTTCGAAGACCTCCCGCAGGTAGTCCCTGTGTTCGGCCACGGACGTGTCGATGATATCGGGAAGATGGCGGCTGTCCTCGGGGAGAAGGCTGTCCAGACCCCCCGCTGCGATTTTCGGGGGGATATGAAACGGCAGGTTCAAGGCATGCAACGGAATGTTTTCGGATCGGATATGCGTTAGAATGTCCCGGTACAGTGCGAAATCGTACCTCCAGTTCGCATACCAGTGCACCTGCTCGATGAACGCATCCTCGTCCATCTGCCCCGCGCTCCACCGGTCGAGTCTTTTTTGATAGCCGCGGTCGAACATTTCCATGCCGACGGAAAGTTCGGGCACTTTCCTGCCGAGCGCCCGGATCAAATCCAGTTGAACCTTGTGATGTTCGGGCCGGTTGTGCTGCTCGCCGATGTAGATGATGCGATGCTGGGCAAGTCTTTCGGCAAGTGTTTCCAGGGAAAGGGTCTCCCCGGTTGCCCCGGATAGGATCGTTCCCGGGGCATACCACTGTCCGGTTCCCTCGATCTGCACCTTCCCGGCTCCTGCAGCACATCCGCAGCAGCCGAAAGCCACGGCCAGCAGGAGGGTAAGGGGCCGGCCGGCATCTCCAAAAATCGGGAAAGGGCTTGATCCGCGGGGTGCATGTATTTTACGCTGTACGGTACCCGAGAGGCGCCGGCTTCCGAATGAAAAGAAACCAAGCACGCCTCCCGGCCCGGCATCCCTACCCCTTACCTGGAACGGTTTTCGAAAGTGCATTTGGATCAACACCCCGTGTATCGCAGGGAAATCGTTCCCTGGTACGACGCCGACTGGATCGGTTGGCTCGTCGTTTTCTTCATGTTGGCAACCTGCGCTTTCGGCATGGCGGGGATATCCGTCGCCAGAGAGCACGCGGAGTTCCGATCGTATCTGTGGCTGCCGTCCATTCTCGTTTCGGCCAGTGCCCTGGTGATGATCGGCACGGTGACGCGCCTGCTGGGGCGCAGCGCACGTCCGCCGGCGGAGTAGCGCCGGAGGCATCCAGCGCACTTGTCGATCTCGGCCCCCACGGATCACAACGACCGAATGTACTCCGAAAACGGAACGGTTTTGTACCGGTCCGACTCCACATAGCGAAGGATGTTGAGGAACATTTCGGCAGGAACGAATCCCGGCAGGTTGCTGATGCGCTCCCCTTTTTCGTCGACGAACCATGTGGCGGGAATTTTTCGGACGTTGAATTCTTCCACCACACGGTTTTCCCGGTCGTAATCGACTCGGATCGGGACAAACGCTTCGTTGAGAAATGCGGCCACTCTCCGGTCTGAAAAGGTTTCCCGCTCCATTTTCGCACAGTAGCTGCACCATTCGGCCGTAAAGGTGATCAACGCCTTTTTCCCCGTGCTCTCCTGGCGGGCCATACCCTCCTCGTATTTGAACCATTGGACCGAATTCGTGTCCGCCAATCCCTGCGAGACGGTCCACAACGAAACGAGCGTCAGTACAATCATCGAAATAACCCATGCCGCCCGGGCCACGGGGCTACGATGCCTTCTCAGCAGAACCATGGTTTTTCCTGAACGTTTGTGTCCAAATCCAAAAACCGAGACCCAACATGGCCACGTCCCGCAGCAGGTAATACCAATGGGACTCACTGGCCTGGACATCCAGGGAGAAACATCCACAAGCGATATCGAGTCCACGAAACATGCTCATGGCAAGCGCTCCGGTGAACACGAGCAAAAGGGTGTTGAGCACCAGGGCATTGCCTGCCACCCAGATGCCGATGATCAGCAGGACGCCGCAGATCATCTCGATCCAGGGCAGAACGGCGGCCGTGAAGCCGACGGCTCCATGCGGCAGAAGGTCGTAGTTGGCGACCGCGACAGCGAAAGAGGCCGGATCGATGATTTTTGCCCATGCGGCCCAAACGAAGGCACCGCCGAACACCGCTCGGCACAGAGCCAAAAAAAAGCTTCCCGAAAAAAATCGCAAGGATTGCCCCCTGGTTGTTGCCCCTTGCGGGGACCGGTATCTTGCACAGCACATCTCTAACTTCGATCCATCCCTCTGTCAACGACGGACGGGAAAGAACTTGACTTATCTTAGAGAATATACTTAATTTTCAGGACCAAAAGACGATTCGGATCCCGGCTTTTCATTGCCGCGCCCCCTGGCTGGAGGGACCGTGCTCAGCCTCCATTCTCTCCGAAGGCGGCGCGCATTCCCTTGCTTTTCACCGGGTGTGCTCCGCAGAAAATTCTTGTGCCCGAAACGGCCGAAAGCCGATGGACCGAACTCCTGAAACCTGCGCCGGGAGACAGCCATGGCAAAAATTGACGCTTTTTTCAAGCTGATGAACGATCAAGGTGCATCCGACCTCCATCTTGTTTCCGGCCAGCCGCCGGCCATGCGCATCCGTGGTGACATGGAGCGGGTCAAGTACAAAACGCTCGACAACGACACGCTTCGCGCCATGCTTTACGAGATCGCCCCCGAAGACAAGGTTAAGGTGTTCGAGGAAACCGGAGACGTGGATTTCGGATACGAAATTCCAGGCTTGGCCCGATATAGGGCCAATTTTTTCATGCAAAAATACGGAGTGGCCGCCGTATTCCGAGAAATTCCCACCGAAATCCAGACCTGTGAGGACCTCGGACTTCCGCCGGTGATCGCTCGGCTGGCCACCCTGCCCAGGGGGCTCGTGCTGGTAACCGGGCCCACCGGCAGCGGAAAGTCCACAACGCTGGCGGCCATCATCGACCAGGCCAATCGCAGCCGGAAAGACCATATCATCACCATCGAAGATCCCATCGAATTCGTCCACGAGAGCAAAGGCTGCATTGTCAATCACCGGGAAGTCGGCATACACACCAAAACCTTCACCGCTGCTCTGCGAGGGGCGCTTCGTGAAGACCCGGATATCATTCTCGTGGGGGAAATGCGGGATCTGGAAACCATTTCCTTGGCCATCGAGGCGGCCTCCACCGGACATCTCGTGTTCGGCACCCTCCATACCACCAGCGCGCCCAAGACGGTGGATCGTGTGATCGAGGTGTTTCCCGCCAGTCAGCAGGCCCAGATCCGCTCCACCCTTTCCGATGGCATTCGTGCCGTGATTGCCCAGGTGCTTTTCAAACGGGTGGACAAGAAAGGCCGTTGCGCGGCACTGGAGATTCTCATCGCCGTGCCAGCGGTGCGCAATTTGATACGGGAGGCGAAAACCCACCAGATCCACTCCATGATCCAGACCGGCAAGAAATACGGCATGCAGCTGCTGGACGACGCTATCATGGACCTGCTCAACAAGGGATGGATCAGTGCCGATGACGCTTACATGAAGGCCAACGAAAAGGCTCGGTTCCGGCCTCTGCTCAAAAATCCGCCGACGGATTTCACCGACGCCTGAGCCGGTCGGCCGAGCGCAGTAGCTGCTGGCATCCATAACACACCAGCTGGTTGGGGCAGCCGAAGTCTCGCCCCTCAGTCCGTAGCGCCCGAAGGGAGGATGCGTCATGAGAAAACAGGAAGTCGATTTCATCTTGTCCCGGATGCTCGACGCCCACAACAACGTCTCCGACCTGAACATCACAGTGGGCAAGCCGTTCCAGGTGGAAAGCTCCGGGCAGTTGGTCTCCGTGGATCTCGAACCGCAGTTTCCGGAATTGACGCCGTTCCAGGCCGAGATCTTCGCACTGAACCTCATCAACGGCGATCGACGCCTCACCGAACATCTTCTGTTCGAGGGTTCCTGCGACTCCAGCTACGAGCTTCCCGGCAAGGCCCGGTTCCGTGTGAACATTTTCTCCCAGCGGGGCAACTACTCGGTGGTTCTGCGGAAACTGGAGACCAAGATCCCAACGGTGAAGGAGTTGGGCCTGCCAAAGCCCTTCTTTAAAATCGCGGAGGAAAAAAACGGGATCGTG
>JAJDOA010000283.1 GCA_022340405.1 Desulfobacteraceae bacterium | reverse complement strand
AATTTGTCCAAGCTGGCATGGGGGTGTTTCAGCGGGCTGATGGGTTCGGCGTAGTGGATGCAGTAGGGCTTTTGCCGGAGCTGCTTGTCGCCGCCGCGCAAAACTTTCGAGATGTTCCACATTTCCGAAAGGTCTCGACGGGATTCGGCGGTATGGACGATGGGCTTGGTGGAGTTCTCCACCATGGCGCAGAAGCTCTCCAAATAGGCGCAGCGGGGATCCTTTTCGTGGGGATGGGCGAAGCTCATGACAAAATCGATGTTGGGCATCGCGTCTGCCACGAGGGCCGCCCGCACCACGTCCTCCAGCTTGCACTGGTGCCGTTCCATCGTCGTGCCGTCCAGGGCGTAGATCAAATCGGATCCCGTGCCGAAATAGGTCCTGCGTCCGCCGAGATCCATTGCTGCGTTGCCCTCCCGGTCGTACACCCGGATGTTTTTCGGAGCGGACGATACGGCTTTTTCCACCCGTACGGCTGGAACTCGAACGATCCCTTCCGGGTCGGGGCGGCATCCGGCCGACTTGAGCAGGTTCGCCGCATCCTCATGCAGCACCTGCATTCCGATTTCTTCCAGCACCTGCATAGCGGACCGATAGATGGTTTCTCTTTCTTTTTCTCCCAGAAACCGGAGAACGGGCTCGAGTGTCGACGCGCTGTCATTCACGATGGTATTTCCTTTCCGCTGTTTTTCTCGGGGAGAGCGGCTTCCGAAAGGCAACGTCTCCCAAAATGAAGGCTCTCTGTCAACAGATTTTCCGGGCAGACGGCAAAGGTGGTGGAAAGCGTGAAAAGTCACGATTGTCCGCAGGAAAGTTGCGGATTACCTGTCCCGGACCGGAATGGGGTTTCGAATTAGATACGGACTTCGAGGCCTTCGTGGGGAGCGACGCAGGCGGTTTCGGAGTTCCAGCTCCGCAGCAGCTTCTGCGCGGTTTCGAGTTTCTGGTCGACGGTGTCGTCGCTGTGGTCCGGATCGTGATGGAAGAGGTACAAGGTGCCGACCGATGCACGAGCGGCCAAGTCGGCTACCTGGCTGACGCAGGAATGACCCCAATGGATTTTCGCCGGATATTCTTCGTCCGTGTAGGTGGTGTCCGTGATGAGCACGTCCGCCTTCTCCACGAATCGTACCAGCCGGTCGCGGTAGTGTTCGTTGAAAAAGTCCGTTTCCGGCGGATAGAGCTCGTTGTCGGTGACGTAGCACAGAGATCGCCCCTTGTACTCCACGCGGTATCCCAGACAGGTGCCGGGGTGGTTGAGCAGCAGGGTTCGAATGCGAACCCCGTCCATTTCGAGAGTCTCCTCCCCCAAATCCCGGAATTTTAGAGTGGAAGCGAACTCTTTGATCTTTATTGGAAAATAAACGCCATCCATCTGGGCGGACAGCAGACTTTTGATGTCGATGTCACCGTGGGCGGGGCCACACATTTCGAACTCGTTTCCCTGCATGTAAAGGGGTGCGAAGAAAGGCAGGGCGTTGATGTGATCCCAGTGGGGGTGGGTGATGAAAAGGGTCGCACGGAACGGAGAAGAGTAGGTGGAGAGAATGTGATCGGACAGGGCCTTGATGCCGCTTCCGGCGTCGAAAATGAAAAACGGCCCCTTGGAGAAGGCCATGCTGACACAGGAGGTGTTGCCGCCGTAGCGCACCGTTTTCGGTCCCGGCACCGGGAGCGTGCCATGCACTCCCCAGAAGGAGAGCATGATGCGGTCCTCCAGGATGCGGGTCAGTTTTTCCACGATGTCTGGGGAAGCGATGGGTTTGGTCACATAACCGTCGGCTCCGAAGGATCGGGCGCGCTGCCGGTCGAATTCGTAGGCCTTGCCCGATACCATCACGATTGTAACGCTATCGAAATCCGAGTTGTTGCGCAGCTGCTTCAACATCTGAAGCCCGTCGACTTCGGGCATCATCACATCCAGAAGAAGGCAGTCGGGTGGTCGGTTCAGGATTTCCTCCATGGCCTGCCGGCTGGAGTTGGCGGTGGTGACGGCGTGCCCGGCCGCCTCGAGAAAACGGCGCATTCTTTCGGTGTAAATCGGATCGTCGTCCACGACGTAAAAACGATAGCGGCTTTCCGTTCCCATCGAGAAGTCTCCCAGGGTGGTAATGATTTCATGATGTTAACACATCTTTTCGGAAATTGCAGCGAAAAGTATGTTGACAGCGCCGTTGCGGCATACGATATAGCTATATCGCGATATGAGGGGGCCATGATGAAAGAGTTCATTCGGGTGATGAAGGCCGCATCGGACCCAACAAGGGTCAAAATATTGAAAATGCTGGAGAAAAAATCCATGTGCGTCTGTGAGATCCAGGAGGGACTGGGAACGGCGCAATCCACTGCCAGCAAGCACCTGAAGATCCTGGAAGACGCCGGGCTGGTCACCTCCAAAAAGGACGGATTGTGGGTGAACTATTCCCTTGCCGACGGAGGTCACAGTCCCTATGCAGCCAATTTACTTGGAAGTGTCCGCCACTGGCTCAACGAAGACCCTGAAATTCAAGCCGCTACGGGCAAAGCGGTCCGGCTGGACCGTTATGAAATCCTCGGAAAGCGGTAAATTTTTCCCCAATATATCATTGTATCACGATACATAAAAATAAAACGATGTGCTGCCCACAGCGGAATATTCAGGGGACGCACCGAAAAGGAGTGAAATCGTGCTGCTGGACGGATATCGGCTGGAAATCTTCAACAACGAATGCATGCCGGGGGCGATGTCCGTGCAATGCTTCGCCCACCTGGATCAGGATGTAGGCCCTGCAATTCCCTATCTCAACGCCGAGCTGGGAGGCTTCGCGTACATTCCGGATCCGCCGTCGGTGACCTTCCGCGTACACGGCAAGCTCATCACGGTGCACGGCCGCAAGATCGCCGTCAATGCCCTAAAAGACGAAACCGAGGCCCGCAAAATCGTCGAATGGCTACGACGGGAAATCAACGACGTCTGGCAACGCCGGGAAACCATTACACCCCGGTATCGTGGGGCATCCCGGCCGCAACTGATGGAAATCCTCAAACGGCTGCCCCGGACCAACTGCCGGCAATGCGGTGAACCCACCTGCATGGTTTTCGCATCGCGCGTGATCGAAGGAGCCAAGGGCCTGGATGCCTGCCCTCCACTGAAGGCGGTTGAGCGCCGGGAAATCGAAGCCTACTTGGAGGGCTTCGGTCCTCTGGATCCGGCGGATTCGGCGCCATGAAAGACGAGCCGGAAATCCTCGCCCGCGCGGTGGTGACCGAGTGCGCGGACTGCGACATTTGCCGTTTTCTGATGGATACATCGTGCCTGTTCTTTCCCGAGCTCTACCGGCTATGGGATCGGGAAAAGGATACGGGAGAGAAGATTACCTCGGGGCAATTGCGGGCCCTGGTGGATCGCTGCAACTTCTGCGCATTGTGCCCGTGCCCGCCCGTACGGGAAAAGATCCTGCGGGCAAAGGGCGCTTTCATCGAACGGGACGGGCTGCCCGGTTCCGTTCGAGTGCTCGAGGACGTCGCTCTTATGGGTCGTGTTTGCGGGACTTTCCCCCGCTTGACCCAAGCGGTTTTCCGACACGGGGGCCTAAGCCGCGCCGCCAGGCGAGTGCTCGGCATCCACGGACAAAGAACGCTGCCGGCGTTTCCGAAAATCGATTTTTTTCGTTGGGCGGAAAAGCAGGGGCTGTGCCGTCGGCCGTCCGCAAAAACTGGCCGCAACGTCGCATATTTTGCCGGGTGCACGGCCGGCTATCTGTTTCCGGAGGTGGCGCAGGCGGCGGTCGGCGTTCTGCAGGCCTGCGGCGTGGCAGTGTGGGTCCCGCCGCAACGATGCTGCGGTATGCCGACCCTTCTCGAAGGGGACAGAAAACAGACCCTGCGCTCTGTCCGGGAAAACCTCCAAACGCTGGCAGCAGCGGTTTCCGCCGGCTTCGACATCGTCTGCTCCTGTCCCACGTGCGGATACTTTCTGCGCACCTTGCTGCCCGAAGGGGCATACTATACGCAAGCGTATCAGCAATCCGTCGGCGCCGGTGCCCGGCACATCATGGTGCCGGACTCCTCTCCTCGGAGCACTTCCGAGCCGGTCCGATCTTTTCATCGGTACGACCGGGCCATATACGATACCCTTTTCAAGGACGAGGGGATTTTTTCCGGCATCGACGCGATGCAGCGCATTTCCGTGGCCGAGGCTACACAGGATCTGGGCGCGTATCTTCTGCATTTATCCGAAGAGGAGCTTCGATTCTCGGCCTTTTCCGGCGGATCCGGGCGGATCCTCTATTTCCCGCCCTGCCACCAGCGGGAGCAGAAAATCGGACGGCCCTACGAATCCCTTCTTTCCCGTATTGAAGGACTCCGCCTGGAACCGATACATGGAGAGCTATACTGCTGCGGGATGGCAGGAATCATGGGTTTCAAGGCCGCTTTTCACGACGCATCGCTTCAGTTGGGCCGTCGGTTGATGGAAAAGATTCGAAAAATCCAGCCCGAACGGATCGTCACAGATTGCTTGAGCTGCCGGCTGCAATTTGAGCAATGTCTTTCGTATCCGGTTCGCCATCCCGTCGAGATGATTCGGGATGCGATGCAAACCGGCCATTGACTTCGGGCGATTCCGGTTTCATCTTGAGCGAGTGTAACGCATCGGTTTGTCCTGATGGGTCATTCCCCGGGACCGATGCTTAGAAGCCATCTCAAAATTACCTAATGTTGAGATGGCTTATAGACAGAGGGCGAGGAAACGATGAACGAACCGGGCCCGCATGCGCCACCGGACTACGGCGACTCCGCCTCCGAACAGATGGTCTGCTTCTGCTTCGGGTACACGCTACGGGATATCGTCGACGATCTCGCGGCCAACGGCAGGTCGACGATTCTGGAGCGCATTGCAGAAGAAAAAAAATCGGGCGCGTGCCGATGCGCCGAAAAAAACCCGAAAAGACGTTGATGCATCGGCGATGTCCGCCAGGTGGTGGGCGCGTACAAAGGTTATCCACCGGTGCCCAACCGAAAAGGGAAACGACATGTCCCATTCCGTTGACGACATTCGCAGCCGAATCGTGGCCGTATCGGTCAGCGATCGCAAGGGGGTGAAGAAAAACAACGTTCCCCGGGCCCGCCTGGTGAAAAACCATGGCATCGCCGAAGACGCCCATGCCGGGGACTGGCACCGTCAGGTGAGCCTGCTGGACATGGAGAGTGTTGAAAAGATTCGTGCCAAGGGTCTGGACGTCGGCCCCGGCGAATTTGCCGAAAACCTCACCACCGAGGGCATCCGCCTGTGGGAGTTGCCCGTGGGGACCCGGCTCCGGGTGGGCGACGAGGTTCTTCTTGAAGTAACGCAGATCGGCAAGGAATGCCACAGCCGGTGCGCCATTTTCCACCAGGTGGGTGACTGCGTGATGCCGCGTGAGGGGATTTTCGCCCGGGTGCTGAACGAAGGAACGGTGAAGCCCGGCGACAGCTTGATGGTGGAGGGCCGGGGAGGGGAGACGCAAGAGTAGATCCGAATGTCACCATTCCCTTTCGCAGGCTTTGTCGATGTCGACAATGAGCCGGCCGCCTACGTAATCCTTTGATTCGTAGCGCGTGATCCGGGTCATCTTGCGGGTGAGTTCGGAGACGGCCTCCAGGTTTCGGATCATGGACTGCAAACCTTCCTGATGGGTGCCGACCGCTTCCAATTCTGCGGCCAGCAGCTTCGCCGCTCCCAGAGCGACAAAAACCGGTGTGTTGAGTTCATGGGCTGCGGCGCCCGCCATTTCCAAAACCCCCCGGAGTCTTTCGCGGCTTCGCTGCGCATCCTGCAGCCGGACGTGATCGGTGACGTCCCGAATGGCCCCGATCAGCAGATCGGCCTGCTCCCCATTCTCCTCCAGCATCACCGGTGATACGGTCACCTCCAGATGAACGGTCTCACCGTTCGTCTTCTCGTGGCGGGTGAACACAACCGGTCGATTTTGCTTCACTACCTGGCGGATCGGCGCCTCTGCCGATCCGGCTCGCAGGACGGAAAAGCACGATTTTCCGAGGATTTCCGATCCCTCCTGTCCGTGGTTTTCCAGAAATACCCGGTTGACCATCACGAAGCGGTACGCGGTGTCGAGGACGAAAATGTCCGCGTGCAGATGGTCGATGACCTGTTGCAGGAACGCTTCCTGCTGCTGCAGCTCCGCAACGAGATCGTGGATCTTGCCGAAACCGATGGCATTGTGAATGGCGGTTCCGGCCTGTTCGGCAACGGCCATGGCAAAGTTGATGTCGGCTTCCGAAAAACGTCGGGGGGCGGCGGTCAACAGGCGCAGCACACCGATGGTCTGCTTTTGATAGACCAGCGGAACCGCCAAAAGGCTGGCAATGCCCTCCATTTGCGCTTCCTGTCGATAGCGGTTTCGTACATCCTTTGTCGCGTCGGTGATCGCCATCGGCTGCCCCTGCAACGCATGGTGTGTGGAGAGTTCGTCGTCTATGGAACCTCGCTCCAGATACGCCCTGCTCAAACCGGAGGCGGCAAGCAGTTCCAGATGCCCTTTGGAGGGATCGAGAAGCCGAAGGGTGCAGCCCTTCAGGTCCATTGCCGGGGGCAACTTGTCCACGATGACCTTCAGCACATCTTCCAGGTCGACAGCCGAGTTGAGGGTTTGTCCGATTTGATGCAGTGTTTTGAAATACTGCAATTGCCGGAGCTGTCCCTCGTAGGTGCGTGCATTCTCGATGGCGATGCCGCACTGTTCCGCGATGGACGTGACAAAGTCGATTTCCGCATCGGAAAAGGTCCTCGGCTTTCGGCTGAGCAGCCGGAGAACGCCCTGGACGTTTCCCTTGATGGGGATGGGCGCCACGAGAATACTTCGGATTCCCTCTTTTTTCGCTTCCTCGGAATAGGAGATTCTTTCGTCCGTCGTTGCATCGGTCACGGCCACCGGGGTTCCGCCCAGGGCCTCGACAACGCTCGCTTCCATGTCCAGCGGCCCCCGGTTCAAATATGCTTCGCTCAAACCGTGCGCAGCCAGCAATATCAATCTTTTCTCCTCCGGATCCAGAAGGCGGATGGTCGCTGCATCCGCGTCAATGACGTCCGGCACTTTCCGGGAGATGATCGAAAGGACCTCGTTGATGTCCAGCGTCGACGTGATGAGACGGGTGACTTCCCGAAAGACTTTCAAGTAGTGTGTTGCTGTGGCCGTATCAATCGGCTGCAAGGAAATGATCTCCTTACGTGGGGAGGTGCCCCCGGCGGCGACACCGCCGGGGGTTCAGGAGAGATAGAATGGAACAAGTGGGATTGAAAACAAAGAAAAGCAATATATGTGCCAAGGAATTCTTGTCGTTCGATGGTGGCCGGGATCCATCGTTAGGATTCCGGTTTTAGAGCATTTGTCAAAAGTATGTTCCGATTGGAACGGCCTTTTCTTGCTTTTCGTAGGGGCGGGGTTGATCCCCGCCCGTTCGGGGTAGGTGATCCCATCAGCGGGAGGGGATAAACCCCTCCCCTACGGTTCAAGCGA
>JAJDOA010000279.1 GCA_022340405.1 Desulfobacteraceae bacterium | reverse complement strand
CGACGTCCGGAGCCGGTCCCAACGAGCAAAAGCCGGCCTCGTCCGGCGGCGTGATGCGAACCAGCACGGCGTCCATCCTCCATGGATCGGACGTCAACTTTTCCGCCAACCGGGAAAATCGGCAAGGGAACCAGTCCGCTCGCCCCTTGGCGATGGCACGCCCGGCGTACCAGCCCCGGGAGCCGGACATGAAGCGAACGGCCGGCCGCGGGCTTTCCGAGGCAAAGTGACGGCAGGTTCCCAGGGGCTGAACAAAGGACAGGTCCGCGGGGATCCGGGACTCCATTGACAGCAGGTGCCCCAGAAGGGTGGAGGGCTCCGCCGCTGCGCTTCCCACCAACACCCGCATCCCAGGCTCCAGCGCCTCTGCGACCCTTTCGGGCGGGGTCCATTGTATGGTGCCGTTCACGCCGGCTCCTCCGGTATCGAATGGTTTCCAACGACAGTGGTTGCCAGAATTGGGTTCCGTATCCGCATGCTTTTGAACCGCAGATGGGAGGGATTTACCCGCCTCTGGTGGGTTTATCCCCCCCCCTTGCGGCCCGCGGCCGAATACACGGCGCTGCATAGTCACCATAGCGGGACGGCTGTCTTTTCGCAACGAATCGAGCCCGGCCCTGCCAACTATGCGAAATTCTGAAAATCCGTATAGTTCTTGCACAACGTTCCGGGAATCAGTATGAGATGCCATTTCCATCGAAAGGAACGACGCGCCATGAACTTCCGCACCCCGGTTCCCCGATCCGATGCCGCACTGGATGTCGAATCGGTGGCCGGCCGCATTGCCGAGATCCAGAGGTCCGACGGCGAGATCCCGTGGCATCCGGGTGGAAAAACGGACCCTTGGGACCACGTGGAGGCGGCCATGGGTTTGACCGTCGCCGGTCTGCTGGCCGAGGCAAGGCGCGCCTATCGATGGCTGGCCGCCCGTCAGAATACGGACGGAAGCTGGTTTTCCGCCTATCGGCAGGGGCGACCCGTCGACCGCACCCGGGAAAGCCACCTGGCGGCCTACCTGGCCGTGGGTGTCTTTCACTACCATCGGGTTACCGGAGACCGGCGTTTCTTGGAGGAGATGTGGCCTTCGGCGGCGCGGGCGGTGGATTTCGCCCTCGGGCTGCAGACCCCCGGAGGCGAGATTCACTGGGCCCGGTCACCGCGCGGAGACGTCGATCCCATGGCGCTGCTGACCGGATCCAGCTCCGTGTTCATGAGTCTCAAGTGCGCTATCGCCGTCTCGCAATGCCTCGGCGTCTGCAAGCCGGACTGGCATCGGGGGTACGAGCGCCTTGCGCACGCCATCGGCAACCGCCCGCAGCATTTCAACATGGCAAAGGCGCGGTTTTCCATGGACTGGTTCTATCCGGTTCTGTGCGGGGCGATCCGCGGGGAGCGGGCGCAGCTAAGAATCGACCGGCAGTGGAAAAAATTCGTGATCAACGGGCAGGGGGTTCGCTGCGTCTCGGACCAACCCTGGATCACGCTGGCCGAAACCGCGGAACTGGTGCTGACCCTGGCCGCCATGGGCAACCGCGACCAGGCCCGCACCGTATTCAGTTGGATGGCCGACAAGCGGAACGAAAACGGGACCTACTGGTGCGGCTACACCTATCCGGACATGACCATCTGGCCGGAAGAGGAAACCACGTGGACCGACGCCGCGGTCCTGCTGGCCGCCGACGCCCTGTACGGCCTGACACCGGCCGCCGACCTGTTCGACCACGCATTTTGGAATCGGCAGGACGTTTTCGCCACGGATCGAGCGAACGCCGCAGCCGGAGAATAAGGGGCGACCATGCGTCGGGACCACCGACCCTACTGGATGAAACGGGCGTACCGGCGGTTGCAGGAAATCTACGCGCGACGCCGCCTGCTGCCCCATTTCGAATCGGTGGGCGAGGGATTCACCTTCATCAAGCCGTGGCATGTCGAGGTGTTCGGGGACCCGGTTTCCCTGGGCCGCCACGCGGTGGTCATCGCCGCCCCGGACAAACGGGTGCGCCTTTCGGTATGGTCGGACCGCCGCCGCGGGGGCATCACCATCGGCGACTGGTGCATGCTGTGCCCGGGTTCGTGGATCGGCTCCGCGGAAAGCATCACCATCGGCGACAACTGCATGATCGCAACCGACGCCTACATCACCGATTGCGACTGGCACGGCCTCTACGACCGGATTTCACCGGGCCGGAGCGCCGCCGTATCCATCGGGGACAACGTCTGGATCGGCGCCCGGGCCATCGTTTGCAAGGGAGTCGTCATCGGCAAAAACGCCGTGGTGGGAGCCGGCGCCGTCGTCGTGGAAAACGTTCCGGACAATGCCGTGGTCGGGGGAAATCCGGCGCGGGTGGTCAAGCGGCTGGACGGAAGCCGGCGGTTTGTCAAGCGCAAGCAGTGGTTTGCCGATCCGGAATCCCTGGCGATGGAAATCGACGCCCTCGACCGCCTCATGCTGGCCGACAACACCTTCTGGCACTGGCTTCGCCACACCCTTTCCCCCGGCAAGGGTCATTGAACCTCCTCACCCCTGCGAACCCCCAGGAAGAACACCACGCCGGCCGCCAGCGCGATTCCGGCGCTGAGCACGAAAAGCCGCGGGGCTCCCAAGCGATCGAACAACCAGCCGTTGAGGAAAAACCCGCTCATCAGCCCCATGCCGTAGGTGACGGCGTTGTTGACGGCCTGCCCGAAGGTCTTGTCCGCCTCCGGGGAAAGGTGGTCCATGTACAGGATGCTGGCCATGTGGAACGCCCCGTAGGTAACGGCGTGAAGAAGCTGGACCAGCGCAACCGAGAGGGCGGAGGTCACATGGGACAGCAGAAGCCAGCGCACCGCGGCCACGGCAAAGGAGAAGGTCAGCACCCCCTCCAGGGAAAAACGACCGAAGAGGGAGCGGGAACGCACCATCACACCGATCTCTGCCGCGGATCCCAGTGCCCATGCAAATCCGATGAAGGTGTTTCCAAAGCCCAACTGCTCAAGATGTATGGAAAAAAAGCCATAGTAGGTCCCGTGGCTCACCAGCATGAGAAAGGCCGCGAGCAGGAAAAAGTATGTGCGGGACCGGCGGAAGATGCCTGTTTTGGCGCCTGCGGATGCGCGCCCGACGCCTTCTGCGGCCGGTATGGCCGGGGAAAGGGCGGCCATGAGCGCCGAACCGAGCCAGATGGCACCGAGGATCACGCTCACCGATCGTGCATCGATGATGCGGCCGATGATCACCACCATGGCGATGAAACTGAGCGATCCCCAGGCACGCAGATTGCCGTAGGATGCCTTGGATTCGCCCAGCGATTCCACGGTAAAGGTTTCCAGAAAAGAGATCAGGGGGGAAAAAAACACGCCGTAGGCGGCGGTGATCAGCAGCATGCGGTCGAAATCCGAGGTCAGCAGGAACAAGCCCCAGATGCCGGTGCTCACGAAATGACACGCAATGTACACGGGCCTCCGCACCCGGTACCGGTCTGCAAGCAGGCCCCACAGTAAGGAAAACACCACCAGCGCCAGTGATCGGGTGGCGGACAGGGCGCCGATCTCGAATCCGGAAAAGCCGAGGTGGTAACAGTACAGATTGAAGTAGGGAAGAAAGATGCCCAGAACACCGAAATAGAGAAAGTACTGGGATCCGAGGATCCATCGCACGGGAACATTCGAAAAAGGGCGCATAGGGCAAGCGTCTCCGGCGATCAGCGGCGGTGCCGGTGCGATCCGCGAGGCGGCGCGGCGGCGGCTGCAGCGGCCGTTCGGGATCCCCGGTCAAACGGCCCGGCTTTTCCGCCCGCAACGATGTGCCGATGGATCGCCCGGTGCAGGATCCCCGTCCGGCTCCCCGTCATCGGCCGATCGGGGTGGACAAAACCGTTCAACAGTAACCTACGACACCCCTGTGTCAAGACGATTCTGTGCCCCGGCCCGCACCTAGGTTCTGGAGCGAAATCTTTACATCGCCCCATGAGGATGCTATTTTTTTGATTCGAAGACACGGTGCCGGCCACCCTTCGCCACGAAGAACGGTTGCCCGGCGGTGACGGCCCCTCCATCCCTTATCAGGAGTAGAAGATGGACTACATCAAGATACGATTTGGCAACGATTCGGATTCCCTCGCATCCCGCCTGGAGCGGAGCATCGAGGAAATCTTCCGCCCCCGTCCCGTCAGCCCGATGTTCACCTCCAGCGAAGGCTCCTGGTTGCCCTCCATGGACATGGTCGAAACCTTGGAGGAGATCATCATACGGGCGGAAATGGCCGGTGTCGAAAAGGACAACGTCGAAGTGGAAATCAACAGCCGCGCCGTCAAGATCTCCGGATCCCGCCGCGAGCTCCCATGCCAGGAAAATTCCACCTACCGGCTGGCCGAGATCCAGTACGGCAGGTTCGAGCGGATTCTCTACCTTCCATCCCCCATCGATCCGGAGGTGGTATCTTCCAACTTCACCGATGGGTTTCTGCAGCTGCGTCTGGCCAAAAAGCGCACAAACGAGGCATTTTCCGTGCCCATCACCCAGGGATGACCCCTGCCGCCGATCCGAAGACCCGAACCGAGGCAATCGAACGCAAGAACCGAAGGATGGAGGTAACCATGACGGACCAACCCGCACAGGGTGAAGTCAGCAACGAACAACTCCCGGGCCTTCTGCCCATCCTGCCGCTTTACGAGGCGACCCTGTTTCCGAAGATGGTACTGCCGCTGATGGTCATGGAGGGGGAGTCCGTCCAGCTGGTGGACGAGGTCATGACCCGCAACCGTATCATCGGATTGCTGTTGGCCTCCGAGCAGGCGGACAACCCGGAGGACCTGAAGCAGAAACTGGCCGCCATCGGCTCCGGCGCGCTTATCCTCAAGATGGCCAAGACCGAGGACAACAAGGCCCAGATGCTGGTGCAGGGCTTGAGCCGATTTCGCGTGAAGGCCTTCGTCGAAGGCAAACCCTACCTGCAGGCCGAAGTGGAGTATCTCGAGGAAAAGCCGGCCAAAGGCAAAAAAATCGACGCGATGGTCTCCAACATCATGAACCAGTTTCTTCGCATCGTCGAGCTCTCTCCCGGCCTTCCCCAGGAAATCGGACAGATGGCCAAGTCGATCCGGGAGCCCGGAATCCTGGCCGACATGGTGGCCTCCACAATGAACATAACCAACGAAGAAAAACAGAGTGTGCTGGAGGCCCTGGAAATCAATGAGAGGCTCCGGGTGGTGACCCGCCTGGTCAACCAGCAGCTGGAGATCCTCGAGCTGGGCAACAAGATCCAGAGCCAGGTCAAGGGGGACATGGAAAAATCCCAGCGGGAGTACTACCTGCGGCAGCAGTTGAAGGCCATCAAGGAGGAGCTGGGCGAAAAAGACGACACGCCCATGGAGGTGGAGGAGTACCGGGCGAAAATCGCCGAAAAGGAAATGCCCGAGGAGGCCCGAAAGGAAGCCGATCGGGAGCTGGACCGCCTGTCGCGCATGCACCCTTCCTCGGCGGAGTACACGGTGGCCACCACCTACCTGGACTGGATCACCTCCCTGCCCTGGTACGACCGCGCCGAAGAAAACCTGGACATCGCCGCGGCACGGAAAATTCTGGACGAGGATCACTACGGCCTGGAAAAACCCAAGCGCCGTATCATCGAGTTTTTGGCGGTGCGCAAACTCAAGCCCGAATCCAAGGGCCCGATTCTCTGCTTCGCCGGCCCGCCGGGCACCGGGAAGACGTCCCTGGGACAGTCCATCGCCCGGGCGCTGGGCCGCAAGTTCGTTCGGATCTCTCTGGGAGGGGTGCGCGACGAGGCGGAAATCCGGGGCCATCGCAGGACCTATGTCGGCGCCCTGCCCGGCCGCATCATCCAGGGGATCCGCCGTTGCGAGTCCAACAATCCCGTTTTCATGCTGGACGAAATCGACAAAGTGGGCAGCGACTTCCGTGGGGACCCGTCCTCTGCGCTGCTGGAGGTGCTGGACCCGGAGCAGAACCATTCCTTTCAGGACCACTATCTGGACATCCCCTTCGACCTGTCCAGCGTCATGTTCATCACCACGGCCAACGTGCTGGACACCATCCCTCCGGCGCTGCGCGACAGGATGGAGGTGCTGCAGCTGCTGGGCTACACCCTGGACGAAAAACTCCACATCGTAAACCGCTTTCTGATTCCGCGGCAGCGGCGGGCCCACGGCCTCAAGGCGGATCAGATCAATTTCACCCGGGGAGCGGTGAAAAAAATCATCTCCGGCTACACCCGGGAGGCGGGGCTGCGGAACCTGGAGCGGGAAATTGGCACCATCTGCCGTGGCGTGGCCGCCACCATCGCCCAAGGGGAGGCGGAAAAGGTGTCCATCCAGCTGAACACCATCGCCAAATACCTGGGTCCGGAGCGGTTCACCTTCGAAGCCAAATCGCGGGTGAACACGCCGGGCGTGGTGATGGGACTGGCCTGGACGCCAACCGGCGGAGACCTGCTCTTTATCGAGGCCACGGCCATGAAGGGGAAAAAGGGCCTGACACTGACCGGCCAGCTCGGCGACGTGATGAAGGAGTCCGCCACGGCCGCCCTGAGCTTCATCCGGGCCAACGCCGCCAAGCTGGGCATCGACGAGGATTTCTTCGAGGATCGGGACATTCACATTCATGTGCCGGCCGGGGCCATCCCCAAGGACGGCCCATCGGCGGGGGTGACCATGCTCACCGCCCTGGCCTCCCTGATGATCGGCAAGGCCGTGAAAAAAGACCTGGCCATGACCGGTGAAATTACGCTCCGGGGCCAGGTCCTGCCGGTGGGCGGGATCAAGGAAAAGGTTCTCGCCGCGCACCGTGCGGGAATCAAGGAACTCATTCTACCCAAATGGAACGAAAAGGATCTGGAAGACATTCCCAAGAAGGTGCGCAAGGAGATCGCCTTTCACTTCGTCGACAAGATGCTCGACGTTCTGAAAATCGCCCTGAGTCAGCGACAGTGACACCGCCGGCATTTCGCCTCCGGCAGCGGAGGCAGGCGGCAAGCCTGGTGCGAGGCCTGGTGTGTCTGATGGTGGTGGCCGCCATGGCCGCGTGCTCTTCCCGCGCCCCGTCTCCGAGCGTCGGCCGGGAGACCTCTGGTCCCTCATCCGCCAAGACCCGGCCCTACAAGGTGCTCGGCCGGTGGTACTATCCCCTGGAAAACGCAAGGGGCTTCGAGGAAACCGGCCTGGCCTCCTGGTACGGGAAGAAATTTCACGGACGTAAGACGGCCAGCGGAGAGACCTACGACATGTACGGCGTCTCCGCAGCCCACAAAACCCTCCCTCTGGGCACCTACGTGCGGGTATACCACCTGCAGAACGGACGCTCCCTGGACGTGCGCATCAACGACCGGGGGCCCTTCGTTCGGGGGCGCATCATCGATCTTTCCTACGGGGCCGCCCGGAAGCTGGGCATCGTGGGGCCGGGGACCGCCCCGGTGCGAATCGTGGCGCTGGGAGCGCCGGTGGCGCCGTCCGGAGGCGGTACGAAAACGGAGTACGTGCCCCTCGACTACTATTCCGGGAACTTCACCTATCAGATCGGCGCCTTTCGGGACCGCGGCAATGCGGAGCGTCTCCGGGCACGGCTGGAGAGCAAGTACACCAACACCCACATCACCGTGTACGACAGCCCGAGCGGCGTGTTCTACCGGGTCCGGGTGGGCCGGTTCGGCAGCCTCGACCAGGCCCGGGCCCACGAGTCCATCCTGATCGAGGACGGCTTCCGGAACTCGTTTATCGTGGCGGAGTAGGAGATGCCATGAAGCCTTCCGTGGTGTTTCTCGACCGCGACGGGGTCATCAACCGGGATTCGGAAGCCTACGTCAAGAACTGGTCGGAGTTTTCCTTTCTTCCCAACAGCCTGAAGGCGCTGCGGCGGCTGCACGAAAACGATTGCCGTTGTGTGGTCGTGACCAATCAATCGGCCATCGGGCGCGGCCTTGCCACCCGCGCAGATGTCGAGCGAATCCACCGCAAGATGAGCGAAAGGGTGGCGGAGGCCGGCGGTCGGATCCAGGACATTTTCTACTGCCCGCACGTTCCCGCAGACAGGTGCCGTTGCCGGAAACCGGAGCCGGGCCTCGTGTTGCGCGCCTGCCGCCGGCTCGGCATCGAGCCTGCGGCAACCGCGATGGTCGGCGACAGCGCCCGCGACATCGAGTGCGCCCTGCGAGCCGGCTGCGGCGCAACCGTGCTGGTACGGACGGGAAACGGTGCCGGGGCGGAGGGCGAACTCCGGCAGAGAGGATTGCCCCCCGGCCATGTCGCCGAGGATCTGCTCGAAGCGGCACTGTGGCTGGTGGGCTCCCGGTGATGGATTCGGAAACGGAAAAATTTCGAACACAAGAAGCCTCATACCCGGCAGCCTGTGGACCACCGTCGTCCAAGCCCGTAGCACCGGGATGGCCACGGTATTTTCCGGCAGCCTCGCAACATCCGTAATCGCCCATGACCCTCGCCCCAAGAAACATCCTCAACCGATCCCGACCCATAGCGGCCGTCGTGGCCGATGCCGAGGGGGAGATCTTCGAACTGGAGGGATATGCCTGCCTGGGACGGGACGGCGGACGGCTGGAGCCCCTGACGGGGGGCAACACCCTGGCCCTGCCCCACGGCAGCGAGCTGATGTATCTGCCGGACCGCCACCCGTTGCTGTTCCACACGGATACGGGGAAAATCGAAACCGTCGAGGAGAACCCTTTTCGCCCCGGTGAGCCCCTCCACCCGGTGGCCGCATTCAACTCTCCCGGCTACGCGGTTTCACTGATCTGCGCCTACCGGGAGAGCCCCTCGGCCGCCACCCTGCCGCTGTTCTCCTACGGCGCGGTGGGATGGGCGGACGGAGGATTCCGCAGCGCCGTCGTCCAGGTGGACGACGAACCCCGGCAGGACCTGCGAAAAATGCCCCGGGAGAAAGTGGCGGCCGGAATCCGAAGGCTCCGCCGCCGACTGCCGGAAAACCGCCTGCGGGCCCACCTGGAAACCTGCGCCATGCAGTACGGCTGCCCTGCCGCAAAAAATTTTTTCCTGGGCCGGTACGAAGCGCCTCTGCCCACGGCTACGGCCTGCAACGCCCGGTGCCTGGGCTGCCTCTCCCTGCAGTCGGGTAGCGACATTTCCTGCAGCCAGCAGCGCATTGCCTTCACACCGCACCCCGATGAAATCGCGGCGGTGGCGTTGGAGCACCTGGCGCGGGTCCAACGGCCTGTGGTCAGCTTCGGACAGGGTTGCGAAGGCGACCCCTTGCTGGCGGTGGAGGCAATCGAACCGGCGGTCCGGATAATCCGCAAGCACACGGCGTCGGGAACGGTTCACATGAACACCAACGGAAGTCGTCCCGAAGCGCTGGCGCGCTTGTTCGACGCGGGGCTGGACAGTGTGCGCATCAGCATGAACAGCGTGCGCAAGGACCCCTACAACGCCTACTTCCGTCCCGTGGGCTACGCATTCGAGGACGTGACGGCCAGCATCGACCTGGCGGTTTCCAGAGGCCGGTTCGTCTCGATCAACTATCTGCATCTGCCCGGATTCACGGATACGCCGGAGGAATACGGCGCCCTGCAGCGCTTCGTCCGCCGGCACCGCATCCACATGATCCAGTGGCGGAACCTCAACTTCGATCCCCTGCGGTATCTGTCCATCGTATCCGGGTCCGACGGCGGCACGTCACCGGTGGGCATGGCCGCGGTGTTGTCCGGCATGCGCAAAGCCTTCCCGGAACTGATGCACGGCTATTTCAATCCGCCCCGTGAGCGGTGGCCTGCAGGCGTTGGATCGCCCCCTCCCGAACCGGAGAACCTCCCATGAAATGGATCGAGGCCCGCGTGTGCATCGACCCGGAGCGAAAAATGCTCGGCCAGGAGCTGGTGACCGACCTGTTTCTCGGCATGGGGCTGTCCGGAGTGGCCGTGGAAGACCCCGACGAGGAGCCGGTGGAGGAGTGGAGCGGAGAGGCCGCCCTCCGGCCGAAGGAGCACGCGGTGATCGGCTACATTCCCGTCACGAACGAAAGCGGCCGGTTGTGCGAGATGCTCGAAACGGCGCTGGTTCGCATCCACAAGGCATCCGGAGTCCGATCCCGGTTGCGGTACCGGACCATCGACGAGGAGGACTGGGCCGAGTCGTGGAAGCGGTTTTTCTGGCCCGAACGGGTGGGAAAGTCCATCGTGGTTCGGCCGAGTTGGCGGGAATACGAGCCGCAACCCGGGGATCGGGTGCTGGAAATCGACCCGGGCATGGCATTCGGCACCGGGACCCATCCCACCACGGCGTTGTGCATCGGCATGCTGGAGGATTTTCTGAAACCGGGGAAGACCGTGCTGGACGTCGGCACCGGCTCGGGAATACTGGCCATCGCCTCGGTGCTGCTCGGCTCCGGGCGGGCGCATGGGGTGGACAACGATCCGGTGGCCGTGGAGGTCGCTTGCCAAAACCGGGACCGAAACGGTATCGATCCCGCCAGGCTTTCCTTTTCCGCGGGAGAGCTCGCCTCGGGCGTCCGGGAGCGCTTCGATCTGGTGGTGGCCAATATTCTCACGGACGTGATCCTGGAGCTGGCCGGGGAGCTGCGGCGTGTGGTCCATCCGGCCGGTCTGTTCGTGTGCTCGGGCATCATCGAGACCCGCGCCGACGCGGTCCGGGAAAAGCTTGCTGAAATGGGCTTTGCCGAAAAGGAGTGCCGGTCTCGAGAAGACTGGGTGGCCATGGTGTTCCGAGCGCCGGAGTAGGCTCCGCCAATGGCGCCGACCATCGGCAAGCCCGAATCGGGTGGCTTGTGAAACCCAATGGATGGAGAAAAATCCGAATTTCGGATTTCGTGCTATGGTAAACCTCTCTACGAAACGGCAGAGAGGGTCCGGGGCCTCCATCGAATCGGAGATGGCAAAGCGAAACGAGGAAAAAAACCATGACGCAAAGCATGGACAAGGTCATGTCGCTGCCGGAGGCCGTACGCAGGTTCGTCCCCGACGGCAGTCATATTTCCATCGGAGGGTTCACCCTCAATCGCAACCCCATGGCCGCCGTGTATGAAATCATACGGCAACGGGTGCGGAATCTGCATCTGTACGCCCACTCCAACGGGCAGGGCATGGACGAGCTGGTGGGAGCCGGATGCGTGGCCCGACTGGAAATCGCCTACGGCGGCACCGGTCGATTCGCACCCACCTGCATCCGCTTCCGCAAGGCCGTTGAAGAGGGAAGCCTCGTTGTGGAGGACTATTCCAACTACCAGATGACGCTGCGCTTCATGGCCGGAGCCATGGGCGTGCCGTTTCTGCCCACCCGCTCGGGTCTCGGCACCGACCTCCTGGAGCGCTGGGGCTTTTCCGAAGAGCTGCGGCGATCCGACCCCCGCATTCCGGACCGGAAGCTATCGGTGATCGAAAACCCCTTCGGGCGGTGGGCGGGGGCTTCTCGGCTGGTTGCGGTTCCCGCCATCCACCCGGATGTCACCCTGCTGCACGTGCAACAGGCCGATGCCCAGGGCACCGCGCGAATCCAGGGCCTGACCTTTGCCGACGTGGAACAGGCCAAGGCCGCGCGCCGTCTGGTGCTGACCTGCGAGGAGGTGGTGGAGACCGAGGCTCTGCGCTCCGACCCCGACCGGAACCATATTCCGTTTTTCAACGTCGACGCCGTGGTTCCCGTGCCCTGGGGGGCGTATCCCACGGCCTGCTTCCGCTACTACGACTACGATCCCCGCTATCTGAGCGACTACCGCACCTACGCTTCCAGCGACGAGGGCTGGCAGTCGTATCTGGAAACGTTCGTCTACGGCGTTTCCGGGCATGAGGAATTGCTGGATCGCATGGGCGCGGAACGGCGGGAGGCGATCCGCGCCGACGGCCGCACCGGCTACGCCAACAACCTCGATCGGAGATAGGACCATGACTTCCACCGACGACTACACCCTTCGCGAAATGATGACCGTTGCCGCGGCAAGGGAGATCCGCGACGGAGAGATCGTGTTCTGCGGCACTGGGATCTCAATGGTGGCGGCCATGGCCGCCAAACACATCAGTGCGCCCAACAGTGTCATCTTTTTCGAAACCGGCGCCGTGGACTCGCTTCTGGAAGAGGTGCCCATGGCGGTGGCCGATTCACGGGTGATGTTCTGGACATCGGTCAACGGCGGCCTCGCCGACGCTTTCGCCACCATGCAGAACCCTTTCACCGGGCCCCGGGTGGTGGGCATCCTGGGTGCGGCGCAGATCGACCGCTTCGGCAACCTCAACTCCACCGTCATCGGGGACTATGCCGCGCCCAGGGTCCGCTTTTCCGGAAGCGGCGGAGCCTGCGACGTCGCCTCCTTTGTCGGCCGAACCCTGCTGTTCATGCAGCACGAGCCCCGCAAATTCGTGGAGCGCCTGGACTACCGCACCAGCCCCGGTTGGCTGGACGGGCCGGAAGCACGGCAACGCACCGGACTGGCTGGAGGCGGACCGGCAGCGGTCATCACGAACATGGCGATCATGCGCTTTGACGAAAAGTCCCGGGAGATGTACCTGGACGGAACCTATCCGGGCATCCGACCCGAGGCGGTTCTGGATCGGATGTCCTTTCAAGTCGACGTTTCCCGCGCCAAACCCGTTTCTCCTCCGACCGCGGACGAACTGGACATTCTGCGTCGTATTTGCGATCCGCAGCGGTTGATTCTCGGATAAGCCATGACAGCGGCCAAAGGACACGACGGGAGAGCGTCTTCGGCGCCGGGGATGGGCCGACGCTGGATCATCTTCGGCGTTTCAACGGCTCTTTTCGTCCTGTCTCAATTTTACCGCGTCACCATCGCGGTCATCTCCCCTGAGCTCATGGCGGAGCTTGCCCTGGACACTCGGCAGTTGAGCCTGATCACGTCGGCCTTCTTTTATGCCTTTGCGCTGGCGCAGATACCCATCGGGCTTTCCCTGGACCGGGTCGGGGCGCGGTACACAATGACCCTCCTGTCCCTGGTTGCCGTGGCCGGCGCCGTCACCTTTGCCGGCGGGCATTCGGCCAAAACCCTCATCGTGGCCCGGATGCTGCTGGGCATCGGCATGGCCTGCAACCTGATGGGCACTTTCAAATTGCTCACCCTGTGGTTCTCTCCGCGTCAGTTCGCCACCTTGACGACGCTGGTGTTCAGCATCGGCACCCTGGGAAACATCGCCGCAACCACACCGCTGGTCCTTCTGGTGCAGGCCATCGGCTGGAGAAGCGCTTTCCTGGTCTTCGCCGCAACCAATTTGGGCTTGGCCGTGGTGTTTTTCTGGATCGTGAGAGATCGCCCTCCGATTTCCTCCGGATCCGCCGGAGCCGGCAAGCGGCCGGGCTATCGCGATGTGTTCGCCGGTTTCGGCCGGCTGCTGCGGATGAGAGACTACTGGATCATCTCCCTGGCCACGTTCTGCCACTACGGCATATGGGCTTCCATTCAGGCCCTGTGGGCCGGCCCCTACCTCATGAACCGGATGGGGTTGTCCGCCGTCGCCGCGGGCAATTTTATCTTTCTGATGAACGTGGGATTCGTTCTGGGAGGGCCGTTTTGGGGTGTGCTGTCGGACAACTGGCTGCACACGCGTAAGGGAGTGGTGCTGGTGGGAATTGCCGGCATGGCCGTACTGCTGGCCGTCATGGCCGTGCTGCCCGAGGGCTCCGGATGGGCGGCGTTGACCGCTCTTTTCTTGTCCTTCGGGTTGTCTCGGAGCGCCGGGGGCATCATGTACGCCCACATCAAGGAGCGCATGCCCATCGAAACGGCCGGGACAGCCATGACGGGGATCAATTTCTTCACCATGATCGGCGCCGCCGTCTTTTTGCAGACCATGGGGTCTCTGATGCAGCACTGGTACCCGGAAGCCGCGCTCGGGGCGGCCTCCTTCCGCACCGTGTACCTGCTCTGCTGCGGTTGCCTCGCCGTTGTCTTCTTTCTCTACCTGTGGACGAAGGAAACGAATCCCTCCGCCTCTCGGTGACAGTTTGGATTTGACAATCGCGCCATCTCCACCGATAATTCCATATTGGTAAAGACGGTTCTTCAACGTCCACCCTTGCAAACGAGGAGGTACAATGAAACGGAAAAGGAGTATTTTCGTCGGGTTGGTGGTCCTCCTGATGGCGGCCGGTTTCCTGTGTACTACCGGGGCTTTGGCCGCAGACATGTTTCCCTGTGCACCCGATGACAAGCTGGAAAAGGACATCGGGGCCGGAGCGGAGCTGGCCGAGTTTTCCTGCTACTTCGACCGGTGGGAGGGGGAAGAAGTATTGCACATGAAAGTGGGTGTGAAAAACACCGGTGACAGCGATCAGCGGTTTCGCGTCAATATCTTTCTGGACAACGGCAAAGCCGTGGGCGGACTGATTCCGAGAACGACCAAAAAAGGGCTGGTCAAACCCGGAGAAACGGCCACGTTCACCTACCCCGTAAAGTCCATGACCGAAAAACCCGGCAGTGTCATGCTGAAGATTTCAACGGCCGGGAAATAACGGCGATCCGCCGTCTCAGCGAAGCGAATCGAATTCCGACGTAACGAGGAGGTTTCCATGAAACGAAACAATACGGTTCTGGCATGGATTTTGGCATTGACCCTCATCATCGTCCTGGCCGGCCCGGCTTCCGCCAAGACCACGTTCATCGGCATCGGCACCGGTGGAACCGGAGGGATCTATTATCCCTACGGCGGCGGTGTGGCGGAAATCTGGTCCAAATACGTTCCCGGCGTCAAGGCGGTGGCCGAAGTCACCGGCGCCAGCGTGGAGAACGTCAAGCTGGCCCACAAGGGGGAGACCGTCATCGGGGAGGTCATGGGCGATGTCGCCGATGCCGGATACAACGGAACGGGCAAATTCGACGGCAAGAAGAACGACATCCTGGCAATGGCGATCATGTATCCCAACCTGCTGCAGGTGGTCACGCTCAAGGACAGCGGCATCACGAACATCGAACAGATCAAGGGCAAGAACATCAGCAGCGGCAGCCCGGGCAGCGGCACGAACTTCATGGCCGAAGCCGTGTTCAAGGCGCTGGGCATCCCGCTGGATTCCTACACCGACAGCCGCCTGTCCTTTACCGAGAGCGCAAACGCCCTGCGGGACGGCACCATCGAGGTGGGCGTCTGGTCGGTTGGTCCCGGAACGAGCTCCATCATGGACCTGGCGACCACCCACGACATCCGGATCATCGCGTTCACCGAAGAGCAGACGAAAAAGATCCTGGCGGCCAACGAAACCTACGCGTCCGTGGACCTGGCCGGCGGCGTCTATCGCGGGGTGGACGACCCGGTGAGCACCATCGGCGTCTGGAACGTGATGATCTGCCAGAAATCCCTGGAGACGGACTTCGTCTACAATCTGGTCAAGGCCCTCTACGAGCACAACGACTATTTGCTCAAAATCCACCCCAGCGCGTCGTACACGACGCCTGAAAATGCCGTGAAATACTCGCCGATTCCGCTTCATCCCGGCACCATCCGGTACATCAAGGAAAAGGGAATCGCCGTTCCCGCCAAACTGATGCCCTGATGGGGGAACCTCGGCAAGGAGCCTGGAGGCCGGGTCGGCTGGCCGCTGCTGTGGCCGTCGGCCTGGCTTTTGCGTTAACATGGATACTCTGGCGGCTCCCTGCAGGAACGGAGCTGCGGATTACCCCCGTGGCCGGCGGGCCGCCGCTGCTGGTGCTCCCTTTGAAGCCCGGAGAGCGTTTCACCATCCGCTACTATCATTCGGTGGAAAATGCGCCCATCTGGGAGGAACACTCCGTGGACGGAGAGGGCCGCATCTACATCGAGGAAGAGCGCTATCTGAAGTTCGGGGCCGGCATGGGCAAGATGCCCGGGGTGGGCCGGATGGTCCGGCGCGGTCCCTATGAGGTGATCGAAGACATGCACATGCCGACGGGCGATTTCGTGCTCCGGGTGGGAAGTCCCGGCGTGGATCACACGGTGCTGTGGCGGGGGACGCAAACCAACCTCTCGGCCATGGCCCCGCATGCCGCCGTTCAGTTCTCGGCGCGACCCACGGGTTTTCTCTACACCGTGTGGCGGCGCATTCACCCGCACCCGGCAACGCCCGGTTTCGGAGTCGATCATGACTAACGGAAGCGCGCGAAAACCGGCACTCCGCCCGGACAGCAACGCCACGCTGGTGAACGCCACCGCCAAGGTGGTGATGGCCGTGGCCATCGCACTGAGCCTGTACCAGCTGTACACGGCTGGAATCGCGGCCCTGACGGCCTTGGTGCAGCGCTCCATTCACCTGGCGGCGATTCTGACCCTGACCTTTCTGCTCAAGCCGCCGTTCAAGGGAGCCCGCAAGGACAAATTCACCGTCTGGCTCGTGATGGATTGGCTGCTGGTGGCCGCTTCCATTGTTTGCACGGTGTACATCATCGTCAACCTCGACGCCATTTTCGAGCGCCAGGGAGACTGGCTGGCGGCCGACCGCTGGGTGAGCATCGTGGGCACCCTTCTGGTGCTGGAGGCCTGCCGTCGCGTGATCGGGCTGTTCATGTCCGGCATCTGCGTGGTAGGCGTTCTCTATGCGATGTTCGGGCCCTACATGCCCGAGTTGATCATCCACAAGGGCTACAGCATCGAACGCATCAGCACCACGCTCTGGCTGACCACGGAGGGAATTTTCGGGCTTCCCATCGGCGTCGCCGCCACCTTCGTTTTCGTGTTCGTCCTGTTCGGCGCCTTTCTGGAGGTCACCGGGGGCGGCAGCTTTTTCATCGACCTGGCCTACGCGCTGACCGGCCGCTTCTCCGGCGGCCCCGCCAAAACCGCGGTGGTGGCTTCCGGGTTTATGGGGTCGGTTTCGGGGTCCGCCGTTGGCAACGTGGTGGCCACGGGCTCTTTCACCATTCCCATGATGAAAAAGGTCGGCTACCGGCCCCACGTGGCCGGCGCCATCGAGGCGGCGGCCTCCACGGGCGGTCAGCTCATGCCGCCCATCATGGGTGCCGGTGCCTTCCTGATGGCCGAGTTCACCAACATCAGCTATTTGACCATCATCAAGGTAGCCTTGATGCCCGCGATCATGTACTACCTTACGGTGCTGATCTTCGTCCATTACGAAGCAAAGAAATACGGTCTGAAGGGTCAGCCCAAGGAGAGCCTGCCGCGGGCCCTGGAAGTAATCCGAGAGGGGCTTCATTTCATCATCCCCGTGGTTATTCTCATCTACGTTCTGATGGCCAACTACTCGCCGATGATGGCGGGTTTCGTCGCCGTGATGAGCACCCTGGCCGCCAGCCTGGCCGCCAACACCATCCGATGGTGGAAGGCCCCGGAGCGCGAAAGCCTGGGAGCGTTTGGTAAGAAAGAATTGGGTCAGGTGGTCTCCGCGCTGCACAGGGGCGCCGTCAATGCCATCATGGTGTCGGTGGCCTGCGCGGCGGCCGGCATCATCGTCGGAATGGTCACGCTCACCGGAATGGGGCTGAAGTTCTCCAGCATGGTTCTCGATTTGAGTTTCGGCATCGAGGTGCTGGCCATTCTACTCATCGGCGCCGCTTCCCTGGTTCTGGGCATGGGGCTGCCGGTAACCGCCTCCTACATTGTCCTGGCCACGCTGGCCGGCCCGGCGCTGCTGGATATGGGGGTGCCCCTGATGGTGTCCCATATGATTGTTTTCTGGTACTCGCAGGATGCCAACGTCACCCCGCCGGTGAGCCTCGCCAGCTTTGCCGCGGCCGGGGTGGCCGGCGCCAACCCCATGCGCACCGCGTTCACCTCCTGGAAACTGGCCAAGGGATTGTACATCATCCCCATCGTGATGGCGTATCGACCCCTACTGGGGATGGGGGACGACTACGATTTGATGCACTGGCAGGTGTGGTGGACCATGGTGGTTACAACCCTGGGGCTGGTGGGGTTCGCCTCCTGCCTGGAGCGCTACTTCCTCCGGCGGGCCACCTGGCTGGAGACGCTGCTTTTCGCCGGCGCGGCCCTGGGGCTTTTCTGGCCGAGCTACCAGACGGACGTGGCGGGGTTGGTGGTGATGGCGGCGGCGATCGCCTCCCAGAAATTCCTACGATCCTCCTCGCGGTCGGCGAATACCTGAGTCCGGCCCGGCACGAGAGCAGCGCCTGCAACCTTCTCCTTGGCTCCGCGGATTACGGCAGCGAGTCCAGCTTCTTCCGAACGGTGCTGCCGTCCGGGAGACGAAACATTCCGATCCCGTCGGGCTGACCGTCCCGAAACTGCCCAGCGTAGCTGCCGCCCTCCTGAAAATACAGCGTGCCGGCCCCGTTCATCTTGTCGTTTCGGAACTGTCCCACGTACCGGTTCCCGTTTTGGTAGACATAGATGCCGGTGCCGTCCATGCGGCCCTTGACAAAGTCTCCCTTGTAGCGGTTGCCGTTGGCAAAGCGATAGACGCCGCGCCCGTGCAGGGTGCCGTCGGCCATCTCGCCCGTGTAGATGTCGCCGTTGGGGAACACGATCGTTCCGCTCCCATGGGCCTTTCCGTCACGGAAAGAGCCGGTGTATCGGGCCCCTCCGCTCGTTTCGGCGACCCCCTGCCCGTTGAAGCAGTCGCCGCGCAGGCAACCCGAATCGGCCGTAGCCGGCATCATGGCGAACAGAAACAGCATGCCGATAAGGGCACGAAAGCGGGGCCGGTGCGCCGGATGGGACCGACGGGCTCGAAGTTGAGAAAAGAATCGCAGCATCGTTTTATTCCCATGCATGATATCGTCGATGGTAAACCGGTTCCGGCGGTCCGGAAACCAGCCGTTACAGCGGATCCGGGGGCAAGGGGGGTGGATTCGCTTTTTCGGCGGGTGCGTCCACGAACCGTTGCATCCCCTTGAAGGCGCTGGGGCACAGCAAACAGGTCAGAACGGCCAGAAGGATGATGGCATCCTTGAACGCTTCGGTAATGAAGCCGGCCTCCATTCCGATGGTCGCGGCGACGACGATCAGGCTCAACCGCGCCGAAAGCAGAACTCCGGTTCCCAACACCTGCGGCAGGGGCTCCCGCTTCCAAAGGAAAAGAAGGCTGGGCAGTATCTTGACCAACAGCGCAAAACCCAGGAGCTGCAGGGTGAAGGCGATCTGGTTGGGGGACAGGACGTTGGTCAGGTCGAAGTTCATTCCCACGTCGATAAAAAAAATCGGGATCAGAAACCCGTATCCGATGCTCGACAGCTTGACCTCCAGGTTTCCCTTTTCCTTGAAAACCACCGACAGCAGTGCCCCTCCCATGAAAGCGCCCAAAACCGGCTCCAGATGCACCATTTCGGACAGGGCCACAAACAGGAACAGCAGTGCAAGGCTGAGCCGCACACCGATCTCGAGGCTGTCCTGCTGCGACAAGAGACGCGCGGCCTTGTCTGGGTGCCACCAGGCCCATAGCCGGCCGATTTTCAGCAAAAAGCCGAATCCGACGAACAGCGGAAGCGGTCCGAGAAAACGCCAGCTCATGCCGTACTCGTGGTAGAGCAGGTAGAAAGTGATGCCGAGCAAGGTGAGAAAATCCGCCAGCGTTGCCGCGATGAGAATGGACTGCCCCATCGGGGTCTTCACCATTCCGGTTTCTTTCAGGGAAGGCACCACCAGCCCCAGAGAAGTCGTGGACAGCACCAGGGCCAGGTAAACGCCTTGCCCCATGACAAAGGAGGCCAGGCAGGCCAGGGAAACCGTGCATCCGAACAGCAGAAATTGAAAGCCCAACTCCCCCTTGCTCTGCCGCCGCAGCATGTGAAAATCGATTTCCATCCCGGCCAGAAACATCAAAACGAGAAATCCGAGCTGCGCCAGAAACGACAGCCACTCTCCGCCAAGCTGGAGGTTCAGCAGGCTCTTTCCCAACAGGACGCCGAACAGGATTTCCAAGACGATGGCCGGTAGTCGAAGCCACCGGCTGATTCCGGGAAGCAGTGCGGCGGCCACCGTGACCAGCAGCAGAGACCATGCTTGATTGATTTCCATGCGGTCGATCCCCGTCACCCGGTCACGATCAGCACCGACGTCGGAGACTTTTGCACCAGCAACTCTCCGATGTGCGGCTCGAAAAGATCCTTTTCGGAACTGGTGCTGCCGATGACCATCAAGTCGAAATCGTCGCAGATGCGGATGATTTCGGATACGGGGTTTCCTTCCAACAGTTCCTCTTTCACGTGGAATTTCTGTACGTGGGCCAGCTCCCGGGATCGAACCAGGAGTTTCTGTGTCCACCGGGAATCATTGTCCTCGTCCTTGTGGAGAAAATCCGCTTCTCGAACCAACGCAACCGTCACCGACGCATCAATTTGCCGGGCGAAATCCATGGCCACCCGAAGCGCCTGTTCCGACCGGGGCTTCCCGTTGAAGGGGACCAGGATCCGATCGTAGGGGATCCTTCGCCGGGCGATCAGCAACGGACACGGCAATGCATGCGCCAAAGCGATGTGGCTCGCCTTTGCGATCTTTTTCAGAAAGTTGGTTTCCATGGGCGGAAGGACCGCAAGACCGCTTCGTTTTTTTCGGCAGGTTTTTTTCAGATCCTCCAAAAACTTGCCTTCGACTGGTCGGACCTGAAGGTCGGCCATCTTGGACAGCTTTTCCCCGTCGTTGAGCGCATGGCACTGGCCGCTCTCGCAAAGCGCCAGAATCGCCTCCACCTTGGTGTTCTGGCCCAAGTACTTCCCCTCGGCAAGCAGATCGTCCAGATCGGCCCCCTCCCAATCGGGCAGGCCGAGTGTGATACTGGATCCATAGGTGCGCGGAAATTGCGGCGAATCGCACGCCAGAGCGGTACAGACCGATTGGAATACGCCGGCCTTTCCCACGATCACGATGCGGTCGCCCTCCTGCAGGCGGGTGTCCGGGCCCGGAAACAGCAGCCGGTCCTCCCGAAAGAGGGCCACGGACTTCCAGCCGGCATCTTCGTCGGAAGGAAGAACGCTGCCGGAGGGAATGCGAAAGTCCGTGCCGACCTCCAGCTCCAGAACCTCTCCCTCGCCCCGGTGAAAGGAGGTTACGTTGATGCGGGGGTCCTGCAGGTAGTGAAACAGTTTCCGGGCCACCATTTCGGTCATCAGCAGCGGGCGGGCACCCTGGGCGTGGAACCGCCCCACGACGTTCGGATCGTGAACCAGAGACAGGAGGTTGCGAACACCGTTGGCCCGGGCGAATGTGACCGCGGCCAGGTTCACGCGGTCATCCCCGGTGAGGCAAAGGACATAGTGCTGCTTTTGGAGCATCGCCTCTTGGAGAACGACGGGGCTGGAGGCGTCGCCGTGAATCACCCGTGCGACGCAGGTGTAATTCTGCGAAAAATCGCCGAGTCGACCTTCCTGTTTTTCGACCACCGTAACTTGCCAGCGGTCTCCGAGGCGTTTGAGCAGCTCGGTGGCAACCTTGCCGCCCCCGCAAACGAGTAAGTTCATGTCGTCATTCATGTCGAAGGGTCCTCAACCGAAAGTGGGATCACGGGTCTGGATGGAAACCAGCCCTTGATACCACATCATAACCCTGCTGGACAGAAAGACAAGCCGTAGGGGCTGGAACGCGCGTTCGGTGAGAAAAAACGACGCCGGTTCCATTTTAATGGTTTTTTACCCTTATTATACCCCATTTTTACCGGTGTTGCAGAATCGCGGCCCACTGTTACGTTAGGGCGACCAATAGATTTCAATTGCGTTTTTCAGGGATGGATGGCGGCCCTGGAAACAGGAAGGGGGTAAGCATGCGAGTCGACACCGACAGCAAATTGGACGCCGTATTTCAACTGCAGTGGCAGAGTGAGGCCGCCGCACACACGGAGATGCTTCACGCGGAGCGGGTGAATGTGTGGAGGGACCTTCTGCCCGAGGCGCTTGTGGACGGCATGATGGGGGCACAGCAGGGCGACAGTGTCCATGTGACATTCGCTCCGGGCGGGGCGGTGGAAAGAGCGAAGCCGAGCCGATTGCTACGCGTAAAAAGCGGTCAGTTCGACCGCTCGTTCCTTTCAGACCGGGAGATGAGCCCCCGCGTGGGCCGCTTCTATCCGAGGGGCCTCCTGCAAGGGGTGCCGGGAATTTATCGCGTGAACATGGAGCCGTTTCGCTGCAGGGCCGTGAACAACGGCCACATCGACGTGGACTTCAACCACCCGCTTTCGGACCGCGACCTCTCGCTGACCATGATGATCGGCAACGTCGAGCGAAAAAAAACCGAGCGCGGTGGCACGAGCACGGACTGGCTGGAAAGCGTCGCCGCGGGACCCGGCATGCAGGCGCGCATCTCCGGCACACCGACGGACTACTTTTCCGACAATCCGTTTCGGCGGGAGGACGAGCGGCCGGATTCCGAATTCTATGCGCGCCCGCGCATGGTGCAGCACATTGACGACACGGCCATCGAGATGGTGCAAACGATCTACGGCCGGCACCTCAAAGAAGGAATGCGGGTGCTGGATCTGATGAGCAGCTGGCAGTCGCACATCCCGCAGAACCTGCATCTGGATGCTTTGGTCGGTGTCGGTCTCAACGAAGTGGAGCTGAAGCGCAATCCGCGGCTGACCGGGTACGAAGTAAAGGATTTGAATGCGGAGCCACGGCTGCCGTTTTCGGACGGCGGATTCGATGCCGCGGTCTGCACCGTGAGCGTAGAGTACCTGAACAATCCCATGGAGGTCTTCCGGGAGATCTACAGGGTATTGTCGCCCGGTGGTGTATTTTTGGTGACCTTTTCCAACCGGTGGTTCCCGCCCAAGGCCATCCGCCTGTGGCGGGAGCTTCACGAGTTCGAAAGGATGGGGCTCGTTCTCGAATATTTTCTACGGAGTGCGCCCTACCGCGACCTCCGCACGTACAGCGTCCGCGGGCTGCCGAGGCCCCGCAACGACCGGCACTATCCCGCCCAGCTCCGTTCCGATCCGGTCTACGCGGTTTGGGGAAGAAAGGGGTAGGGGAGACACGCGGCACGCATAGAATGTTCCGTAAGCTGTTTTTCAAACGGATTGGAATGGACTTCTCGCACCCGCTATCGAATCTCCGCCGCAGGCTGCAGTTATGGCGATTGTCAAAAATAGGTTCCGATTGGTAATCGTTCGAAATCGGGATCGGGGTCGAAATCGGTTGTTCAACGGAAATGCTCGATGGCGATTTCGATCCCGATTCCGATAAAAGGACCATCAGGGAAACGGAACGGATTTCTGACAACCAATATAACGCGCCTGCCTTTTCCGGTTCGGCTTCAATTGTTGACCTTCCTGCATGGTTGTGAAAAGCTCGAAAGGTAAGTGGGCGCCGGGCCAAGGACACGGCGTCAGACCGACGCCGAAAAGATGGCAGGGAACGACCATGCCCGAACAACGAAAAGCCCCCAGAAGAAAATCCCGCATTTCGGTTCGGTGTCAAATCGCCGAAAAAGAGATGCAGGGCAGCCTTTCGAACATCAGCACTGGAGGCGCCCTCCTGCAGGTTCCCGAGGATCCTTCTTCCGGAAGCCGCGTTTCTCTCCGAGTCGATCTGCCGATTTTCCCCGAGCCCCTTTCCATCCAGGGAACCATCATCGGGAAGCATCCCGACAATGGCGTCGGTGTGCGTTTCGACCCCCTTTCCGATGACCAGCGCCGTCTGCTGAACCTGCTGTTCTGGGGATAGCGCAACCGCTACGCCGGACGTCGCGGCGGCAGGGCGAACGCTTTGGGATAATAGCTCAGCACCTCCGCTCGATCCTCGAAAAGCAGTCCCACCCCGAGGACGTATTCTTTGTGACGCACCAGAACGTACCCGTCACCACGACAACCGGATCGCTGACGTGCCGACAGCAGAAGCGATCTCCGCTCCAGATAGGCATACGCCTGGTCTTCATCCACATCCACGACGTTTCGCGTCGCCCAATGGCCCACGGCCAACGCACCGGCCGTTGTCAGTTTCGGAAACCGCAGGCGAAGGTTCAACAGCGGCAACCCCAACGTGACGAGCGGCCCGGGTGGGGGGCGATGGTCCCGTGCCACGGCGTGCACGTGCTTTTCGGATTTGAATACAAGCCGAAGCGTTTCGAGCGCCTTGGCCGGTATGCCGAACCGGGCCGACAGTACGTTCTGCACCGAAGCCTTGGCTTGCAGGGATTCGTATAGGGGGCTTCTTTGACAGGTTCGCTTCGTATCGAAACCTCCTTGGATCGCTGGCGGCGTCTCGTCGACCTTTTCCATCAGTGCCATGTAAAACCCGTCGGTATCGTTGAGATGCGGCCAGATCCTGGCGGTCTTCTCCAACCGCTCATCGAAGACATCTTCCCTCCAATGCGTCACTCCGGGAGAGGTCGGCAATCCCTTCCTGTGGGCGGACAACAGGCGCACTCGGCCGGAAAAAGCGCCCAGGACGGCGTTGACCACCCGTTCGTTTTCCTCCGGTGCAAATGTGCACGTACTGTAGACGATCCGACCCCCGACGCGGCAAAGGCAAACCGCCCGGCGCAGGAGCTCGTACTGGACGCTTTGCAGGACATCCGAGGGACGGCGTTTTCGTTGGAGCAAATGCGGATGGCGGCGTGCGGTTCCCTCCCCGCTGCACGGCGCATCCACCAGAATACGGTCGAAGGGTCCACTTTCGGGCGGATAATCGGTCCCGTTGTGCTGGGTGGTGCTCACGTTCAGAAGACCCAGCCGGGTGACATTGCGTACCAGCGGGCGAAGACGCTGGGCATCGTAGTCATTGGCCACCACCGTTCCGGTGTTGAGAAGGGATAGCGACAACTGGGCCGTTTTGTTTCCGGGCGCGGCACAAAGATCCAGAACCTGGTGGCCCGGGGCCGGATCCAGCAGTCGCGCCGGCATCATGGATGCGGCATCCTGGATGTGAAACAGGCCGGCGTGATAGGCCCAATGCCGGCCCAGGCCTTGCCCCTGTCCCTGGACGCGAAAGCCCCCCGGCTGCCAGGGCAGCGTCTCCAGATGGTATCCGTCCCGACGCAACAGCGGGCACAGTGTTTCCGGCGAGGTGCGCAGCGGATGAACCCAGAAAAAACGGGAGGGCGCCGTATGCATCGCCGCTTCGAAATCCGAGGGGCTGTCCACCAGGGAGCGGTAGCGCTTCACCAATGAAGCGCTGTGGGTGTCGGTGTTGGTCATCGCGTCCGGTCCAAGGGGGTGGGGTCGTCTAATGACGTCGATTGGGGTTCACGATCGCAGCGGCTTGGCGCAGGTCGAGGCCGGAAACGAAAGCCTCGACAACGACGGTTGCGCCGGGAGAGGATTTGCGGAGGGCCTCTACAGTCCTTCCGGTTACAGGTCGGAGGCGGCCTCCTTGGTGCCGTCCGCTTTTTTCAGGCGTAACGACTGCCGCAGGTACTGTTTCAACTTTCGTTGTACGCGCCCGAACACCGTCTTGGGGGGATAATCGCCCCGCCGATCGGCCTTTCCTGCGGGAACGCCGGTAAGGATTTCGATGCCTTCTTCTACGGTTTCGGCGCGATAGACGTGAAAGCGCCCCGCCTCCACCGCTTCCAGCACCTCTTTTTTGAGCATGAGGTTCTTGACGTTGGCGCGGGGAATGATCACCCCCTGCTTGCCGGTAAGCCCCTTGGCCTCGCAGACGTCGAAGAAACCGTTGATTTTTTGGTTGACCCCGCCAATGGCTTGAAGGACCCCCTTCTGGTTCACCGAACCGGTGACCGCGATGCCCTGGTGTACGGGCAGTCCGGACAGGCTGGACAGAATGGCGTACAGCTCGGTGGAGGAGGCGCTGTCTCCGTCGACGCCTCCGTAGTTTTGCTCGAAGGTGATGCTGATGGAGAGGCTCAAGGGAAACTTCTGGGCAAAGGTCCGGCCGAGGTAACCGGAGAGGATCAAAACGCCCTTGTCATGGGTCTTTCCACTGAGCTTGGCCTCGCGCTCCACATTGATCACCCCGTGCTTTCCCATGAAGGTTTCGGCGGTAATCCGAGCCGGCCGGCCGAAGGAAATGTCCCCCATGTGGTAGACGGCAAGCGCATTGACCTGGCCGACCACCTCCCCTTCGACGTCGATCAGGACGGTGTCCGTCAGATAGGCTTCGTGAATCTTCTCCTCGTAGAGATTGTAGCGGAATCGGTGCTCGCGGATCGCCTTTTCCACCTGGAGGGTGGTGACGAGATCCGCCTGTTCGCGACGGGCCCAATAATCGGCCTCCTTGATGACGCCCACGATGGGACCGAAGCGCAGCGACAGCTTCTCCCTCTGGGAGACGAGGCTTTTGCCGTATTCCACAAGAGCCGCGACGCCGTCTGCGGTAAACGCAAGCAGGCCGTCCTCGCGGCAGACCTTTGCAACGAACCGGGCGTACTGCTGCAGGGACTCGTCAGAGCGCTTCACTTCGTAATCGAAGTCGGCACGGACCCGGAAAATCTTGTTGAACTTCGGGTCATGATTCTGCAGCACCTGAAAGGGTCGGTAGCTTCCCAGCAGCACCACCTTGACTTCCAGCGGAATCGGCTCGGGTCTCAGGGAGGCGGCCCCCCACCCCGGGTCATCCCTTGTGTCCTCGATATACAGCTGCTTGTTCTGAAGAGAGCGTTTCAGGGCCTCCCAGACCATGGGGTTCATCAGCACCGCATCGACTTCCATGATCAGAAACCCGCCGTTGGCCTCCAACAGCGAGCCGGCCTGCACCATGGTA
>JAJDOA010000227.1 GCA_022340405.1 Desulfobacteraceae bacterium | reverse complement strand
TTCCTGCGGCTGAAAACTCGGATCCTTCTTGACCTTGAACGAAAATACTAATTCTGAGATAGCTTCTAGAAGCTTTTGCCCCCGCTGTCCCTTCTTGCTTCCATTCAACCCATTGGTATCAAAGGAATATTTTTGAATGATCCTGCCGGAATCGGAAACGACCCTGAAGGATTTCCCGTCCTATGAAGCGTTTGAAGAATTCACCCGGGCCCTCTTCGACCTGGAACCGGAGGAGTACGAGGGATTGTACCGCGTCCTGCACAAGTTGGAGAGTATCGGCGAAAATCCGAAACAAAGGATGCTTTCCTGGAAGCAGGACACCTGTGAAAGGGACTGCAAAAGCTTCATCCGCTTCCTGATCCAGCTTGACGAAATGGACCTGGCGGCCCTGCAGGAAGCCATGACATCGAAGTATTAGACCCGTATCCATCCACGCTCAAATCGCATCCCGACCCCTCTCTCCCGTCCGCACCCGTATAGCCTCTTCCACCGGCAGTACGAAGATCTTGCCGTCGCCGATCTTGCCGGTGTTGGCAGCTTCTCGAATCTTTTCAATGGCCTGCTTTACCTGTTCCGCCGGTACGACGATCTCGATTTTTAGCTTGGGTATGAAATCCACCACGTACTCGGCTCCGCGATAAATCTCCTTATGGCCTTTTTGACGTCCGTATCCCTTGACGTCGGAAACGGTCATGCCCTGGATGCCGATTTCGTTCAGGGCGTCCTTGACGTCTTCCAGTTTGAAGGGTTTGATAATGGCCTCGATCTTCTTCAAATCAACCTCCTTGTCAGCGGGTGACGGTGTCGGGATGTATGCTGGCCAAAACGCGGTATCCTAAACCACACCCGCTCCCCTTTTGCAAGAGGCTAACATAGTGTTCTGTCCCACGGGCTACGGGCATGAGGATAGTGTCTCGTGTTGCGTCGAGCCAAAGGAGTCGATCAACAAAGCACGAAATTCGAATATCGAAATTCGAAACAACATCGAATGACCGAAATTCGAATGTTCCAAACCATGGAATTCATCTATTTGATTTTTATACCATAATTTACTGTCAGCCATTTGGGTCATAGGATCATTCGTGCGTTGGATTTGTTTCGGATTTCGGATTTCGATATTCGGATTTGGCCCGTCTCGGTCATGGCCTGCAGGCTTTGCTGGGGCTATGTTTTTTGAAGAAATATCCGGGACACAACACTATGGGCTGTTTCTAAAATGGTTGCCAGAATTCCGTTCCGTTTCATCAAGCTTTTGGTTTGAACCGTAGGGGAGGGGTTTATCCCCTCCCGTTGGTGGTACCCGCTATTCTGGGTTCTGTAACCGAGATCTCCGCTTTGCTACGAAGGGCGGGGATCAACCCCGCCCCCACGAAAACATGAAATACCCGTTTCATTCGGAACCTATTTTTGCCAATCGCTATATTCCTTTCCGTTGCGCCGTGGAAGGAAAATGGGAATTCGGATCCGCATTCGGATTAATTGATTACATAAATGGAATAAAAAATCGATAAATTACTATTATGTATTTATTTTATTGACCTCAGCTTCATCCTTTTATAAATTATTATCCAATTAAATCAATAGATTATATAAAAACCCCCCTTTTCTCCGCCGTTTGGCACATGCTTTGCTTTTCTATCGGCCCAACAAGCGTGATTCCCGGGAAAACCATACCTCATGCGGTAAAGGAGAACTTAGATGAACAAGATCGAAGCCGTTATCAAACCCTTCAAACTGGAAGACGTCAAGGACGCCCTGAACGAAATCGGTGTGACCGGCATGACCCTGAGCGAAGTCAAAGGCTTCGGCCGGCAGCGTGGCCACAAGGAAATCTACCGCGGTACCGAATACCAGGTGGACTTCATCCCCAAACTGAAAATCGATGTCGTGGTGGACGAAGAACTCACCGAAAAGGTGGTGGCCGCCATCGCCGAAAGCGCCAACACGGGCAAGATCGGCGACGGAAAAATTTTTGTCGTCCCTGTGGGTGAGGCGATTCGTATCCGCACCGGAGAGAGGGGAAAAGAGGCCGTTTGAGCCATCGATACCACTTACCGTTTACCCGAATGCTAGCCAAGGAGGTTTGATTCATGATCCGCATACTGCTTTCCATTCTTTTCGTGGTGACCTTTGCAACCGTTGCCGGCGCCGCCGATTCCGATCCAACGCCGATGACCAACAAAGAGGCCATCGATCTCGTTCAGACCCATGCCAACTATCTCTGGACCCTGGTCGCCGCGGCGCTTGTGTTTTTCATGCAGGCAGGCTTTGCCATGGTCGAGACCGGCTTTACCCGGGCCAAGAACGCCGTGAACATCCTGATGAAGAACCTGATGGATTTTTCCATGGGCTCGCTGGCCTTCTGGGCCGTCGGCTTCGGCATCATGTTCGGTGCCAGCTCCACGGGATGGTTCGGCACCACTGGATTCTTTCTCAACGACTTCACCCCGGACGGAGATCCCTGGGTGCTGGCCTTCTGGATGTTCCAGGTCGTGTTCTGCGCCACTGCCGCCACCATCGTGTCCGGTGCCATGGCCGAAAGGACCAAGTTTTCGGGCTACCTGATATACAGTGCCCTGGTGAGCGCCATCGTCTATCCGGTCTTCGGCAGCTGGGCCTGGGGAAGTCTGTTCAACGGCAGCGGCTGGCTGGAAGGTTTGGGCTTCATTGATTTCGCCGGATCGACAGTGGTGCACTCCGTGGGCGGGTGGGCCGCCCTGGCCGGGGCCATCGTGTTGGGTCCCCGACTCGGCAAATACACCAAGGACGGCAAAATCAAGCCCATTCTCGGCCACAACATGCCGCTGGCCGCCCTGGGCGTTTTCATCCTTTGGTTGGGGTGGTTCGGTTTCAATCCCGGATCCACCACGACGGCCGACAAAAGCATTGCCATGATCTTCGTCAATACGAATTTGGCCGCTGCCGCTGCTGCCACCTTCGCGATGTTCACCTCCTGGATTAAGTTCGGCAAGTCCGAAGTCGGCATGAGTCTCAACGGCGCCCTGGCCGGTCTGGTGGCCATCACGGCCGGCTGCGCCAACGTCACTCCCACAAGCGCCATTATCATCGGCGCGGTGGCCGGCGTGCTGGTGGTCTTTTCGGTCATGTTCTTCGACCGAATCCGCGTTGACGACCCGGTGGGCGCCGTTTCCGTTCACGGCGTCTGCGGCGCCTGGGGAACCCTGGCTGCCGGCATCTTCAACATCGGCGGCACGTCCACGGCCATCATCGGTGTGCAGCTGCTGGGGATCGCCGCCTGCTTTATCTGGGTTTTCCCGGTGGCCCTCATCATGTTCAAGCTCATCGACAAAACCATAGGTCTGCGCGTCTCTCCAGAGGAAGAGATGGAGGGATTGGATTTTTCCGAGCACGGAGGAAATGCGTACCCCGACTTCGAGGTCTCCGGCGTTGCCGGAATGGGATCCCTCGATCTGGGCGGCCCCGGCTCCCCCTCCGGTGTATACGGCGGTGCGGGAAAGCCCGTCGAGCAAACCTAAAACCCAAGCGAGAGGGCCGCTCCGATCGGGCGGCCCCGTACCATCCGACAACCTGCCCGCAAGCCGCGACACTCGGTTTGCGGGCGTTTTTTTGGAGGGCGCCCCAGCATCGGCATACGGCGCAGCGATTCCGGCAGATTGCTGGAAATTAGAAAAATGAGAATACATTTTTGTATTTAATTCAATCCAAAAATAACAATATTGTAATGTATTGCACTGATCGACCCTGCGGAATATTTACTATAATTTATCAATATTATTGATAAATATTCATATTTTTATTCTGGCATGCGGATTGCAGAATTATGGCGCCGATAAACCTATACCTACCCTCCCGGACCGAAACCCTCTCCGGGATACTCGAGGAAAACCCATGGCAGTGTCCGCACAGAAGCCAGGAAACGACCGACCCGTTGCCGCCACGCTGAAGAGAGAACGGGAGCACCTGATCGAGCATTTCCTGGAGGAAGACAGCATCGACTTTCTCGACAGGCACAGCCGGGTTCTGGACGATTATTTCCAGGAAAGCTTTCAGCAGAGCCGGGTCGGGCCGAGCCTGGACCTGATTCGAAACCCGTACGTGATGATCGCGCTCGGCGGGTACGGCAGGGGCGAGCAGTGCGTCTACTCGGACGTGGACCTTTTGTTTCTGTTCGAAAAAAAGGTGCCTGGCCATGCGGACCGGCTGATCCGGGAAGTCATCTATCCCCTCTGGGACATCGGCCTGGATGTTGGATACGCCACGCGCTCGATAAAGGAATGCCTTTCCCTGGCCCGAAGCGACTATGAAGTGCTCACATCCCTGTTGGACGCACGGTTCATCTGCGGGATGTCCAACCTCTACACCCGTCTGTCCGAGGAGATCCGCAGCCGTATCCTGGTACGCAAGTCCGGGGACGTCATCCGCTGGCTCATCGACACCAACCAGGAGCGTCATCGTCGCTTCGGCGATTCCACCTATCGGCTGGAGCCCAATCTCAAGGAAGGGAAGGGAGGACTGCGTGATTACCACACCATGCTGTGGGTGGGCCACATCAAATCGGGCATCAAACAGCCCCGCGACCTGGAATATTACGGGTACCTCTCCCACGACGAGTATCGAAGCCTGCGCTCGGCGCTGCACTTTGTTTGGAGCGTCCGCAACCGCCTGCACCATCTCACCGGCCGCAAATGCGACCAGCTATACTTCGAGCATCAGGTACGCATGGCCGATGCCATGGACTTCGCCGAAGGAAACGGTCAGCAGCCCGTGGAGGTATTTCTGAGCAAACTCCACGCGCAGATGGACTACATCAAGAACCAGTTTTTGATGTTTCTGTACGAACAGGGCTATGCCAACAAGCGCAGGCGAAGGAGGCCCAAAAGCGTAACGACCGACACGCCGGGCTTGCGTGTGGTTCAGGACCGGCTGCATTTTGCATCGCCGGAAGCGATTCTGGAGGACCCTCCGCTGCTGCTCCGAATCTTCTGGGAAAGCGCTCAGCTGAAAGTGCCCCTGAGTTCGGAGGCCAAACGCCTGGTAAAGGAATTCGGACACCTGGTGGACGCATCCTTTTCCGCATCTCCGGAGGTAATCCGCGTCTTCGAACGGATCTTGACCACGCCGGTGCCCGCCTTCAACGTACTCAAGGAAATGCTGGCCACCGGCTTTCTGGAGCGGTTCATCCCCGAATTCGGCAACATCGTGCACCGCATCCAGTACGACGAATACCACCTCTACCCGGTGGACAAGCACTCGCTGCGTGTGGTGCAGACCCTGAAGACATTTGGCACCGAGGCGGATGAAACGGGGAGTTCGCTCTGCGGTGAGCTGTACCGAAGCACTCCGGGGCGCAAGCTTCTGCTGTGGGCCGCATTGCTGCACGACATTGGAAAGGGAAATCCCGGGAAGAACCACAGCAAGACCGGCGCACGAACGGCCCGTCGGATTCTCAAGGCCAAGGGCTTCAAGAGCGCCGAAGTGGATACGGTGGGCTTTCTGGTGGAGCACCATCTGCTGTTGGTCAAGACCGCGACGCGCCGCGACGTAAACGACGAAGAGACCGCCATCGTCTGTGCCCGCCAGATCAAGGACCTCCGGCTGCTGAAACAACTGTACCTGCTTACCGTGGCGGACTCGATGGCCACCGGTCCCAAGGCCTGGACGGAATGGACGGCAGCGCTGCTGCGGGATCTCTTCTTCAAGATTCTCAATATCCTGGAACGCGGTGAGCTCGCTTCCGGGGAAGTGGTGGAGATGACCGAAGAGAAGAGAACCCGGGTGCTGGAAACGGCGCGGAGCGAGGAGGAGCGGGCGGTGCTGGCGGACTTGTTTTCCGTCATGTCTCCCCGCTATCTCATGGCCGCTTCCGTAGAGGAGATGCAGGAGCACATCGACCTGTTCCGGCGTATCGGAGATGCGGATTTCGTCTGGGACATCACCACCATGGATGACTCCGACACCCGCAGGGTCACCGTCTGCGCCAAGGACCGGCCGGGCCTGTTTTCACAGATTTCGGGGGTTTTTACGCTGAACAGCCTGGACATTCTCGGTGCCGAGGTTTTCACCTGGCGCAACAACATTGCCTTGGACATTTTTCAGGTCAAGGCGCCGCCGGACCAGATTTTCGAAAGCGAGCGATGGGATCGTGCCGCCGGTCATCTGAAAAAAGCGCTGGCCGGCGAACTGGATCTCGGGGATGAGCTAAAGGACAAGATTTCCGCGCTTCGATCCCGGAAAACCAAGCCCCTGGACCGGCCCAATCGCGTCGTCATCGACAATGAAAGTTCGAGCTTTTTCACCCTCATCGAAGTGTTCACTTACGATTTTCCGGGGCTGCTGTTCAGCCTGACCGATACGCTGCTGCAGTGCCGATTGGATATCTGGGTGGCGAAAATCGCCACCTTCGTCGACCAGGTGGTGGACGTTTTCTACGTTCGTGATTTCGACGGACAGAAGGTCGATACCCAGGAACAGGTCGACACCATTCGAGAGCGACTCTCGGACGTGTTGGCGGGAACGCACACTTCGATCCGCCGCTGACCCCGTCCGGTATCCGACAACCAACAACCGCGAACTGCAACTAGGAGAAGGAGTCCGACATGATGAAGAAGCTGCTGTTGGCTGCCGCAGGGGTGCTCCTGCCGATGACCTCTGCTTATGCCGCGGATGCCATCGACACCGGCGACACGGCCTGGATTATCGTCGCCACGGCCCTGGTCATGATGATGACCCCCGCCGGCCTGGCCCTTTTCTACGGCGGAATGTCCCGCTATAAAAATCTGCTCAACACCTACGCCATGACCTTCTCGGCCTACTGCATCGGCTGCCTGGTCTGGATGATGTGGGGATATTCCATCGCCTTCGGCCCCTCCGTCGGGGGACTTTTCGGGGATCTGAGCCATTTCTTCATGGCCGGGATCGGCGTGGACAGTGTATCCGGTACCATCCCCACTTTCGTGTTCGTGCTGTTTCAGATGACTTTTGCCGCCATCACCGTAGCCCTCGTGCTGGGGTCCGTGGTGGACCGCATGAAGTTCTCCTCCTGGATCGTGTTTGCCGTGCTGTGGGTGACCTTCGTCTACTCGCCGGTGGCCCACTGGGCATGGGGAGGAGGTTGGATGGGAAGCATGGGCGCGCTGGATTTCGCCGGCGGGACCGTCGTGCACATCAATGCCGGTGTCGCCGGTCTGGTGCTTTCCCTTGTGCTCGGAAAGCGCATCGGCTACGGCAAGGAGGCCATGTTCCCTTCCAGCATCGCCCTGACGGCCCTGGGGGCTGCCCTGCTGTGGTTCGGGTGGTTCGGTTTCAACGCCGGCAGCGAACTTGCCGCCGACGGCATCGCCGCGTCCGCTTTTCTGGTCACCAACACCTCGGCTGCGGCTGCGGGGCTTTCCTGGATGTTTGCTGAATGGGCAGTGAATCGAAAGCCCACCATCCTCGGTCTGGCATCGGGGGTTGTGGCCGGCCTGGTGGCCATTACTCCGGCCTCGGGTTTCGTCAACTTCACAGCCTCCTTGGTCATTGGAATCGCCTCGGGTCTGCTGGGCTTTCTCTTCGTGGCCGTGGTCAAGCAGAAGGCCGGCTACGACGACTCGCTGGATGCCTTCGGGGTGCACGGCATCTGTGGTGCATGGGGCGCACTGGCCACGGGCATCTTCGCCAGCCCCGCCATCAACGATGCCGGCCGGGGGCTGATCTATGGAAACCCCAATCAGCTTTGGATCCAGATCGTTTCCATCATCGGGACCGCGGCGTTCACGGCGGTGGGCACGCTGGTGCTGGCCTATGTGACCAAAGCCGTTACCGGCGGACTCCGGGTGGACGAAGAGTCGGAGAGGGTGGGTCTGGACAACGCCTTGCACGGCGAACGGGCCTTTGAAATCGAATGATACAGCTGATCGCCAGCGCACTTTCAAGGAGTCTGCACCATGAAAAAAATCGAAGCCGTCATCAAGCCTTTCAAGCTAGATGATGTGAAAGACGCACTGAATGAAATCGGCATCCAGGGGATGACCCTATCGGAGGTCAAGGGCTACGGTCGCCAGAAGGGGCACAAGGAGATCTACCGCGGCGCAGAGTACGTGGTGGATTTCATTCCCAAGTTGAAAATCGAAATCGTCGTCGCGGCCGAACAGGTGGAAGAGGTGGTCAACTGCATTCAACAGGCCGCCAACACCGGCAAGATCGGCGACGGGAAAATCTTCGTCCTACCCGTAGAGGAAGCGCTCCGGGTGCGGACAGGGGAGAGGGGAAAGGAAGCCCTGTAGAGTACGGTTCGGCCGGCATCGAAGCCGAACCGCCGCAAGGTTTCGTAAACGCGCAATGACGCACCATCCACACTATCAAAGGAGAGCACGATGACACCTGCCGAAGTATTGAGTATGGCCAAGGAGAACAACGTCAAGATTGTCGATCTACGGTTTATGGATTTTCCGGGGCTGTGGCAGCATTTCTCGGTGCCGGTAAGCGAGCTCGAGGAGTCCAGCTTCGAAGAAGGGTTCGGGTTCGACGGATCCAGCATCCGCGGATGGCAGCCCATCAACGCCAGCGACATGCTCGTGGTGCCGGACGCCGATACTGCCAAGATCGACCCCTTTTTCGCCGACCCCACGATGGTACTGATCTGCAACATCAAAGACCCGGTGACCTTGGAGTCCTACTCGCGGGACCCACGCTACATTGCCCGCAAGGCCGAGGCCTACCTCAAGAGTTCGGGTCTCGGTGACACGGCCTACATCGGTCCGGAGGCCGAATTTTTCATTTTCGACAGCATCGCCTTCGAGTCCAGCCGCCACCGGGCGTTTTACGAGATCGACTCGGTGGAGGGCATCTGGAACAGCGGACGGGACGAGTGCCCGAACCTCGGCTACAAGCCGCGGCACAAGGAAGGCTACTTTCCGGTGCCCCCCATGGACAAATTCCAGGACCTCCGGAGCGAGATGCTGCTCACCCTGGAAAACCTCGGCATCGCCATCGAGGCCCAGCACCACGAAGTGGCCACCGCAGGCCAGGCGGAGATCGACATGCGGTTTCAGCCGCTGCTGCAGATGGCCGACCAGTTGATGTGGTTCAAGTACGTGCTCAAAAACGTCGCCTACCGGCATGGCCATACCGTCACCTTCATGCCCAAGCCCCTGTTCGAGGACAACGGCACCGGCATGCACACCCACATCAGCATCTGGAAGGAAGGGCAGCCGCTGTTTGCCGGCGACAAGTACGCCGGGGTCTCCCAGGAAGCGCTCTATGCCATCGGCGGCATTCTCAAGCACACCAAGGCGGTCTGTGCGTTTTCCAACCCCACCACCAACAGCTACAAGCGACTGGTGCCCGGGTTCGAGGCGCCGGTGAACCTGGCCTATTCCAGCCGCAACCGCAGCGCGGCCGTCCGGATCCCGATGTATTCCGCCTCTCCCAAGGCCAAGCGCATCGAGTTCCGTACGCCGGACCCGTCCTGCAACGGATATCTGGCTTTTTCCGCGATGCTCATGGCCGCCATCGACGGCATCGAAAACAAGATCGACCCGGGCGATCCGCTGGACAAGGACATCTACGGTCTGCCTCCGGAGGAGTTGGCCGAGATTCCCTCCGCGCCGGGTTCTCTGGAAGAGGCGCTGGCCGCCCTGGAAGAAGATCACGACTTCCTGCTCAAGGGCTATGTTTTCACTCAGGACGCGCTGGACATGTGGGTCGAATACAAGACGGAAAAAGAGGTCAACCAGGTCAAACTGCGACCCCACCCCCACGAGTTCTTCCTGTACTACGACATCTGATCGAAAGCGAAGATCACATCTGAGGCACAGACCTGGTGCCCTTCGGGCGGCCCTTCGGGGCCGCCCGAACCTGCTTGAGGCATCCTTCATGCCACCGATCTGACGGAAAGCGCCAAAAAAGCAGTGCGGTGCGCCTGCGCGATGATGCCCAACCAGCAACTGCCGCCACGGCATGAACGCCCCGAGCACTGTGTGGCGAGTCTTCCCGTCGAAAAATCCGTCCAACCTCAATCCCGTCGACCGGGGGAGTCTATTTCGATGCCCCCTCAGACCGCAAAGTCCGGAACGGGCTCGATCCCTGCGGTTCCAATCCATTGCATGCCGTAACCGGCACGGAATTCTGTCAAGCGCCATAGAAGTCATCATGGAAAGGTTCGGTAAGCGAACCGCGAGGGGTTGCAATTTTCACCCAGATCGTTAAGGGATGTAGGATCTATGCATGGCGGCCGCCCTGCGAGGGCGCAACAGCGATGATTCGATTCGGAGGAAACCGGATGACAAATTCCGATTTTCCGTGGACCCGGTTTGTTCAGGGAGATAAGCCCATCTATTTCAGCAACAATGAACCGAACTGGTTCGTTCCGAACCGAAGAGGAGACGAGCTCCTTCGCTCCATGGCCGAAGGCTGTTCTCCGAACGGGGACATGGAAATGCTGCAGTTTCTGTCCAGAATTCCCGAAAGTCGGCCGGTTGTATATTCCGGAAGAAGGGATTTCCTGAGCCTGGAGAAAATCAGCGAACTCTGGTTTCACCTGACGAACCGCTGCAACATGGCCTGCGCTCACTGCCTGTTTTCTTCCTCGCCCGCCGACGATGCGGAGCTTGCGGCTTCCCGCATTTTCGACATCGCCCGCGAAGCCCACCAAACCGGATGCCGGCTTTTTGCCCTGACCGGCGGCGAGCCGTTGGTTCATCCGGAGGTGGCGACGGTCGTCCGTCACCTGCTGGCGTATGAACAGACCCATGTCGTGATGCTCACCAACGGGTTGGAGCTGTTTCCCTTTTTGGCGGAACTCCACCCGGATCCGGACTTCTTCCACCTGCAGATCAGCATCGACGGTCGGCACCGGACCCACGACCGCCTTCGGGGGCAGGGTGCCTTCGACCGCCTCACGCAGACTTGCCGGCGGCTGCAGCGGCGCGGATTCCCCTATACCCTTTCCATGTGCGTCACGAAGTCGAACGCGAGCGAAATGCCGGATGTCGTTGATTGGGCCGCCGACATGGGTGCGAGCAACCTCCACTTCATGTGGTATTTCGTCCGCGGCAGGGGAAAGAAGTCCCATCTCGTCGGCAACGAGGCCATCTTCGAGAACCTGATGCGGTCCGCCTCCCGGGCGAAGAAACAGGGAATTCCCATCGACAATCTGGAAGCGATGAAAACCCAGGTCTTCGCTCCTGCGGGAACGATCCACGACGGCAGCACGGCCGGGTGGGAGTCGCTGGCGGTGGGGCCGGATGGACGGCTGTACCCTTCGGCCGCATTGGTCGGTATGGAAGAGGTGGCAACGGAGATGTCCTCCGGATTGATTTCCGCCTGGCACAACAGCGCCGTGCTGCAGCAGATCCGCAAAGCCAGCGCCTCCAGGCAAAACTCTCCATTGCGCTTCATCCTCGGCGGCGGCGATCCGGACCACAGCTTCCTGCACAACCGGTCGTGGCTGGGGGACGATCCCTATGAAAAGCTTCACGAAATGACCGCCCTTTGGCTTATCGGCGAGGCGGCGGTCGACCGGCATCCCCGAAAGGAAGCCGGCATCGTTTTGCAGATGGGGGAAATTCTTGAAAGCTGCGGCGCTCACGGAAAGGTGGCGCTCGTGCATTCCAACTGCCTGCTGGCTGCCGCCCAGGCTGACAGCCTGACCACCGTCAAGACGTTTTACGCTGCAGCGGCAGGGGATACCCAGTCGGAAATTTTGAACCCGGTCTGCTACGACGAACCGCTGATCTCTCACATCCCCGCGGCCTATCGCTTCCGGGGCTACGGGTGCGGCAGCCCCGTGCTGGATGCGGATATTCGGCAAGGAGAACATATCCTGGACTTGGGCTGCGGCAGTGGGGTGGAGTGCTTCATTGCATCGCGGCTGACCGGTAGCAACGGCAGGGTCGTCGGTGTCGACATGCTGGATGCGATGCTCGATCTGGCCCTCGCGGCACAGCCCCTGGTCGCCGAAAACCTGCACTACGACAACCTGGAATTCCACAAGGGTTATCTGGAGGAACTTCCAGTGGAAAGCGACGCCTTCGATATCGTTATCTCCAATTGCGTCATGAATCTGTCAATGGACAAGCGCAAGGCGTATACTGAAATCCATCGGGTTCTTCGCCCCGGCGGCCGGCTGGTGATCGCAGACATCGTCTGCGAGACAGAGCCCGACCCGGCGATTCGCAACGACGAAAAGCTGAAAGGAGAGTGCATCGCCGGTGCGTTGACCGTCCGGCACCTATCGGCGCTGCTGGAGGAGACGGGCTTTGAGGCGGTGATGCTGCAGAAGCGGTTCCCCTACCGGGAGGTCAACGGGCATCTCTTTTTCTCCCTCACCTATTCGGCCGTCAAACCCGCTTCAGCCGATCCGGTGTCCGTCGTCTACCGTGGACCGCTTCCCTTTCTCGTGACACCGGACCATCGCCTGCTGCCCAGAGGGACGACCGCCCCTTTGGATCGACTCACGGCGGAGGCAATGGGCGGGCAGCTCTTTGTCCTGGACGACCACGGTCATGTGCTCAACGTCGACGCCGAGAACAATTGCGCCTGTTACACGGCACCGCAAACCGCCGGGGAGCGGCGGCCCGACCTCAGAACGCTCACGAAGCCGCTGACGGGTCGAAAACACGCCGTCGGATGCATGGTGTGCGAAGCGCCGCTCGTTTACGAGAGCCGACCCCGGCAACGGACCTGCGTTTACTGCGGCGCTTCTTTCTCGGCCAACAGCGTTTGCGAACACGGGCACTATGTTTGCGACCGATGCCATTCGCAGGACGGAACGGCGGTGATCCGCCAGATTTGTCTGCACACCGGCGAGACGGATATGGTGCGGATTTTCGAGCAGATCCGACGTCACCCATCGATTCCCATGCACGGGCCGGAATACCACGCGATGGTCCCGGGCGTGATTCTGGCCGCTTTTCGAAATCTGGGGGGTGAGGTGTCCGAAAGCCTGCTCGAGGCAGGCATCGACCGCGGGCGAAGCATCGCCGGAGGATTTTGCGGCTTCATGGGTGTGTGCGGCGCAGCGGTGGGTGTCGGCATTGCCTTCAGCCTGCTGATCGATGCCAATCCCACCAAGGCGGCGGAACGAAGCACCGTCCAGCGTGTCACCGCCGATGTGCTGGAGGAAATCGCCAAGCTCAAGGCGGCACGCTGCTGTCAACGGGACTGCTGGATCGCGTTTTCCAAGGCTGCCGAAATTTCCGCATCGGTCTTGCCCGTAACGCTCCAGGCCGATTTCCGTCCGGTCTGTGGTCAGCACCATCTCAACAGGGAGTGCTTGGGAAAAGCCTGCCGGCTCCATCCATCCAATCCATTGTGACCCTGAAGTGGGACGAACCCCTCGCTTCGTCAGGATGGCGGCTGGACGATGCCGAGACGAATGATTTTTCTCCGCAAGGTGTTCTTGTCTATACCCAACTCTCGGGCCGTGGCCATTCTTCGCCACCCGTTTCTCTGGAGGGCTTGCAGAATGGTTTGCTTCTCCGCATCTTTCAACGTCAAGCCCGCACCGTTGACCGTTCCCTCTTCTGTCGGGACCACCCGCGTCGGCAGCTGATGAAGACGGATAATTCCCTCCTGGCAGAGCACGAAAGCGTGCTCTATGGCATTCTCGAGCTCCCGCACGTTTCCCGGCCAATCATGCAGCATCAGCGCAGCCATGGCCTTTCGGGATATCCCGACAATCTTTTTCCCGCTGAGATAATTGAAGCGGTCTATGAAATGGTCTGCCAGCAGCGGAATGTCTTCTTTTCGCTCACAAAGAGGCGGCAGGGTAAGCTTGACGATGTCGATCCGGAAATAGAGATCCTCCCTGAACGAACCCTCCTTCACCAGCTTTTCCAGATTTCGATTTGTTGCCGTAATCACGCGGGCGTTGGTTTTGTTGGCTGCCGTGGAGCCGAGGGGCTCATAGACTTTTTCTTCCAAGACACGGAGAAGACGGCTTTGAACGGCCGGCGAGATGTCGCCGATTTCGTCCAGAAAAATCGTCCCGTTCTGTGCCAGGGCAAAGCGTCCGGGTTTGTCTTTTTTGGCATCGGTGAAGGCGCCGGCCTTGTATCCGAAAAGCTCGGATTCGCAGAGTGTATCGGGCAAAGCACCGCAGTTGACGGCCACGAAAGGGCCCTGTCTTCTGTAGCTGCTGTTGTGCAGAGCTCTGGCAAAGAGCTCCTTTCCGGTGCCGCTGGCCCCCTCGATGAGCACACTGCTGTTGCTTTCGGCGACCTGGGGAAGGATAGCGAAAAGATCGAGCATCCTGGGGTTTTTGCTTACAATGTCTTCGAAAGAGTGCTTTTTGTGGAGTTCTTTGCGCAGCTTGTCCACCGCGGTCAGGTCCCGGAAGGTTTCCACCCCACCCATGATCCGACCGCCGGCATCCTTCAAAAGGGCGGTGGTCACTCCGATGGGGATCGATTTCTTGTCAGCGCGCAGGATGTAGACGGGGAAATTGATCACGGGCTTTTGGGTCTCGATTGTCTGCCGCAGCAGGCAATTTTCTTCGCAGACGTTGGCCCGCAGAACATCGAAGCAGGGGCGGCCGATGGCATCATGTTTGGAAATTCCCGTAATTTGCTCCGCCGCACGGTTGAACGAGGTAATGCACATCTCCATGTCGACCGTGAAGACACCGTCCGCAATGCTGTCCAGGATGATCTGAACGTGCTCCCGAATCTGTCCCTTGGGTAAATTCATCAAGAGCCCCAATCGGATGCTTGTCGAAGCGTGAGGCGTTCCCGCCGGAAAGGGGGCCGTTATTTGCGTTGCGTATCCGTTCTCAGTGAATCCTACTGTAATCTTCTTGGCAATTGCGTGTCAATCGGCTCTGCCGACCGGGATCGACGCAACGTTTTGCGCATCCACGCAAGCGAGACCCTGCGGCCGCACCGTACTTGCCGGCCGTGTGTCCATCGTTTGCTCGCAAGAAGCCAAATGCCTGACGCTTTTCTGTGCGCCGATGACAGGCGCCGGTCCGGCCCTGGGCCGTTTCTTGTCGACCCCCCCCAATGGGGGCACTATGTTCCCTTTTTTGGAGCAAATAGAGTGCAGTTGGTTCCATCTCTATCGACCGGACTTTTCGTAACCGCAGCGATTTTTCTTTTATTCCTTTTAAAATCAATAGGATAAATTTAATTCAGCTCACATCCCCATTCCGGCTCAAATCTTGCTAGGGCATCGACCAAATGCTTCTGAGATCGATTGCCTGCAACTCCCGATTGTGCTGAAGATCGTGCGCTGAAAAAATCGCCAACACTCCGATCCCGCTTTCTTCGCCCTCTCCCTGTCTGAACCGGCAGTAGTGAGCACATTCCCCTCCGCTTGTGGCGGGGAGTCTTCAATTCGAGCGATCTTTCAAAAGAAATCATACCCCAATCATTGGACAGGCCCTGCTTTGACGCGTGTCGCCATACCCATATTCCGGATGAGGGTGTCGCCCGTTCTCGATTCCTGCACACGGCTTTTGCTCGTCGACATCGAAAGGGGGCATGAGGTGGATCGAAAGGAGTTGTACCTCGACGCGATGACACTCACCGAGCGGGTGACGTTACTGCAAAAGTCGTCTGTGGATGTGGTGATCTGCGGCGGCATTAGTGAAGTGTTGGAAAACCTGCTGTCCAGCACCCATGTGGATCTGATCAGCGGCATCTCCGGAGAGATCGAACGCGTGCTGGAGGCCTACGTGGCCAACACATTGGACGATGGGAAGTTTTGCATGCCGGGCGTTCATAGGGATTCCCGGTAAAACGGCAGCCAAGGCAAGGAGCAAGTTCATGAAAGCCGTTACCCTTACGACAGCCGTTGGACTGACGTTCGCCCTCGGCCTGGTGGGCGGCTTCAACAGACCGGTGGCTCAAACGAGTCCACAGGAGAACCACTGTTTCACCTGCCACACCAATCCAAGGAAACTGATCGAGATCACACGAGACATTGCCCGCGCCCGTCCGGACAAGCCGGGAGCCTCGACCGAAACCCAGGGGGAGGGGTGAGGCGGAGAAGTGACGCCGTTGGCGCCGCACGAAAAGATCTTCGTCGACAGCGAATTCGCCGAGGATGAAAATCACGGGGAATTGGGGTGTGAGGAATGCCATGGCGGTGATCCGAGCGAACCGGACTGGAAGAAGGCCCACGTCGGCGTGGTCAAAGACCCCTCCTATCCGGACCCCTCGGAGACTTGCGGCCTCTGTCATGAGGAGATGGTGCAGAACTATCAAAGCAGTCTGCATGTCAGCCTTTCCGGCTTCCAGGCGATCATCGGTGCCCGGGTCAGCTCGGACCCCGCGGTTGCCGCGCAGGTAGACCAGGCACGGGAAGGCCATTGCACCGCTTGCCACAGCAGCTGCGGTCAGTGCCACGTCAGCCGCCCGGAGGCGGTTGAAGGCGGACTGCTGGAAAGCCACCTCTTCCAGAGAAGACCGCCCATGCACACCGTTTGCACTGCCTGCCACGGCAGCCGCATAGAAAAAGAATACCTGGGCAAGAACAAGGGGATCCCCCCGGACGTTCACAAGAGTAAATACTTCAAATGCACCAAGTGCCACACCGCTGCTGAAATGCATGGAGACGGAAAAACGTATGCCAACCGGTATGAAGTCGAGGCCGCACCCCGATGCGTGAACTGCCATGCCGACATTTACACCGATGTTGCCGCCAACAAGGAGCAGCACCAGCAACACAAGGATCGGGTCAGCTGCCAGGTGTGTCACTCCATGCCCTACAAAAATTGCTTTTCCTGCCACTTCGGCAAAGACAAGGAGGGCTATCGATATTTCAAAACAAAGGATTCCACCATGGAATTCAAAATCGGTCGAAACCCGCTGCGGTCGGACAATCGACCGGAGGCGTTCGTTACCCTGCGGCACGTTCCGGTAGACCCGAACTCCTTTCAATTCTACGTGGAAAACGGTCTGGAAAATTTTGACGAGCTCCCCACCTGGAAGCTCGCAACGCCACACAACATCCAGCGCAAGACGCCGCAAAATGAATCGTGCAACAACTGTCACGGAAACGCCGAGCTTTTTTTACGGAAAAAAGACGTTCAACCGGAAACGGTGAAGGCCAACCGGACCGTAATCGTCGAAGAGGATCAGATCCCTGAAATCGTTACGGAATAGATCCAAACTCGCACGAACTGAGGCGTTTCGGTGAAAGGGGCGGGGCGGTGGGGATGGCTCGCCAAAGAACCTTTACGGGAAAAGGAGGGAAAAGATGAAACGATTTGGGATATGGGCGTTGTCTCTGGTTTTTGTTTTCGGACTGCTTTTCGGCGGGTGTGCCGCCACTCAGCAGACGAACATGACGGCCGAGGATTTGGTGAAGGAGGCCAAAGCAAATGTCTGCGAAATCACCGTTGCAGAAGCCAAGGAAATGCTCGACAAAGGCGATTGCCTGTTTTTGGATTGCCGGGAGCCCAAAGAGTTCAAAATGGGCCACGTTCCAGGCGCCACCAATCTCCCCCGGGGACTGATAGAGTTCAAAATCGCCAAAGCCGTTCCCGACAAGGCGGAAAACATGGTCGTGTACTGCAAGACCGGAGGGCGGTCCTGTCTGTCCAGCTGCACGTTGTGCCGTATGGGCTACAAGAATGTGAAGAGCATGAGTGGCGGGTGGTTGGCCTGGGAGAAGGCGGGATACCCCATCGAATGAAGATCACGGACCGGCATCTACGGAATTCCTGCAACCTCTTCAAGGGCAAGGGACAAGCCCTACCGAAAGGAGGTGAGCAACGATGAAATTCAGTGACTTTTTTTTACCCAAAATCGCGCGCTCCGATCCGGAGAAGCGGAAAGAGGCCGTTCGAGAGGAAGTCAACGTCGAATTGCTGAAGCAGGTGGTCCAAAAGGACGGCGATGCGCAGGTTCGGCAGGAGGCCCAGAAACGTATCGAAGAAATCGAGTCCCACCGTGCCGCCTGAAGCGGCAACAACGAACGCCTCCCCGCAGCTTGCTGCTTGCGGGGAGGCTTCCATCCGTCAAAGGCGGACAGGGTTCATTCCCCTGCGCTTCTTTCCGTCCGGACCAGCAGCACCATCCCAACGGTCTGGACCGCCGACAGCAGCACAAAATACCCCATCCACACCGGCAGCCCCATGAAGGTCGGTCCCGTCGCACCCCATGCCCAGAAATCCATGGC
>JAJDOA010000226.1 GCA_022340405.1 Desulfobacteraceae bacterium | reverse complement strand
GTTGGACCGGATTGTCGTTTGATCTTTGTTCCTTCCGTGACTATTTTGGAGCGTTCCGTTGACATGCACATCGGGGCCCACTGGCTCGTAACCCTGCCACCCACGGAGGTGAATCATGGCGAAGCTCCAACCCGGAGATCCTGCCCCCGCATTCGAAGCGGCGGACCAGGAAGGCAGAACCGTGAAGTTGTCCGACTTCAAGGGCCGAAAGGTGTTCGTCTACTTCTATCCCAAGGCGAACACCTCCGGCTGAACCACCCAGGCAAGTGCAGTGCGGGACGCACTGCCGGAACTGGAGAAAAAGGGGGTTAGCGCCCTCGGCATCAGCCCGGACCTACCCGGGACGCAGAAAAAATTCGACGAAAAATATGGACTGGGCTTTCCGCTGCTCAGCGATCCGGAGCACGAAATCGCGGAGGCCTACGGCGTGTGGGGGGAAAAGAAGATGTACGGAAAGACCTCCATGGGCATCGTCCGATCGGCGTTCTTGGTGGACGAGAAGGGAAAGACGGCTTCAGCATGGTACAAGATCAGTCCCAAGGACACGATTCCGAAGCTGATGGAGGCGCTGGGGTAGGACAGGTCGCTCGCGAGGCGTTCACAGGATACGAAGACACGGTTGCCCGCGCGATGGAGCGTGCCGGTGTGGTGCCGGTGCTGACCGGCTCCCGGCCGGTGATGCTCAAGCCCAATCTGGTCAACGACTCTCCGTTTCCCGTGACAACGCATCCGGCATTCTGCGCCGCGGTGGCTGTTTTTGTCCGCCGGATCACGGATGCACCCGTCGTCATCGCCGAAGGCTGCGGCGACGCCCACATGGAAACCCCCGAAGTGTTCGACGCCCTGGGCTACACGGAGCTTGCCCGGCGCCTCGGCATCGGACTGCTGGATCTGAACACCGCCCCGCTGGTGCGGCTCAGCCGGAAGGACTGCCAGGTCTTTCCGGAAATGTGGCTGCCCGAGGCGGTGTTTGACACTGTGCTGATTTCGCTGCCCGTGCTCAAGGCCCACTCTTTCAGCCGCATTACGGGAAGCATGAAGAACATGATGGGACTGGCGCCGCCCGAGCACTACGCGGGTCGGCAAGGCGCGTGGAAAAAGGCGGTTTTTCACCAGCGGATGCATGGGGCCATCGTGGATTTGAACCGTTACCGGTCTCCGGATTTTACGGTGATGGATGCGACGGTGGGGCTTGCGGAGTTTCATCTGGGCGGCGCTTGCTGCGAGCCGCCCCCGGCCCTCATCCTGGCCGGAAGGGATGCCCGGGCTGTGGACCGGGAGGCCGCCGGGCTGCTGTGCCTGGACTGGCGGGAGATTCCGCATCTTACATAGTAAGCAGGAACTGCAGGGGGACGGCATCCTTGACAGAGGGCGGATTTCAGATGTCAGAGGGCAGAGAAAAAAACATGCAGGCGCTGCAGCGGGACGGCGTTATTGGCGGAGGGTTAGAGGCCATGGCGGCTGCTTCACCTGACCCTCAGTATATTTTCCGCCTTTAACGGCTTACGGCTTACGGCTTACGGCTCACGGCTCACGTATCACTGCTTACTGCTTACTTTCTTTAGCCACCCCCTCCCCAAGTCCCACCGTTTTCCGCCCGCCTATACCCCCTCCGGCAGCTCCCGGCGATAGCCCCGCATGGCCCATGCAAAACAGAGCACGAAGGGAAGGTTGAGCACTCCGGTCAGCAAAAATCCCGGGCCGAAGCCGATGGCCTCGATCACAGGTCCCAGCAAGATGGAACCCGCCATCAGCCCGAAGTAGATGGCCGTGTTGTATCCCCCCATGGCCATGCCCCGGATGCGTGGGGCCACTGTCTCCGCGATCAGGGCACCGACGGAGGTGAAGGCTACGGCGTTGCTTGCGCCCAGTGCGATGCCGGCAACGAGAAAGTGGTGAAAAGACCGCGCCGGTGCAAAAGCTGCGATGGAGAGGGTGATCAGCAGCACTCCCGCCAAAGCCTGGTGTTTCCGCTGACCGACGCGGTCGCTGAAGGCCCCGAAGGGAATTCGGGAAACCCCGTTGGCTGCGGCCTGCACCAGGAAGACGGCGCCGATCTGGCCCACTCCCAACCCCCGGTTGTCCGCGTGCAGGGGAAGGAAGGAAAGGAACATGCCCGTCACGATGCAGGCGCCGAAGGCGGCGGCCCAACAGCCCAGCAGCGGTCGGTTGCCCAGCACTTCGTTCAGGCTGCGGCGCCATCGTCCCCTGCCGCCACCGCCGGAGGCATCGGGTTCGGTAGCGGGCAGCAGCCTCCACACCGCCCAGAGATTCACGGCCACCACGAGGGCGCCGATCAGAAACACCGGCGGATACCCCAAGTATTTTCCCGCAGCTCCCCCAACGGCGGGACCGGCGCCCATGGCGCAGAACAGGGCGGTGGTGTACCAGCCGTAGGCCCGTCCCAGATGTGTGGAGGGCGCTATTTCCGCAACCCAGGACATCATGGTCGGGCCGAATGCTGCAAGCCCTGCGCCCAGCAGCAGGTAGATGAGCGTCAGCATCGGATAGGAACGGCCGATGCTGAGAAGAAGCATTCCCGCCAAGAGGATCAACGATCCGGTTACGGCCATGCGCTTGCGGCCGAACCGATCCGACAACGCGCCGGACGGCAGCGCCAGCAGTCCGGCCATCAGGTAAAAGGCCGCATTGATCACCCCGATCTGGGCCGTGGTGACGCCGAACGATCGCGCATACAGGGGAACCAGCGGCAACCGTATGGAGACGGCGAAGTAGCAGCCGAAGGTGACCAGGCAGCAAAGGGTCAAAAGGACTACAAACGAAGGTCCGTGATCGCCGCTTCGGGTCATAGGGGTCCTTTTGTTTCGATCGTTGGGAAAAACCCGGGCATGCTACCGGAGATCGAAAGAATCTTCAACTCCTGGTATTTCGAGTTTCGGGAATTTCAGATGATCCCTCGGACGCCATTGGAGCCTATTGTTGGCAATCGCTCTATCGCCCACTGATGTCGCTACCAACGGATTCGGGACGCTGCCACCAGGCCGTCAGATAACATAGCGCCGCCAGGAGCAAAACGGCGGTGAACCCGATGTGCATCGCCAGCAACACCGCCAGGAGGGGGCTGACCACCGAAGCAAACCCGTTGATGCCCCAGGCCCAGGGAATGCCCTTCGGATGCGTCCCCCGCAGTCCCGTCATTGCTTTGGGGAAGGGCATGCCCATGAAAAAGGCGGGCGGTCCACACAGTAGCGCCGCGACAGCGGTGCGGACCGGCAGAGGGAGACATAGAAGCACATCGAGTAGTCGGCCGAGTCCGGCGGCGAACAGTGTCAGGATGATCACGATGACGAGCAGGACCCTCGACAAATCGTACCGGTGCCCCCTTCCGCTGCCGACCCCCGCCCAGCCGAGAAAAGAGGCCACCACCGTACCCGCCGAAAGCAAGGGGTGGCCCAGAAAAAGGGTGAAGAGGTGAATGAAGGTCAGCTCCACGAACAGAAAACCCAAACCGAGGGCGCCGAAATAGAGAATGGACCGTCTTTTCGGCGGCAGTTCATCGGTACCGGTACGCCGCAACGCCACCGGCAAAATGAGCAGCGCAGCACCGAAAAGCGCGGCAAACCCCAGGGCGGCCACCCGGGCCAGATAATCCCACTGCACAAGTGCAGCGCCCCCCCGGGTGCGCTTGTCGAGCAGCTCCCCTGCCGAGCGCCAGGTGAAGAAGCGGTGAAAGAACGGACGGTCGTCGGTGGCCGGCTGGATGTGAAATTTGTAGTTGCTCCGGAACGATTCCGCATCGGGGCCGAAAATCCTCCGGACGTCCTCACCAAGAGCGGAGGGAATCGGAGCGCCGGGCGACGCCGTCACAAAATCGAACATGCGGGAAGCGGCGAACTGCTGCAGACGTCGCTTTTCCGGGACCGCCCAGGGGCTTTTCCCGGCCATAACCGTCAAAGTGCTGGGTGTGCCCAAGATCACCACGCGCTCGGCTGCGCCGCCGTGCATGGCCGCTTGCAGGGTCGCCAGGAACTTGAGGGTTTCATAGGGGGGATGGCGGCGCCACATGGAAACCGCCAGGACGCCCTTGTCGCTGAGGTGGGAAATCAGCGCCCGTAGGCCTTCCACGGTGAGATCGAACTGCTCGGTGATGGAAGTCGCCCCCACCGGCTGACCGGTGGAACCTCGCAACCAGAAACCGATGACATCGTAGCGTTCCTCGGTGCGCGCCACAACCACCCGGGCCATTCCCCGGGCGTAGCGAACCGGCGCCCCGAAATAGAAGCCCATCGCCGGCTCGTCCAGAGCTTTCCGCAACGCTTCCGGCAGCGCAACCACCATGGTGGTTCCCGTAATATCCACCGCGCCGTGCTCCCGGGCTCCGAGCAGCAGCTCCGGTGAAGCGAACACGTCCTTGATCAGCACCTTGGATCGCTGCGTCTGTTCGAAAACCGCCGAAACCGGCAGGCAGGAAAGATAGGCGAAGGGGTGCTCCGCCGTCTCCGGAAGCGGCAGCGTTCCGTACAGATTGCCGTCTGTGAAAACACCCAGCTGCGGCGGGGGCTCGTGGGCACAGTCGGCGGCGAGGCCGGGCGCCCTCCGCAGGGGGCTTCCCGGAACGCGGACGAGCTCCAGATACGCGGCAGGCGTGGTTTTCTCCATTACCGTTTCCGTGCCCGGGATCAGGCGCAAAACCGCCAGATCTTTGTACTGGGACAGCCCGGGATGCAGGAGGGAGGCCGGAAGGAGCCAAAATGCGGCACCGATGGAGACGATCCCTGCGCAAAGCCAGGCAGGTGCGCGGGAAGGGAGGGCCCTGGTCGCAAGAACAGCGGCCGTCAGTGCGAGAAAACCGAGAGGTGCCAGGCATCGATGGGCGGGAACCCGGAAGAGCACCATCAGCAGACACGCGGCCCCGGCTGCGGATCCCAGCAGATCGGCCCGATAAAGACGGCCCGTACTGAACCGGGGGTCCGACATGGCCAATGCCACGAACATCCCGCTGAAAAAAAACGGAAAAGCGTAAATCAGATAGTGTGCCGACAAGGCCAGCCACGGGAGCGCGGACCAGGTCATCTCTCTCGGGTTGAAGGGGATGGCCTGTGCCAGGACGAAACTGCCGACGATAGAAAGGCCGAAAAGAAAGGCGACCGCCGGATAGAGCCGGTCTCTGTGAGGCAGTAGCCGGTTCTGAAAAATCTGGAGGACGACACCGGCGGTGCCCAGCCCGAGCAGCGCCAGACTCACGATCATGGAGGCGAAATGGTGGCCGTGTACAAGAGAGAACAACCGCATGAGAAGGATTTCAAAGGAGAGGGCGGTTCCGGTGACCAGAAAAAGGGAAAGGAAAAAGATGCGGTATGATGTCTTTCCCATTGCCATGGAAGGGATCAATGTCCCCCGGTCAGCGGGACGAATACCACGGGCAGGATGTGTTCGGATCGGGTTTGTCCTTCTTCGTTTTTTGTCAGCCGAATCAGTTCCTGCGTCATGAAGGGGCCGCCGACGGGGATGATCATCACTCCGCCCGGTTTCAGCTGTCGGATGAGCGGCGGCGGGATATGGGTGGCGGCCGCGGTGACAACAATGGCGTCGAAGGGGGCGATGGCCTCCAGTCCGTAATATCCATCGCCCTGCAGGGCCGTCACGTTGTCGTATCCGAGTGCACGCAGGCGCTTTTCAGCGCTCTCCGCCAATGGGGGGATGATCTCCATGGTGTAGACGCGCTCCACCAGAGCCGATAGAACGGCGGCCTGGTAGCCTGAACCGGTGCCGACCTCCAGCACGACATCACCGGGTTTCGTGTGGAGAAGGTCTGTCATCAAGGCAACGATATAGGGTTGGGAGATGGTTTGACCGTGACCGATGGGCAGCGGCCGGTTTTCATAGGCGATGCTCCGCAGACGCTCCGGAACGAAGCGGTGCCGGGGCACGTCGGCCATCGCCTCCATCACCCGCGGATCGAGCCGATCCTTGCCGATGTAGTCCACCGTGCGCTCCACGTCCTTTCGGATTTCGCGGATCATTGCCTCCTGCTGCCGGGCGTAGGAATCGCCGGCGGATGCGGGCATCGGGACGAGGCTCCACGCCAGGAGGCCGATGCGCAACAGCAGGTACAGGCGATGGTGCGTTCCTTTCTTCACGATCCGTATCCCGAGTGGGCTTGGAGGCACAGGCTGGCTGTAGGCTTGCACAGAATGGAGCGTCGTCTGATGGAAACACGGCGGTTGCCAGCTTTGATTGCCTATGCCGGCATTATAGACAAGAACCGATGATGTGGCAATGCGATCCGACTGCCCGCCGGGAAACGCCGGGAAAGCACGGTGAGGAAAGCCGGGGTAGGGCAGGACCGCCCGAATGGGGCGCCGCTGCCCATTGCCGCCGGCCCGGGATGACGGGGACCGCTACGGCGCCGAGAACACTGTTTCCAGACCGCTCAACAGGAAATCGATCTCGGCGTCGGTGATGTTCAGGGGAGGGGAAATGCGCACCGTGTGTCCATGACTGTCGTTGACGATGATGCCCAGCTCCAGCAGTTTGCGGCAGAACACCATGGCATTGGCTTCTTTCACCTCGATGCCGATAAACAGCCCCTTGCCTCGAACTTCCTTGATGTGCTTTGAGCGGGCGGCGATCTTGAGGATCCGGCGCTTCAGCTTTTCCCCCTGCACGGCCGAAGACTCGGCCAGCCGCTCCTGCTCGAGCACGTCCAGCGCGGCCACCCCGGCGACGCAGGCCAGCGGATAACCGCCGAAGGTGGATCCGTCGGAGCCGACGCGGAAGGCCATGTCCATCAGCCGGGCGTTGGTGACGAATGCCGAAAGCGGAATCAGTCCTCCGGACAACGCCTTGCCCAGCACGAGTCCGTCGGGCACGATGTCTTCGTGCTGAAAGCAGAAATTTTTTCCGGTGCGTCCCAGTCCGACCTGAATTTCGTCCAGCAGCAGCAAAAGATCGTTGTCATCGGCGATTTGCCGGAGGCCTTTCAGAAAACCAACGGGCGGGATGCGCATGCCGCCCTCTCCCTGCATGGGTTCGGCCAGAATGCCGCAGGTATTCGGCCCCACCGCGGCCCGAACAGCTTCCAGCTCGCCAAACGGCACCGAGACGAAGCCTGGTGTCAGCGGCCCGAACCCTTCCTTGTACTTGGGCACAGTGGAGAAGGACACCACTGAAATCATCCGGCCGTGAAAGTTGTTGTCGAACACGATGATTTCCTGGCGGCCGTCCGGGATTCCCTTTTTCTTCCACCCATAGTAGCGTGCCGTCTTGATGGCGGTTTCCACAGACTCGACCCCGCCGTTTTTGGGCAGAACCTTGTTGCCGTGGGAGCCGAACCGGGGGCCGAGCTGCGGAACAAAATCTGCCGTACGCGAAAGAAACATCGCCAGCGGATCCGTGTAGACCACATTGGAGATCACCGACGCATAATTCCCAGTGAGGGCCTTGACGACCGCTTTTACGATTTTCGGGTGGTGATGGCCGGGGTTGGCCGCCGAATAGGCAGCCAGGCAGTCCAGGTACATGTTTCCTTCCACATCCGTGATCCAGGAGCCTTGGGCCGAGCGGACCACGATGCGGAGCCGGTCGTAGTGGTGTGCACCACAACGCTCCTCCATGGCAAAGACCGCTGCGTCGGGGGTCTGGGAATAGCCGTAAACCGGCGCCTTTTGGAGTCGAATGGATGATCTGGACATGATTTCACCTCTCGATGAATTGTATGTTGCTACCTTTATAGCAACATACATCCGATTTTCGATTTCGTCAACGGTATTCTTACCGAATTTTTAAGCGTTTTCGACCACCGTCGGAGATCGGATGGAGTGTCGATTGACACAGCGGAAAACTTGAGATAAGTATCTGAAGAATAAGAATAAAAAAGATTTACGGAAACGGTGGATGTTCCCCGATGTTGCCATAGAGATAGCAACGCATTGAAGGAGACGCCATGGATGTCGCCGCCATACTAAGGGACTTTGCCTTCTCCAAATACGAATCCTCCTGCTACCTTGCATTGCTGGCCCACCACCCCTCCAACGGATCGCAGCTGAGCAAGCTGTCGGGGATTGCCCGATCCCGCATCTACGATGTCCTCCGCGGGCTCGTGAAAAAGAAGGTGATCTTCGAAATCGAAAAGGGGCTGTATGTACCGCTGCCCTTCGAGGAGTTGAAAAAGCGCCTGCGAAGCCGGTTCGAATCCAACCTCGCCATGCTGGAAGAGCAACTCGACTCGATCATTCACCAGTCCAGCTTCGAGTATCTGTTTACCCTCAACGGCAAGGAGGAGGTGATCGCCAAGGCAGTGGACATCATTCAGGGCGCACGACGCGAGCTCTACCTGAGGCTGTTCCCGGATACGTGGAAGCGGCTGCGCAAATCCATCGAGCGGGCTGTCCAGAAGGGGGTTAGCGTCCGGTTCATCTCCATGGGGCCCGTGCCGAGCGTCTACGACATCCAGGTGGTCCACCCGGGCGCCGACAAGCTGATGCAGAAGATCGGCGGAGAGTCGGTGGACATCATTTCAGACAGGTCGGAGGCACTGGCCGGCATTTTTGCAGCGGGAAAGGTGGATCACTCTCCCTTCATATGGACCCGGAACCACTGGTTCGTCACCGCCAACCGCGACAGCCTCCGCCACGACTTCTACCACTACTTTCTGGACAAGCTGCACGAACGGAAGGAGCCCCTATCGGCCCGGGATCGGAGAATTTATGCGTTCATCAAGGAGGACGACTGACGGGGACTCGACGGCGGCCGTTGCGATTTTCCTCCGCATCGCATACAATGACAATCTCGGAAGCGGCGGAGGCCCGCGTCCGGTGACCCATCCATGACATCGTCAAGGGCCCTGCGCGGTTGCGGCTGAGCGGCCCGAAGGAACGTTACAATGAATCTGTTCGGCATCATGGGGTTGTTTGAAATGGCAATGATTTTTTCGCTGATCATTGCCCTGTACAATCTGCAGCAAATCAAGATGACCCTCAAGGACAAGGGCTACCCGGTGGACTTGATGACCGGCTGGCTTCGTGATTACCGGCAGTTCAAGGGCCTGATCGTGGAAGAGCCCGACCAGAAAAAGAAGCTGGACTACCAGGGGACCCTCAACGGCCTGCATTTTTCCCTATTGGGGATTGTCATCTTCGGCATGCTGATGCTTCGTAACCATATCTGATCCGCGAATCCCGCCCGTACGGAAAACCGGAATTCCACCCAAGGGAAACCATGTCCCCCGCCTATCTCCAATGCGCCGTGGCGTTGGCGTAGTAGTGCAGCAGCTCGAATTCGTCCGGGTGAGCCCGGTAGCGCCCGTCCTCCTCGATCACCAGCCGGCGCAGGCGCAGGGTATGCAGCGCATCGGCCACCGCGCGCGTAAGCTTCGTGTGGGAGGCTTGGAACACCGGGGCTCCTGCCGACTGGAGGGAGCGCATGCTCGCCATCACTTCTTTCTCCACCTCGCGGATCGCCAGACCCCGGTCTGCAGATGCCAGAAACACCGAGGCCGTGACGGAGGCGGGAAGAATCGGCACCACCTCGCCGATGGCCTG
>JAJDOA010000218.1 GCA_022340405.1 Desulfobacteraceae bacterium | reverse complement strand
TCGGGCGCTTTCGGCACTGCTGGCGGCTCGGCTGCCGGAGACTCTGCTCAAAGACCTTCTCGTCAACGGCGTTGTCGCCGGCGTCGGAAGCGTCATCGTTTTCCTGCCCAACATACTGATTTTGTTTTTCTGCATCGCTTTGTTCGAGGACACCGGCTACATGGCCCGTGCCGCCTTTCTCATGGACAAGATTATGCATCTGATTGGGTTGCACGGGAAGTCCTTCATACCGATGTTGATGGGGTTCGGCTGCAATGTTCCGGCCGTTATGGCCTCCCGGGCTCTGGAAAACCAGAAGGACCGGGTGTTGACCATATTGATCACTCCCTTCATGTCCTGCTCGGCCAAGCTGCCCGTGTACATCGCTCTTGCAGGGACCTTCTTTGCGGCGAAAGCGGGAAACGTGATCTTCGCCATCTACCTGCTGGGGATCGTTCTGGCGGTGGTCACCGGCCGTTTGTTTCGCTCCATCCTTTTCAAAGGAAAGGACGCCCCTTTCGTGATGGAGCTTCCGCCGTACCGGGTTCCCATGCTGCGGAGCCTTCTCATCCACATGTGGGACCGTAGCAAAGTGTTCCTCCGCAAGATGGGTGGCGTCATCCTCGTGGGATCCATCATTGTCTGGGCCCTGTCGGCCTTTCCCCGCCAAACGGATCTGCCGGAACGGATCGAAGCCGAACTGGGCCAGGTGAGAGCTCGGTACGAAATCGTGATCGAAAACGCGGAAACAGATGCCGAGCGGCAGCAGTTGCAGGCTGCAATGAGCGAGGAGCTGGAGCGAGTGACGCAAAAGCGCTACAGCCAGAAACTGGAGTATTCCTACATGGGGATGATCGGCAAACTGGTGGCGCCGGTGTTCACGCCGTTGGGGATCGACTGGAGGGGCGGAGTCGCGCTGGTGACCGGCTTTGTCGCAAAGGAGATTGTGGTAAGCACGCTGGGGGTGTTGTATTCGGTGGAAGAGGAAAAAGGCGACGAATCCGCGGCATTGCAGGACGCGCTGCGCTCCTCCGGGATGACCCCATTGACTGCGGTATCCATGATGGTCTTCGTTCTCTTGTACCTGCCCTGCCTGGCAACCGTATCCGCGATTCGCAGAGAGACCGGATCGACGCGGTGGATGTTTTTCAGTATCGGCTACAGCACGGCAGTCGCATGGCTCACTTCGTTTTTCGTGTATCAGGGGGGGCGGCTGATCGGTTTGGAATAGCAGCCAACACCCGTCCGGATCGTTTCTTGATCGAGGGCCCGGCGAACCTTTCTAGGAGAACCTGTCATGAAAGGGCCATGGAGCATCGGGCTGCCCATCGCATGCGCAATCATCGGAATGCTGGTTTTCGTGCCCCCGGCCGTCGCAGAGCGGCTCTCCGTTTCGTCTCCGGTGGGCAATGTTCGCTCCGGCCCGGGGACCGACTACGCGGTGATGTGGCAGGTGGAACGCTATCATCCAATCTCCGTCATTGAAAAAAAAGGATCCTGGTATCGTTTCCGGGACTTTGAAAATGATGAGGGCTGGATCCACAAATCGCTGCTGGGCAACACCCCATCCGTGATCACCCAGCGCCCCAAGTGCAATGTTCGCTCCGGGCCGGGAATGGACGATGAGGTCATTTTTACCGTGGGAAAGGGAGTCCCCTTCAAGGTGCTGGGCAAGCAGGGTCAGTGGATTCACATTGAGCATGCAGACGGCGACAGGGGCTGGATTCACCAATCCCTTGTATGGTGACACCGGCGGCATCGGCCTGTCGGCGTACCGAAAAAGCGTGGAGGAATATTCATGGCCAAAGGAGCCAAGCTGTCACGGAAACAACTGCTGAAGGAGCCGGATCAGTTCATCACCACCACCGGCCGGATGATTCGCTGGGCAAGAAGCCACCGGAGGTCGCTGCTGTGGGGAACGGGTGGGTTTTTGGTTCTCGTGGTCGCCATCGTTGGCTATTTTGCCTTGTCGGAGCGTCTGGAGCAACGCGCTCAAAATCGATTCAGAGGGCTGATTGAGCGCTACTCCGCGAAGCTGGAATCGGATGGGGCGAAGGCTGCATTCGACGACGTCAAAGAAGATTTCGAGCGTGCTCTGGATTCTTACGGCGGAAAAGACGCCGCCGTACCGGCCCGGTTTGCATTCGCCGACATCTGCATGGAGGCCGGAGAACCCGAACTGGCCCTGAGCCACTTGGATCAGTCTCTGAAGGATTTCGAGAAGGATCCTTTCTATCGGTATCTTGTCCTCGACAAGATGGGGCATGCTTATCTGGCACTGAAAGTCTACCCCCGTGCCATCGAGGCCTTTGAAGAAGTGGCCGCCAGGAAGGATTTCTTCCTTCAGGACGAAGCCCTGTTCATACTGGGAGGCATCTACAAGGAAACCGGAAAGGGGCAGAAATCACGCAACGCCTACCAAAAGCTTTTGTCGGACCACGGCGATTCCATTTACGCAAGTCTGGTGCGGGAGATGCTGGACGGTTAGGAGGTTGTTTATCCACAGCCTCCTGGTCGGAAAAGGAAGTGGCCAACCGGCGTTCGGTTGGCCACTAAGGAAAAAACAGATGAAAAAATTGTTTGGCTGCCTCAGGGTCATGCAATTGCCTTGCCAAAATCGGCACAAGAGTCAAAGAAGCCGCCGGATTTTTATTATCCCATAAAATATCAATAGGTTGTACGCTTTCATGAAAGGGGGTGATGCTGAAGGAACCCATCCCGATCCAATCAGAATTGCCGAGGGTGTTTCCATTTGGAAATCAAAGCGTATCCAGATGGAAACCGATACGCTTTCAATTCAGGCCATATTTTTTCAGCTTTTTATTGAATCCGCTTTTTCCAATACCCAACATCGCCGCCGCGTCCGACTGGACGTTGTTACACATCCTTAAAGCCCTTGATATCATTCGTTTTTCGATGGATTCAAGCGTCTCCTGGAGCTTGGCGTTTTCCGGAATCCCATAGAACCGATCGATCTCGGTTACAGTCTCTCGAAAGTCGCGGGGAAGATCCGACACCCGGATCACGTCGCCTGAACACATGACCATCGCCCTTTCGATGACGTTCTCTAACTCCCGAACATTTCCCGGCCATGCATAGCCGTACAGCATCCGCTCCGCCTCAGGGTCGATGCCCAACACAGGACGGTCTGCAATTCTTTCAGTGTTGAATTTCTTAATGAAATGCTCGATCAGCAAGCGAATATCCTCTTGACGTTCCCGAAGCAACGGTAGGGGGATGTTGACCACATTCAGCCGGTAAAACAGATCGCTCCGGAAACGCCCGCGTTGGACCTCTTTTTTCAGATTCTTGTTGGTTGCGGCGATCAGCCGAAAATCCACCGAAATGGAATTGGCGCCTCCCACCCGCTCAAAAGTCTTTTCTTGCAGCACCCGGAGCAGCTTGACCTGCAGGCCTTGGGAAAGCTCCCCGATCTCATCCAGAAGAAGAGTACCCTTATCTGCAAGCTCGAACCGTCCCTTACGGGTCGAAGTTGCTCCGGTAAAGGCTCCCTTTTCATGGCCAAAAAGCTCGCTTTCCAGCAGGCTTTCGGCCAAGGCGCTGCAGTTAACCGCGACGAAGGGCCGTTCCCGTCGGGGGCTGTTGAAGTGAATCGATTTGGCCACCAGTTCCTTTCCGGTTCCGCTCTCCCCTTCGATTAGCACCGTCGCTTGGGTGGGGGCGACTTTTTGTATGATTTGGAAGATCTCCCTCATTGGCCGGCTTTTCCCCACGATGTTGTCAAAGCGGTACTGGGATTCTACAACATGGCGAAGGCGGCGGTTTTCTTTCAGCACCCGGTACATGTCGATGGCCCTTTCGACAAATATGATCAACCGGTTGTTGTCGAAGGGCTTCTGTATATAGGTGTAGGCACCCTTTTGCATGGCTTCCACCGCCTTGTCCACGGTGCCGTGTGCGGTCATCATGATCACCGGGAGATCCGGGTCCTTCTCCTTGATGCGCTGCAGCAGTTGAATGCCGTCCATACCCGGCATTTTCATATCCGTCAGGACCAGATCCACCTCGGAATCCTGCAGTGTGGCGATGGCATCCGCACCGGAGTTGGCCGACACCGTTTCATATCCCTCGTCGGCCAGTACGGCGCAGAGGATGCGCGTGTAGTTCTTTTCGTCGTCTACAACCAAAATGGTGTCCATCAGGCATCTTCCTGTTTTCTGGGCAGTTCAACCTCTACGCGTGTGCCCCCGTCGGGACGAGCCGAGATTCGAATGGATCCCTCGTGGGCGAGAATGATGTTTTTCACAATGCCGAGACCGAGGCCGGTACCCGTGTCTTTGGTCGTAAAAAAAGGATCCCAGATCTTTTCCTGCAGCGCCTCAGGAACGCCGACTCCAGTGTCTTCGAATCGAACGCGGACCCCTCTGTCGCTGTGTGACACGTCCACCTCGATGCGGCCCCCTTCCGGCATCGCTTGCATGGCGTTGATGAGGATATTGAGAAAAGCCTGGTACAGCATATTCGAATCGGCCAGCAGGGTCGCATCCCCGGCTCCGGGGCGAAAATGGATATCGCAACCGGCGCTCTCCAACTCGGGGGATAGAAACCCGATGTTCTTCTCGAGTATCTCCTCTATGCGGCAGGGGGCCATGTTGGGTGTCTGGGGCCGGGCATAGTTGAGAAAATCCGTGATGATGTCGTTGAGTCGGTTGGACTCCTCGACAATGATGTCGGGGATCCCATTGGTCCCATCGGGGTGTGAAATTTTCTTTTTCAGCAATTCAGCGGAGCTGCGGATGATACCGAGAGGGTTTCGAATTTCGTGGGAGACGGCGGCCACCATTTCTCCCAAGGAAGACAGGTGTTCGGCACGGTTGAGCTTTTCAATGAGCCGAAGCCTTTCGGCAGAGCGCTGCTCCATAATTTCCTCGCCTCTTTTGACGAAGAAAATAAGCACGGTCAAAAGCACTCCCATGACCAAACTGGAGGTGAGAACAACCGAAATCTGAAAGTGGAAAATGGCACGGTAATCGTCCGTCAAGTCCTGGACGATTTCAATGACCCCGGAAACGGTTCCCGGAAGCCCGATTTGAGGCTGTTCTGAGCGCAAGGGCGCAAAGGTGATCATCCGGCTTTCGGTGGAAAATCCGAGCAGGTTGGAAAGCCATCCGTCCCTGTGTTCCACCCGGGAAGTAAACTCGCCGCGGCGAGCGGCCTGATAGGACTCCCCGCCAAGGTCCTTTTTGCCGATAAGGGACTCGTCGAAACTATAGGATATCGTATGTTCCATATCGTAGATGTTGACCATTTCGACTTTGAAAGAATGCAGCGTGCTGTGAACGACGCGGTCCATGATCTGAAACTGTACCTTGTCCCGGAGTTGAATTTTTCCGAATTTCAGCACGACGGGAAGGCTGAACCGAA
>JAJDOA010000213.1 GCA_022340405.1 Desulfobacteraceae bacterium | reverse complement strand
GCCAGATTTCCTCGGCGGTGGTTTCCCGGTGGATCATCGGATTGGCAGGGTTGCTGAATTGGTCGGGCATGAAGGCGTTCGGTTCGGAGGCCACGATCTCCTTTGCCCTTTCGATGGCGCCTACCATGCCCTCCGGGCCGGGTGTGAGGATCAGCTCCGCTCCCAGATGCCCCAGAAGTTTGCGCCGCTCCACGCTCATGGTCTCGGGCATGGTCAGCATCAGTCGGTAGCCTTTCGCCGCGCAGACGAAAGCCAAACCGATGCCGGTGTTGCCGCTGGTGGGTTCCACGATAAGGGAATCCTTTCCGATGCGGCCCGCGGCCTCCGCGGCCCGGATCATGGATCCGGCAATGCGGTCCTTGACGCTCCCCAACGGGTTGAAAAATTCCAGTTTGGCCAGCACTTCGGCCCGCATGCCCGCGGTGGAATGGTTTAGCTTCACCAACGGCGTCGACCCCACGGTGTGAACGATATCGGCAAACATCTTCATGAGCGACTCCTTCCGCTATTTCCTCGGCTTTGCCGGTACACCAGCTTCGGGCGTTCGAGGATGACCTGCGTGTCCGGCGGGACCGACTCGGTAATCCACACGTTCCCGCCGATCACCGAACGGGCCCCGATCACCGTTTCTCCACCGAGAATGGTGGCTCCCGAGTAGATGATCACGTCATCCTCGATGGTCGGATGGCGCTTTTTCCCCCGCAGCTGCTCCCCGGCATCCCGCGGCAGCGACAGCGCCCCCAGGGTCACGCCCTGGTAGATGCGCACCCTCCTGCCGATCTCGGCGGTTTCTCCGATCACGACACCGGTGCCGTGATCGATCACGAAGCTCTCTCCAATTCTCGCCCCGGGGTGAATGTCGATGCCCGTCAGACTGTGTGCGTGTTCGGTCATGATCCGGGGAAGCAGCGGCACCTGCAGTTCAAACAGCCGGTGCGCCACACGGTACACCGTTACCGCGAAAATGCCCGGATAGCTGAAGATGATCTCGTCATAGCTTTTGGCTGCCGGATCCCCGTCGTAGCAGGCGCGGACATCGGTGGCCAATATCTTTCGAATCTCTGGGATGGCCGCCAGTGCCGACAGGGCCATCTGCTGCCCCCGTTCCCCGCATTCGGAGCAGGGTTGGTCGTACCGGAAACACTCGTGGCGGATGGCGTGCGTGATCTGTGTGGAGAACATGTCGAACAGGTCCGACACCAACTGACCCATGTGGTATTTCAGATTGAAGGGGTCGATTTTTTCTTGCGCGAAAAAACCGGGAAACAGAATCTCCCGGAGCTTGCGGATAATTTCCACGACGTTGCCTTCCGAGGGAATCGGCTCGGTTTCCACGTGGGCAAAGCATTCTTCGTCCGTGCATCCCTGGATGACGGACTCGGCGATTTCCGGTATGCGGGCCCGGTGACCGGCAGAGATCTTCTCCTCCACCCGGCAAACCGCCTGTTTTTCGCTATCGCTCTCATTCATGCGGGTTCTCTTTCGGCTGTCTTTCATGAGTGCCGGATGTTTCGGAATGCTTTCCGGTCCACCCGGCGGTCCCGGTCATGATGCGGCTGTGGAGGGATTTCGGATGTTGAGACCGCAGTGCGTGTTCGTCTGCCGGACCGGGCAAAACACTTTGGCCGTAAGGTAGGGCAGGCCGTCGGGAATGTCAAAACAGGCGGGATGTCGTCGCCCGGCCGGCCCTCCCGTCGTTTCAAGAGGAAGGCCGGCCTGGCTCCTCTGTTACGGTTTGCCGAAGATGGCCTGTGGCCTCTGGGTGTCTCCCGTGGCGTTGGGGAAGTCTTTGGCCACGTAGGCTTTCTGCCCGGTTTCGATCAAGTGGTTGGCCTCCTCCATGTAGTTGGCGAACCGGAGCTTGCACTCGTAGAAGCCGTGCCACCAGGCATAGTCGGGTGCCATCATCATGGCGCCCATGCGGGCCCGGCGGCCCTCGTGATGCCAGAGTTCATAGAATTCCACTTCCAGTCGCTCGTCGAAGAACTTGGTCTTGTCCAGCAGGCCCTTTTCGTACAGTTCGTCGAGCTTGGCCTTGGCCGGCTTGAAATAGACGTCATTGTATTCCACGACCGTCTTGTCGAACCCCTCGTAGAAGTCGTTGATCCATGCATCGCCGTGGCATGCGCTGCAGATATTCCTCATCTTCTGGCGTTCGACCTCCCAGTTGCTGCCGGAAGGGAAGGGCTTGAAATCCTGAGGGCGCACCGTCAGCGGCGCCTGGGTCTCCCAGGAAAGACGCTGGGTGACGTCGTGGCTCGTGGGCTCCTTGCCCGAGCCGGACATGTGGCAGGCCGCACACGTAGGAGCCCGGTAGTCCACGCCGGGGGTCCAGGTGCCACCGGCCGCGTCGAAATTGTACTCGTCCTGGTAGGCATGGTAGATCGTGCCGTGTTTGGACTCCTCGTAGATTTCGATCTGGGGATGGTCGGGGCCCAGGTGGCACTGGTCGCAGGCTTCGGGCTTGCGGGCCTCGGCTACGGAAAATCGGTGACGCGTATGGCAGGAGGTGCAGGACCCCTTGCTGCCGTCCAGGTTGAGACGGCCCACGCCGACATTGGGCCAGGTTTCGGGGTCGATCTTGCCGCTGGCATCGATCTGGACCACCGTCCCGTGGCAGTTGAAACATCCGGTTTTCCGCTCGTTGTCGGAGTTCATCCCCTTGTTCAGCCAGGGATCGAGCTTCCATATGATTTCGATGGTGTTGGCGTGCTTGGACTGGCTGTACTGCTTGGCCTCGTCCGGGTGGCAGCGGCTGCAGTCCTTGGGGGTCACGATGGAGGCGATGGGCATTTTGTACTGCGCCTCCCCCCAGGGCATGTCGGAACGGCCGTAGTATTTGGCATGATCCTGGGCGATGTCCTGGTCGCCGGGCTGCACCAGATGACAGTCCAGGCAGGTGATGTTGGCATTGGCGTGGCGGCTTTTGGCCCAGTCGGCGAAAACACCCGGGGTCGTCACCCGGTGGCATTCCACGCATGCCTGCGCCGCCGGGGGTACGCTGCGCTCGATACGGTACTCCTTCGCGGTCGGAAAATTGGGCTGCTGCGCCGCTGCCGTGAGTGGGGACATACCGACGGCCAGCAAACCCACGATAAGCAACAACATGGTTCGCCTCATGGGTCCCGCTCCTTTCGTTGACAAGGTGACGAAATAGGAAAACCCGATTGCCGTTCCGGTCTATAGTTGTCGAAATCCCTTGGCCTGGTACGGTATTTTCCGCATCTGGCGAAACATCACCAGGCCTCTATCCGAGTGGACCAGATCGTAGTGACAATCGACACATTTTTTTTCGTATCCCGGCCGGGCATAGAGCACCGAACGATGGGCCAGCATGGCCCCCCGCTTGGTGGGCAGGTACAGCAGGTTCCGGTGGCATTTTTGGCACTGGTCGTTGTTGAACGAGGCGTAGGCCATTTCGCGGGCTTTTTTTCGATCGTATTCGTCCTCGAAGAAGTGAATCGCCACATCTTTGATGCCGTGGTAGGTCTTGGCAAAAAAGAAATCGAAGGTGTCATGGGGCGCCGGCAGATGGCAGTCCATGCAGTCCACCACCACGCCGCCGGCGTTGTTGGTGTGCGTGGAGGACCGCCAGGCGACCACGGCCGGTTTGATCTCGTGGCAGGAGGCGCAGAACTCCGGGGTCGAGGTGCGCACCATGGTGTAATAACTCATGCTGAACAGTGGAAAGGCGATGAGGATGCCCACGCAAACGAGAATTGCTGCCACCCAGTACTTCTTCATGCTCCCTCCCGCTGGTGGTTGTGGATGTTGCGCCTTATGGCGACGCGTCGTCCCGAATCGCATCCGAAAAAAGCTTCCACGCCTGCCGGCTGTGGTGCAGCAGGTCGAAATCCCCCCCGCTCAGATTCCAGATCATGGCGGCGGGCTGGATCATACCCAAAAACGCAACCGCGGCGTTTTCCGGCGGGAGGTCGGCGCGGATCGTACCTTCTTGCTGCCCCTGCTTGACGATCGAAGAGACGTTTGCGATGACGTTCTCGATGATTTCATATAGCTGCCGCCGTTTTTCGGGGTTGCCTCCAACAACGGCACCGGAGAAGATCATCCCGGGTATCGCATTGTTGGCGCTGATCAGTCCGACATGGCGGTCCAACAGCAGATGCAGTTTTTCGAGGGCATCGGTGTCTAGCGCGGCGACTTCCTGGAAATGAGATTGCAGACGCGTTCGAATCAGCTCGAGAACAGCCCCGACGATGTCGCTTTTGCTCTTGAAATGTCGGTATATGGCGGAGGGAACGATACCCACCTTTTTCGCAACGGCCGAAACGCTCAAGGACTGGATTCCTCCGGACCGGACGATCTCCAACGCCGCTTCGGCGATTTGATCTTGGCGAATTTCGGTTCCGATCCGTTTCTTGGCCATTGCAAAAAACGCGATGTGAATATTTATTCACATAAATGGGTGAGGGGGAATTTGTCAACAAAAAAAATCAAGAAATTTCTACCTACTCAACTACCCCATATCCAGACAAAAAACAACGATTCCAATTTTCGCCTGGAGGGACCTCAGGACGGGAGCAGACTCCACCGGACAAGGGCTTGCCTGCAAATCGAAGGCGCTGCCGCATCGGGCTGTCGTACGGCTACGCGTGGACGCGGCAACCCTGCCGGACGTTCCGCTCCTCCAAGATCCGATGGATCGAAGCCCGTGTACCGGCCTTGTCCATCGCCCAGGCCGGCGCCACGAGTTCCGACCGATGCGGATCCCCCGTCAGGCGTTGGATGACCATGCTCTCCGGCAGTCTTTCCAGCACGTCACATACGATTTCCGCATATTCTTCCTTTTCCAGGCAGGCGTAGCGACCGCTTCGGTAGAGGGCCTCCATGGGTGTTCCGCTGACCACATAGAGAAGGTGCAACTTGACCCCGTCGACTCCGAGATCGCCAAGCCACCGGGCCGTATCCAGCATGTCGGAGCGGTCTTCCCCGGGAAGTCCCAGGATGATGTGGGCACAGATCCAGATGCCTCGGCCATGGGTGAGGCGGACGGCCCTCTCGAAGGTGGCTGCGTCATGGCCGCGGTTGATCCGCAGCAGCGTGCGGTCGTTAGCGGACTGTAGACCGTATTCCACCCAGACCATGGCTCGTTCCGCCTTGTTCTGGAGAAGATCGAGAACGGGCTCGGAAACGCAGTCCGGCCGGGTCCCCACCGAAATGCCCACGACGTCTTCGACGGACAAGGCCTCTTCATACAGATTCCGGAGCTCCGAAAGCGGGGCATATGTATTGGAAAAAGATTGGAAATACGCGATGAATTTTCGTGCCTTGTATCGCTTGGCCAGCCGCCGTTTGCCCTCCTCCAACTGCTGCCGTACGGGCATGCCGTTTCCATGGGCACCGGTTCCGGAGCCCCTTTCGTTGCAGTAGATGCAACCGCCCGTGCCGACCGTACCGTCCCGGTTCGGGCAGGTCAGGCCGGCGTCCAGAGACACTTTTTGCACCCGGCAGCCGTATCGCCCACGGAGCCATGCGGCAAAATCGTTGTACCGTCGCTCTGCCATGAACCCTTCTCCTTCGTTCTTCCGGTGGAAAATGAAACGCACCCCTGGATTCCCGGTCGGATCGTCGCTATACTACTTATTTTACAGTCTCGTCTTGGTTTGTCCATGCTCGAGGCGAATACCGGTCTTTCCCCGACCGGTATCCGGGCCCCACACCGGTGCAATGGGTATGGCGCCGGCTCTGGCCTGCAACCCAAAGAGCCGTTGCGAACGATCGTGAGTGGACACCGCAGCATCTACGACATCATCGTCGTCGGGGCCGGCCACGCCGGGTGCGAGGCCGCCCTGGCCGCCGCCCGCATGGGCTGCAAGGTGCTTCTCCTGGCCATTGATCTGGACAAGGTGGCCTCCATGCCGTGCAGCCCCTCCATCGGCGGCATGGCCAAGGGGCAACTGGTGCGGGAGATCGACGCGCTGGGCGGGGAGATGGCCAAGATCACCGACCGGTCGGCCATACAATACCGCATCCTGAACACCAAAAAAGGCCCCGCTGTGCACTCCTCCCGCACGCAGAACGACAAAAAGCGCTACCACGCGGCCATGAAGTCGGTGGTGGAGCACCAGCCGGGACTGGAGTTGAAACAGGCGTTGGTGGAGCGTCTGGTTCTGGAAGAGGGCGTCGTGGCCGGGGTAGAGGACCAAACGGGCTTTGTTTACCCGAGCCGGTGTGTTGTACTGGCCACGGGCACGTTTCTCAGCGGTTTGGTGCACGTGGGCTCCCGCTCCTTTCCAGCCGGCCGTGCGGGAGAATTTGCGTCCTATGCGCTGGCCGAACAACTCAAAGATCTGTCCTTTTCACTGGGAAGGATGAAGACCGGAACCCCTCCGAGACTGAAACGGTCCAGCATCGATTTCAGCCGTTTCACCTCTCAGGACGCCGAGACCACCCCCCGGCCGTTTTCCCACTTCACCCAGACGCTCAGCATACCGCAGCTGCCGAGCTATCTGGGCAAGACGAATCCGGCTACCCACCGCATTGTCCGCGACAATCTGGAGCGCTCGGCGCTGTACGGCGGGCGAATCCATGGGGTGTCGGCACGGTATTGCCCCTCCTTCGAAGACAAAATCGTCAAGTTCTCCGACCGGGATCATCATCCGGTCATTCTGGAACCCGAGGGGCTGGATACCGAGGAGGTGTATGCCAGCGGACTGGGCAACAGCCTTCCTCTCGAAATCCAGATTGACGTGGTGCGGTCGGTGGACGGTCTGGAGTCGGCCGAGATCATGCGGCCGGCGTATGCCATTGAATATGACTTTGTCGACCCCATTCAACTGAAGAAAACCCTGGAAACCAAAAAGGTGACCGGGCTGTTCATGGCCGGACAGATCAACGGCACCTCCGGATACGAAGAAGCCGCCGCTCAGGGGCTGTGGGCCGGCATCAACGCGGCCTGCCAGGTACAGGGGCGCCCTGCTTTCGTGTTGGATCGATCGCAGGCTTACATGGGCGTGATGGTCGACGACCTGGTCACCCGAGGCACTCGGGAGCCCTACCGCATGTTCACTTCCCGAGCGGAGTACCGCCTCATGCTCCGGGAGGACAATGCGGACTTGCGCCTGATGCACATCGGTCATGAACTGGGTCTCATCGGCGACCATGCCCTCAAGGACGTTCAGGAGCGCCGGCGGCAGATCGCCGGAGAGATGGCAAGAATCCGCACAACGGTGATCAAGCCCTCGCCGGAGTTCAACGCGTACCTGCAGCGCCGCGGCTCCAGTGCCATTTCCACCGGTATGGGTATGGATCGTCTCCTCAAGCGGGCCGAGCTCGACTACGATCTGGTCAGGACATGGGCTCCGCCCCCGGAGGCGGTCGACCCCCGCGTGGTGCGGCAGGTGGAGATCGAGCTCAAATACGAGGGCTACATCCAGCGGCAGCTATCGGAAATCGAAAAATTCCGGGATGTGGAGACAACAGGCATTCCTGAGGCATTCGACTACAGTGGAATCCACGGTCTTTCCAACGAAATCCGGGAAAAGCTCACGGCCATCCGGCCCGCATCTCTCGGCCAGGCATCCCGGATCGACGGAATGACGCCGGCTGCGCTTTCGATACTCCTGATCGCTCTGCGGGCACGTCGTGGCAACGTCTAGCCCGTAAAACGGTCATCGATGACGCGGTGAAGCCAACCACCGTTTTCGGGGGCCGCAGAAGGCCTCCGGTCCGACTGCATGTGAACCGTCACAGCAGAGGTATGGATCGCCGCTTGTTCGGGGCAAAGCGGACTTTTCGGGCACCGGGCGGTCGAAAGTCCTCTATGCATCCACAGGGATGGCCGAACCGGCTGCCGACCTTCTTGACACCCTAGAACTTTACCCTTATTTTTTGCCTAATCTTTCGGAATAACTGAGAGAAACCATTACATCGCCAAGCGCTTGCCCCTTCACCCGGCGCGGGTTGGATCTCAGGACTCGCGCAGGGCCAAACGGTGCTGGACGGGGACCTTTACGGGTTCGTCTGCGACCGTAGGGCAGGGCACACGGCTGCGATCGGCACAGGAGGTCGGAATCAGCAAATGGGAAACCAGAATTACTACCAGCTTCTCGGCGTCGCCAAAACCGCTACCAAAGACGAGATTCGAAAAGCCTACCGCAAGCTGGCCATGAAATACCATCCCGACAAAAACAAGGGAAACAAGGAAGCCGAAGAAAAGTTCAAGAAGATCAGCGAGGCTTACGCCGTATTGAGCGACGAGGAAAAGCGGAAGCAATACGATACATTCGGGGACGCGGGTTTTCAGCAGCGCTATTCCCAGGAAGACATTTTCAAGAACTTCGATCTCAACGATATTCTCAAGGAGTTCGGTCTGGGGGGGATGAATTTCGTCGGCGGAAGGGGCGGGGGCATGCGGTTTTCTTTCGGCGGCGGTTCGCCCTTCGGCGGCCAAGGGCCCAGCCAAGGCAACCGCAAAGGGGCCGACCTGGTGTACGAGGTGCCACTGACCATTCACGAGATCGCCACTGGAACCAGCAAAACCGTTGCTTTCCAGCACGGGGGGCGCTCGGAAAATCTGACCGTGAAGATCCCCAAAGGGATGGCGCCCGGGAAGAAATTGCGCATCGGCGGCAAAGGAGAGCCAAGTCCGTACGGCGGGCCTGCCGGAGATCTTCTGATCAAGGCTCGCCTTCTGAAAGATCCGGTTTTTGACGTCGATGGAGCGGATCTGCACGTTAAGCGTGAAATCCGTCTTACCGAAGCGCTGCTCGGTACGAAGATTTCCGTACCCGCCCTGGGCGGAAAGTCGCTGAGTCTGAAAATCCCCGCCGGAACCAGGCACAAAACCAAGATGCGCTTGAGCGGCAGCGGTCTTTCTCGCATGGGGAGCAAGGGCTGCGGGGATCTATATGTTACCATCCTTGTCCAGATGCCGAAAACACTCACTTCGGAGCAGCGACGCCTCATCAAACAGTTGGCGGACGCGGGGTTGTAAGGAACCAAATTTATTGACAAGAGGCGGGCTTCCGTGTACCGTTTGGTCACCTGAAACCGGACGTCAACTTCCCGAACACGGCCGAATCGAATGAAGCCTGAGCTGATCCCCGTTCTGGACAGACAAACGATTGCCCGGCTCGTATGCGATCTCGGGGCGAAAATTTCGGAAGACTACAGGGGAAGACCCCTCGTTCTGATCGGCGTTTTGAAGGGCGCTTTCATCTTCTTGTCCGATCTCGTACGAAGCCTGCAAATACCGGTTGAAATCGATTTCATTCAGGTCGCCAGTTACGGTTCGGGCACCGCATCCTCGGGGGAAATCCGCCTCTGCAAGCCCATTGACGTGGACGTCCGTAACAAGGATGTACTGCTGGTCGAAGACATCGTCGATACCGGTCTGACCCTGCAGTTTCTGCTGGATTATCTGTCCGCCATGGAGCCGGCAAGCCTCAACGTGTGTGCCATGATCGACAAACACGAGAGGCGACGGACAGGCGTGAGCGTCGCCTATGCCGGGCACCGCACCCAGGAAGGATTCCTGGTGGGGTACGGTTTGGATTACGACCAGAAATACAGAGAACTGCCGGAAATTTATCACTTGCAATTTTAACGAGAGAAGGTGGGTCATGATCATTACCTGTGACGCATGCAATGTCCGCTTTCAGCTGGACGAATCCCTGCTGAAACCGACGGGGTCGAAGGTCCGCTGCTCCAAATGCAAGCATGTCTTCACCGCGTACCCTCACGAGACCCAGCAGACGGAAGTGCCGGAGCCGGCGGCTGAGGTTTCGGAAATGCCTCCCGCGGATGAGCCGGCGGAGAGCGTTGCTGAGGAAGCACCGTCACAGGAGCAGGCGGATTCCGAAATGCCGGGTTTGGCGGAGGCCGAAGCCGGCGGCGAATTCCGGAAGACCAGCGAGCTGGATATCTCCGATCTGAACCGCATGATGGCCGACGAGGAAGAGGCCGGTGCGGCGGAGGGCTCGGCGGAACCGCAGGCAGTCGAAAAGCAGGCCGAAGCCGTGGATGAAGAGGCGGTGCCGGAGGTGGAGGACTTGGATCTGGATTTCGATCTGGAGGAGGAGCCGGAGGCCGCACCCATTGCGGCCGCAGAAGCTTCGGAACCAGAGGCGCTTGACCTGGACCTGGACTTCGGAGAAGAGGCCGAAACCGAGGAAGCCGCGGCGGAGGCTCCGGCAGCGGAGGAAGAGGATCTGGATCTGGACCTGGACTTCGGAGAAGAGGCCGAAACCGAGGAAGCCGCGGCGGAGGCTCCGGCAGCGGAGGAAGAGGATCTGGACCTGGACCTGGACTTCGGAGAAGAGGCCGAAACCGAGGAAGCCGCGGCGGAGGCTCCGGCAGCGGAGGAAGAGGATCTGGACCT
>JAJDOA010000185.1 GCA_022340405.1 Desulfobacteraceae bacterium | reverse complement strand
CCTTCAGCTGATAGTGCCGCTCGATCTCCGGGCCCAGGTCATGCAGTTGAAGACCCCAGTTGCTCTTGAAGGGCTCTGTGCCCGGATCGGCCGCTATGCCTTCCTTCGGCTCCAGCTTTCCCACCGTCACAGACATATCGCTCTTTTTGCCGTTGCGAATCACCGTAATGGCAACTTTTTCATTCACGGGCGTTGCAGCAACCATAGCGGGCAGTTTGTGACTGTCGTCGACATCCTTTCCGTTATAGGAGACGATGATGTCGCCCCGTTCGATGCCGCCCTTTTCGGCTGGGCTGCCCGGGACCACGTCGGCAACCAGAATACCCTTCTGCTCTTCGACCTTCAGTGCCTTGGCAAGATCGGGGGTGAGGGTTTGTATGTTGACCCCGAGGTAGCCACGGGTGATCGTACCTGTCTCTACCAGCTGCGGAATCAATGGTTTGGCCGTGTTGACCGGGATGGCGAAACCGATGCCCTGGCCTTGGGGTATGATGGCGGTGTTGATGCCGACGATCTCGCCCTTCAGGTTGAACAAGGGGCCGCCAGAATTTCCGGGATTGATGGAAGCGTCCGTCTGAATGAAGTCGTCGTAAGGCCCGGCGCCGATGACACGCCCTTTGGCGCTGACAATCCCGGAGGTGACCGTTTGGCTCAAACCGAAGGGGTTGCCTACGGCGACAACCCAATCCCCCACCTGCAGTTTATCGGAATCCCCGAGAGCGGCGGAGGGAAGCGGCTTTTCCGCATCGATCTTCAACACTGCGAGATCGGTTTTCGGATCGCGACCCACGACCTTTGCCGGGTACTCTTTCTGGTCCGCCAGTGTGACGGTGACTTCTGTGGCACCCTCGACGACATGGTTGTTGGACAGGATATATCCATTATCGCTGATGATGACGCCGGAACCGGCACCCTCGCTCTGGTAGCCCCGGGGCATATCCGGCATCTGTTGAAAAAACCGCTCAAAAAGATCTCCGAAGGGCCCATCCGGTGCGACCGGCCCGTGAAAGTTCGCCTCTTTCACCTTGGTAACCTTGACATTGACCACCGTGGGACTCAATTGAGCGGCGAGCTTGGCAAAGGAGCCGGGCATCACCGGAAGCGAATCAACACTGGCGTGTGTTCCGCCGGTAAATTCCTCCGCCACCGATGGACTGGTCCAGTGGAGGGCGGATGCGATTATCAGCCCGGCAGCAAAAAAGGGTAGCCCGATCGCTGCGATCCCCTTCACTCCCCATCGCCTGTTTCCGTTTGTCGCATTGCGATTGCGGATCATGGTACTCCTCCCGTTTCTCAATGGTTTTCGGTTGTGGGATGCCCTTTCAGAACCCATACAGGAAAAGATGACTTCCACCGTCTTCATCGTGGCGGAATGATCGGCATGGATCCGAAGGATCTCTTGTCCGTCGCCAAAAACCATAAGCGGTGCAAATGAAAGGAAGATGAACCCAACATTAAAAGATTCTCATGAAAGGATCGAATCGAGTGCCTTCAGGCAGTCACTGCCGAACGGCAGTGGCAAAAAATCGCTGAGAGCCGCCCATTGAGCATCTGCATAGGGGCTGTTTCTTGCTTTTCGCAGGGGGTTCAGGAGGGAGTTGCCGGTAGCCGAACGGTAAACGTGCTGCCCTGATCCGGAGTGCTCTCGACTTGGATTCCGCCCCCGTGAGCCTCGACGATGGAACGGGCGATGCTGAGCCCGAGTCCGACGCCCCTCTCGTCTCGGGAGCGTGTTTCGGTGGCCCGATGAAACCGGCTGAAGATGTGCATTTGTTCCTCTTCGGAAATGCCGATACCCGTATCGGACACCTGCAATACGGCCTCACCGGCCTCGAGCCTGTGCGAGAGCACGACACGGCCGCCTCCGGGAGTGTATTTGATGGCATTGTCCACCAGGTTCAACACCAGTCTTCGGAGGTGTTCCCGATCCCCCTGTAAGGTGACCGGTTCCCCGGTTTCCAAATCGAGGGATACGGCTCGTTCATCGGCCACCGTCTTCATCTGCTCACGGATCTCCCGGAGCAGATCTGCCAGGTCCACCGGCTGCCGATCCAACCGGAGCACGCCGGCGTCGGCACGAGCCAGTAGCAGAAGCCCCGTTACCAGATGATTGATTCGCTCGATCTCCTCGAGACCGCTGCGGAGAACCCGTCGATATTCTTCGGGACTTCTCGCCGAGCGCAGAGCGACTTCCATCTCGCCTTTCAAGATCGTAAGGGGTGTCTGCAGCTCGTGGGAGGCATCGGCGCTGAACTGACGCATTTGGTGAATGGCATCATTGAGCCGGTCGAGCATATCGTTCAATGTCTTCGCCAGTCGATCCAACTCGTCGCCGCTTCCCCGCTCCTGCAGACGCTGGTCCAGGCGTTCCACGCTGATCCGCTGCGCTGCCCGCGTCATTTTGTCCACCGGACGGAGCGCCCGGCGTGCCAGCAGCCATCCTCCCCCGCCCGCGAGGAGGATGCCCAGGGGAAGCACCCCGGCCAGGATCAAAAGAAAGCGACGGCGTGTCTGAAATGTGTTTTCCATGGACATGCCGACACGGACCAGGTTGATGACGCGACCGGCTTCGATTACCGGAGCGGTGAGGATTCGCACCGGGTATGGGCTGTTGGAGCGGACCGTTTCGAAAGTGGGCAGCCCGCGGGCTGCGTTTTCGATCGCTTCGGGGCTTAGGGGAAGGTTGCTCGAACGAGGAGGGGTCTGGCGTGGATCGCGCCTTCCCCGCGGATCGAACATCTCGATGTACCGATCCAGTGGAGAGAAACCGAAAAAATGGCGGAAGATTTCGTCTACATCGGATGGATACGCCGTGCGGCCATCCGCCTTTGCCCGTCGTACCATCGCTTCGGCCACACCGCTCAGGGCCAGATCCATGTCCCGGGAGAGGCTGTAAACCAGGAGCCCGTACGCGGCACCTCCCAGCAAAAGAAGGGTCGCCGCCAACACGCTGATATACCAGGCGGTAAGCCTTGCCCCGATGGATTGGAAACTCACGAATCGCCCACCTTCATGACGTAGCCGACACCGCGCACCGTATGAATCAACTTGGCTTCCGGGTCCGTGTCGATCTTCTTTCTCAGATAGTTCACATAGACATCGATGACATTGGTCATCGAGTCGTAGTCATAGTCCCACACGTGTTCGGCGATCATGGTTCGGGTAAGGACACGGTCAGGATTGCGCATGAAGTAATCGAGCAGTGCAAATTCCTTTGTCGTCAACTCGATCTTCTTTTCTCCGCGAAAGACCAGGCGTCGCGCCGGGTCCAGCGTCAAATCGGCAACTTTCAGAATCGGGGTCTCCGTGCCGGTCTGCCGCCGCAGCAGTGCTCTGATCCTTGCCAGGAGTTCACGGAAAGCAAACGGTTTGGTCAGGTAGTCGTCGGCTCCGGCATCCAGACCGATGACCTTGTCCTCTATTGCGGCCCTTACCGTGAGCAGAAGAACAGGAGTGGACACCCTGTTTCGCCTAAGATTTTTGAGGACGTCCAACCCGTTCTTTTTCGGAAGATGGATGTCCAGAATGATCAGGTCGTGAACCCCGTCGAGACCCATCGCCAGGCCCGTTTCTCCGTCCGAGGCCAGATCGACTGCGAAGCCCTCTTCCCTGAGGCCCTTTTGGATAAAACGGGCCACCTTCTTTTCATCTTCCACCAACAGAAGCCGCATTCGTTGCCAAACTCCGACATCGTTGTCCCGCAGCCTGCGGGGACGATAAGTCACCGACCACCCGCAGAGCGGGTGGCGCGGAACTATATGGGAGGGGTTTATCCTCCTCGGCCGCATGCCTGCCTGGCACCGCAATGCGGGCAGGCATCAACCCCGGCCCTGCGAAAGGCAAGAAAAAAGCCCTTCCAATCGGGGCCTGCTTTTGGCAAATGCCATAAACCGAACCAGCAGCCGGCTTTTAAAATAGTCATATAATGGATTGTATCGCAACCGCAGCAGCATGTCGCCGGGAATTTTCACTGGAAGCGATCTCAAAATTGGGATTTTCGTTCCCCAGGCAAAACCCGGTATCTTCGACAAGGTCAAGGAGGATCCGAATTTCCATCCGCCCCGGTTGCACCGGGATCTTCGACAGGAATACGGCTGCATGTCGAGGACTGGAAACGAGGACCCGACGAATAGCTCCCTTCGACCTCTGGTTGATGGCGTGGAAGGTGTGAATCACGGCGGGCGTCGTCGGTAGGAGCTTCGATCCTCACTCCCAATCGCCCGAGGGAGAAAACTGCATTGGAAGGCTCCCTGCAGCCCCGGTTCCCGGGATTTCCGCTTCGCTCCAACAAGATGCGGGGAGTGCGCTCGCTGTTGCCGGCTCAATGCCTGTTGTCGACACTGGTTCTCCTGCCGAGAACAAGCCAGTTCAAATCCACGGCAAAGCCGCGGCCGATCACCATCAGCACCGGAACACTCGGAAAGCTCCGCCCCCGCTCCCAGGCCATGACCGTGTTGCGGTGGACGCACAGCATCCGGGCAAAATCGGAAATGCTGTGGTTGCCGCGGACGTAGCGGATTCGCTCGGCAAAGCTCATCGAGGCGGTCTTTTCCATCATCGTTGCTCCGGACCCTGGCCGGCCTCTCGGAGCCGACGCGCCAACCCCATGGCCGGCGATGCCGGCGGTTGACGGTCTCCTACGGTGAAAGGCTCCGGCAGACGATACATTCCCTCATTCCAGCAAGGGGCAAAATATGGGTTGCTACCCATAAATATCGGTACAATTGCCGAAAATCTGTAGGAGAAAGGTCAGAATTGCCTTAGAAAGGCGCGCAGGGACGGGAAAGCACGTGCGGCATCCGCATAGCCCTGGTCGTAAGCCGCATAGAGCCGGTCCTGACGCGTGTCCACCCGCCCCACCGGAAGCGTCCCTTGCGGACGGATCACGAAAGCCTCGTCGTTTCTCTCCATCTCGTCGATCCGTTTCAACATGCGGTTGTAGGCGCCGGCCCGTGTGGCGAGCCTGCGGCAAAGCCCTGGATACCCCGGATACCGGAGCCTGGCGAGCCGCATCAGCGATGACCTCTTCTTGGCATAGCCCCTGGGCCGGGTGAGAACCAATACGTGCCTTCGATTGCCGTCCTGGAGACTTCGTTGAACGGGAATTGGGTCCGCTATACCGCCGTCCATGAACATCCTGCCCCGAAAGGGCACGGCGCGGGCGGCAAACGGCAGGCTGCAGGATGCTTGCAACACCGTGAGAACGTCGTCACCGACATCCCTTTGGTCGAAAAAAAGGGCCTCGCCGGTGATGCAGTCCGTGACTCCGACGAGGTGCCGTTGAAAAGAGCCCAGGTAGGTTTTCCGGTCGAAGGGGACGAGTCGGTTGGGTATGGTATCGAACAGAAACCGCATGCCGAAAAGTTCTCCGCCGGCAAGCCAGCGCAATCGGCTCAAGTAACGCGGATCCTTCACAAAGCGGATGTTGACGATGCGGTTTCTTTCCGGCTGTCGGGACACGTAGTTGGCCCCGTTGCACGCTCCCATCGAGACACCGACGACGTAGGGGAAATAGAGATCCCGGTCCATGAAAAAGCGAAGTACCCCGGAGGTGTAGACTCCCCGCAGTCCGCCGCCCTCCAGTATCAGACCCGTCCCGTTCAGAGGCATCGCCCGCGTCTCACCCCGCACTGCGCGTCCATGTCAGCGATGGAGTCGTCGATGCTGCATCGACGCAAACCATCCATTCGGCGGCATCCCGGAGTTGCGGGATGGCCGATCCTGCTTCAAGGGTAGAAAAATGTGCACGCTACGGCAATGGGAAAGATGGGCAAAGCCGGTTTTCACCATCGGGCGTGAAGCCGTTACGGAGAGGATCCTGGCGGCTCGGGGGGATACGCACGCTGTCGGCTCGGCGGTTGCGATCGTCCATGAACGCATCCGTTCCGACTGTGGCAGCGCGGCGGTCTCGACAATGGCGGGAAAGAAGGATACACTGCGGGCTGGAAACCGTGTCGCACGGAAGAGGCCCACCCCAGAGCCGAAATCCTGCAGGAGGGTCCGATGGAAGGGGCACCGGACGCCTGCGAAGGGAAGACCATGCCGGAGCCGAAACGCCCTTTTGTCGTCCGGTCCAAGCTGTGGGTCGAAGATGCCGATGGGGGCGTCGTCTTCGGACTCGGACGCTATCGAATCCTGGAGGCCATTGATCGGTGCGGATCGCTGCAAGCCGCGGCCAAGGACCTCAAGATGAGCTATCGAGCGGTTTGGATGCGGGTTCGCGTTTCGGAACGGCGCATCGGCAGGCAGCTGGTCGTCCGGGAGGGAAAGGGATCCCGGCTGACGGACTTCGCCGAGGATCTGATGAAGCAATTCAGACGCCTGCAGTCCGTGGTGGAGGCCGAATCCGACGAAGTGTTCGACACGCTGTTCTCGGGACGACTCGAGGGGGACTGATGGGATTCGAAACGGTATCGCAAACGAAGATGCATTGCGTCGCCGACACCTTCTCGCTGGTGACCTTCGCCTTTGCAGTGGGAATGGCCATCGAGGTCCTCCTATCCGGCCTGACCATCTCCCAATCGATGCATTCCCGGCTGATGGCCATCCCCCTGAATGCTGTCGTCGCCCGGCCCTACGGTGTATACCGGGACTGGCTGTTCTCCCGTTGCAGCGACCGTGGGCGGGCGCTCAGGGTCCTGCTGGACGTCTTCGCCTTCACGACCTTCATGATGCCCCAGTATGCGCTGGTCTTGTGGTGGGTGGGGGCTGAGGGCGCCCAGATTCTGTCCGCCTGCCTGTCGGTTCTTTTGCTCAGCCTCGTAATCGGCCGCCCCTACGGGCTGTACCTCGTGATGTGCCGCAACCTGCTTCACCATTGGATCCGTAGACGCATCTGACGCCTACACACCCCGCTCGGCGATCAGCGCCGCCAAGTCCGCAACACGGCAGGAATACCCCCACTCATTGTCGTACCAGGTCACGACCTTTGCCAGACGGTCCCGCAGCACCAGAGTGAACTCCATGTCGACGATGGAAGAGTGCGGGTTGCCCTTGAAATCCGAGGAAACCAGCCGTCCGTCCTCGCAGGCCATGATGCCTTTCAGGGCCTT
>JAJDOA010000170.1 GCA_022340405.1 Desulfobacteraceae bacterium | reverse complement strand
GAATACAGCCGTATTTCGAGGACTGGAAACGAGGACCCGACACCGAAATTGGGCGAAAAGACAATTTTGAAATAGCTCCTATTATACCGATCCCGGCGTCATCCCGTCAAACCGCCCCTTCCCGACTCCGGGCCGGAACAGAGTCATCGTTGGACGTTTACAATGGGGCGATGATCGGATATGGGTGGCCGGGAGTCGACCACCAAACCGAACAACAAGAGGATACTGGAATGCCGGCCTGGATCTTGCCGTCAGCGGTGGCACTGGACCTTGTCTTGGGCGATCCCCGCCGTCTGCCGCATCCGGTTCGATGGATGGGGTTCGGCGTGTCCCGTCTGGAGCCGTGGTTTCGCCGCATTCCTCTGCCGACAGCGTTCTCCGGAGCCCTGCTGGCCATCTTGCTGATCACTTTGGCGGGGGCCGCCGCTTGGGCTGCGGTGGCTGCGGCCACGGTGCTTTCCGGCACGCTGGGTGATCTGGTTGCCGTCGTTCTGCTGTATTACTGCCTGGCGATCCGTTCACTGCAGCAGTCGGCCATGGAGGTTTTTCGAATCCTGGAAATGGGGAACCTCGACGGCGCCAGACGTTCGGTTTCCATGATCGTGGGAAGAGACACTCGCAATCTGTCGCCGCAAGAGATCGCCCGCGCCGCCGTTGAAACCGTGGCGGAAAATCTGGTGGATGGCGTCCTGTCCCCGTTGTTTTTTTTTGCCATCGGCGGCGTCCCCGCCGCAATGGCCTACAAGATGATCAATACACTGGACTCCATGATCGGACACCGGGACGATCGGTATCGGGAGTTCGGGAAGGCAGCAGCCCGCATCGACGATGCGGCCAATTGGATTCCTGCACGGCTGGCGGTTTGGATTACGGCCGTGGCCGCCTGGATGGTGGCTGGAAGAGGGAGGGCTGCCCTTGAATGCGCCTGGCTGGAGGGCAGGCGGCATACCAGCCCCAATGCGGGACGCATCGAGGCCGCTTTTGCGGGGGCGTTGGGCGTTACGCTGGGAGGTCCGTCCGTGTACCGGGGGCGCCTCGTGGACAAGCCGGAAATCGGCACGGGGTTTTCGGTGGTGCAACCCCGGCACATCCCTAGGGCCTGCGAGCTGATGGTGCTGGCCTCGCTGATCGGTTCTCTGCTGGCCGGTTGTTGCCGCTGGTGGATCTTCCCATGAGAAAATGCGCCGGACAGCCTCTTCTTTCGCTCAGCTCTTCTTGGAAGTGAAGGCTTGAAAAGATGTGATCAGCTGGCGAAGTTTTTTGCTCTTGCACCGTGGACAGCGATATCTTTTTTTCTGAAAATCGGACAGGCTTAACAAAACCGAAAAACTCTTGTTGCATTGTTCACAGACAAACTCGTAGGTGGGCACGAAACACCTCCTCAGGATGGGTATGCCGCTCCGGGGCCATGGATTTCTTCGGCGATCCCTGTACAGCATCATGGCAGACACCGAAAGGCGATGTCAATCCCCCGGATCGGCTCCGGCACTCGTACCGGGTGCCGTTGCGGATCACCGTTGCAGGCGAGGACCCATTGGCGGAACTGGTTCTGGAAAAACTGGAGGTGGAGGGTCTATCCCCAGTGGATCTGACGGTGAGGCCGGCCGAGTGCGTCGCACTGACCGGCCCCTCCGGATCCGGAAAAACACGTCTGTTGCGGGCCGTTTGCGACATGGAACCCCACAGCGGAGCCATCCGACTGGGGGAAACGTACTGCGAACAGACACCTGCTCCCCTCTGGCGAAGGCGCGTCGGGTTTCTGCCTACCGAAAGCCGCTGGTGGAAAGAAGCGGTCGGAGAGCATTTCCGCGACGTTCCGGAGAAGTGGCTCGACCGAATGGGTCTAGACCCGGAAGTGATGCAGTGGCCGGTCTCGAGGCTTTCCAGCGGAGAACGACAGCGGTTGGCCGTGTTGCGGCTTCTGGCCAATGTTCCGGATGCCCTGTTGCTGGACGAACCCACAGCGAACCTCGATCCGAACAACCGGGACCGTGTGGAGTTCTTTCTGACCGATTATATTCAGAGCAACGGTGCCGCATGTCTGTGGGTAAGCCACGATTCCGAGCAGATGGATCGAATTTCCCGCCGCTGCTACGAAATCCGGGACGGCAGGCTCTTCCAGGTACGTGAAGGCGGTCCGTCGAATGGAAGAGCGGCCGCCGCGGATACGGGAAGCCGGTAGCCCAGCGCCGGAGCGGCAACACCGAAGTTTCGATTGGGAGAGAAACGTGAGCGTCATTCCCCTCACCCCTTTGGATCTGTCCATCGCGGCATCCCTGGTACTGGTGTTGGCACTGCTTTCGCTGCACCTGCGTCTGCGTCTGTTTCGTCCGATGGTTGTGGCGGCAGTGCGGACCACCGCTCAACTGCTGCTGGTCGGCATCGTTCTGAAAGCCGTTTTCGAAAATGTCCATCCGGCATGGCTGGGCCTGATCAGCATCGTTATGCTGGGTGTGGCCGCCCGGGAAGTGGGTCGGCGCCAGAAGCTCCGCATGAAGGGAGGGTGGGGGTTCGGCGTCGGTGCCGCCTCCATGTTCCTGTCTTCTTTCAGCATCACGGCACTGGCACTCACGGTCATCGTCCAGGTGGAGCCGTGGTACCGGCCTCAATATGCCATTCCTCTGCTCGGAATGCTGCTGGGAAACACCATGAACGGTATCGCCCTGGGATTGGACCGACTTTCCCAAAGCGCTTGGGAGCAGCGTGAAATCGTGGAATCCCGGCTCATTCTCGGCCAGACCTGGAGCCAGGCCATCGACGACATCCGCCGCGACAGCATCCGCAGCGGATTGATCCCCATCGTGAACGCCATGAGCATTGCCGGGCTGGTCAGCCTGCCCGGAATGATGACCGGTCAAATCCTGGGAGGAAGCCCTCCCATGGAGGCCGTTAAGTATCAGATCCTCATCATGTTCCTGATCGCCTCCGGTACCGGGTTCGGTACGATCTTCGCCGTGTGGACGAGTTCCCGCCGTTTGTTTGACGAACGGCAGCGCCTGCGGATTGAGGATCGTTTCCAGCGCGGCTGAGATTTTCATAAAGGCCGTTCGCTGGACGGATCAAAAACGGAAAACCATTGAACCGCCGAACGATCGGCAAGATACGTGGATATTTGAATTTATTTCGCTTGTCCCGCTGAAAGCGGCGGATTTCGATGTTCGGATTTGGCCTGTCTTGGTCGTGGCCTGGAGGTTTTGCTGGGGCTATGTTTTTTGAAGAAACATCCGGGACACAACACTCGGGTGGGGTGAGGTTTCCGTTTTACCGGAGCCGGTGGATAAAGGGCGGGTGTGTGGCAGGCGAGCATGGCATGTCAGGGGCTGTTTCTATATTGTCTTTTGGCCCCATCTCGGCGTCGGGTCCTCGTTTCCAGTCCTCGAAAACCAGCCGTATGCCTGTCGCAGATCCCGGTGCAACCGGGGCGGCTGCAAACTCGAATCCTCCTTGACCTTGAACCAAAATCGTAATTTAGAAACAGCCCCTAAAGTCCATCGGTTTCGTCGGCTTCGCTTTCCTCTTCCTCGTCATCCTCCTCTTCATTGTCGGAATCGTCGGACGGGTCGATTTCCATCCGCCTGCGAACGATGTCGAAATCCTCGCAAAAGGGCATGACGGTCACCTCGACAAATTGCCGTGCGAGCCTCTCGCCGCCCAATTTCAGGTATACCAGCGAGGACTGTAGGAATTCGTAATCTTCCCGCAGATCGGGCGGAATGGCGCCCAGTAGCAATTCAAAATCATTCCGAATGCTTTCCGGTATTTGCACCGAGGTATTCAATCTCAATACGACCTCCGATTCATGCCGGCCTCCGCACCGTTCATCCTGCGACGCTGGATCCCCGGCATTCCGGACCCTGTAGACCATTGGTCGCAGGGCTGTCAATCCTTTCCAGCACCCTTTCCCGGGAACGGAAAATCCCCTGAAACGCAGCGAATCGGTGCGAGATTTTCGGAAAGATTTTTACCTTTTCATGACAGGAAGTTATGCGGATGGCATCCGAGCCGGGGTGTCTGGGTGGCAGGCCCGCCGCCTCCGGACAAAGCCGTCTCCCGGCAGCAGCGAGCGATCGGGCGATGGTGGAGGGTCCATCCGCATCCTACCGTGTAGGGAATGTTCTATAGATGTGGGGCTTCTTGTTCAGTCGGCGAACCAGTCCACCGGCCAACTGCATTCATTACCCGTCGATATCGAAACGGATGCCTTGGGCAAGCGGCATCTGACCGGACCAGTTGAGGGTGCAGGTCTGCCTGCGCATATACGCCTTCCAAGCGTCGGAGTCCGATTTGATTTTTTGGCGGCCCGTGGTTACCCTTTTCCCACCGCAGAGCAAGCAGGAGCCGTTATGAACAGAGATACCATCGGAGCGGTGGCCGCGTATCATCACCGTACCAAACACGATTTCGACCGGTATGCCCGCTCACCGGGGTATATGGACTGGGCCAATCAGCCCGATCCCTTCCGCCGCTACAACGGGACCGAAACCCTTGCACTTCCCTTTCTCGATGCCGATCCCGAGGCAGATCATGCAGCTCTTTACCGCTCTTCGCTCCAGCCGGAGCCCTTCGGTCTGGAAACAGTGGCTGGCTTTCTCGAACTGTCCGTGGGTCTTTCCGCCTGGAAAGCATACGGCAACAGCCGGTGGTCCTTGAGGATGAATCCCTCCAGCGGGAACCTGCATCCGACGGAGACCCATCTGCTGATGCCTCCGATGCCGGGCATCGAACCGGGTGTGTACCACTATCGCGTTATCGAACATGCTCTGGAACTGCGAGCCGTGCCGGAACCCGAAACATGGCAGGGTATTCGGAACCACATGGGAGGAAACGGATTCCTTGTGGGGCTGACCACCATCTTTTGGCGAGAAGCCTGGAAATACGGCGAGCGGGCCTTTCGCTACTGCAACCACGACGTCGGCCATGCTCTGGCTGCGCTGCGCTTTTCCGCAGGCCTTTTTGGATGGCGGTTGTTTCTGCTCGGCGGTATGTCCGACCGGGACATCGAGATCCTGCTCGGCCTGGACCGCACACCTTGGCATCCCGGAGAAGAAGAGCATCCGGACCTTGTGGCCTTCGTCTGCGCCACCGGAGACCCGCCCTGCGCAAGGGAGCTGCCGGAGACGGTTTTGGAGCGATTCGCATCCGCGCCTTATTTCGGAAAACCGGCTCCGCTGAGCCGTCGGACCCGTCGTTGGGAGATCATCGAAGAGACGGCCGATAAGACCCGCAAACCAAGAACAGAGACGCCGGAGATGGTCGAAGTCCGCCAGCCCCTCCAACGGGAAACCCGTGAGGAGGCGGTCCTGGGTGCAGCGCAGATCATCCGGCGCCGACGAAGCGCGACGGCTTTCGATCCCGATGCAACGATGGACCAGGGATCGTTTTTCAGCATGCTCGACCGCACCCTGCCCCGCTCGACCGATGCGCCGTTCGATGTCGGGCTGGGTCCCCCGGCGGTTCACTTGGCGGTTTTCGTGCACCGGGTTGCCGGAGTGCCTCCCGGGATCTACCTGCTCGTGCGCGATGAAGCCGAAGGCGATGTGCTGAGGGAAGAATGCGATAGTGGTTTTTTCTGGCATCGGGTTCGAAACGGATTCCCGCTGTTTCTCCTGCGATCGGGCGATGTCCGGGTGGAGGCCATCGAAGTGAGCTGCCACCAGGAAATCGCTGGTTTCAGCGCCTTCTCCGTGGGAATGCTCGGCCGGTTCTCCGAAGTCTTTCGTTCGGGACCCCACCGCTACCGGCACTTGTTTTGGGAAACGGGAATGATCGGCCAAGTGCTGTATCTCGAGGCCGAAGCCCGTGGATATCGGGGCACGGGAATCGGCTGCTTTTTCGACGACCCCGTCCACGCGATGCTCGGGCTGGCCACCGACACTTTCCAAAGCCTGTACCACTTTACCGTCGGAGCGCCGGTGGAGGATCCCCGCCTGACCACCCACCCCCCTTACTTTCATTTGGAGGAAAACCATGACTCTCGGACGTGACCGTTCCGGCATCCGTCAGCTGTCCGCCCCTGCGTTTCGGGAATACCGCAATCGAGAACGCGAATCCGATTTTTTGCTCGTGGATGTACGGCAACCCGGAGAATACGAAGCCGGCCACATTGCCGGCGCCGTTCTTTTGCCGCTGCCGGAGCTGGAGAATCGTCTATCGGAACTCGCGTCGGATCGGGAGTTGATCTTTTACTGCCGCAGCGGCAGCCGCTCCATGGCCGCGGCCACATTGGCATCGGAGGCTCAAATCTCCAGTGCACCGATATACAATCTGCGCGGGGGCATTCTGGCCTGGGAGGACCGGCTGTTACCGGATTATCCCCGCGTGGCCGTTTTTGGCGAAGGGGCCGGCAGGCAGGCTTGGCTACGTAAGGCCATGGCACTGGAGAAGGGCGCCCTTCGCTTCTATCAGGCCGGGGTAGAACGGTTCACCGGACAGACGCTTGCCGACCGGATCGCCGAAATGGCCGAGGAGGAGACCGCCCACGCCCGGATGGTCTACCAGTTCTGGAAGACGCAGGAGCGCCAACCCCCGGCTTTCGAAACGCTGTTCGATTCCCTGGACGACAGCGTCATCGAAGGAGGGGAAAGCGTACAGGCGGTTCTGGATCGTCTGGAGGCATTTCCGGAAGCACCCTGCCTGCACTTCATCGAACTGGCGCTGCAAATCGAGTATGCTTCGCTGGATCTGTACCGGCATCTGGCCGAAGGGTCCGAGGACGAAACCGTAACAGAGGCGTTTTTGTCTCTGGCGCAGGCGGAAAAAGGCCACATGCGGTCCCTCATCGAATCCCTGGAACAATGCCAGCAATGAGTCCACCGAAAACGACGCCGCTGCTGCATCCTTCGACCCGGCGCGCCATCGGCCGACACCTGATGCGCTGGTACGAGGGGTCGAAACGACCCCTTCCCTGGCGGGAAGACAAGGACGCCTATCGCGTATGGGTTTCGGAGGTGATGCTGCAGCAGACCCGCGTCCAGACGGCCGTTCCGTACTACCGCGCCTTTCTGGAACGGTTTCCCACGGTTCGCTCGCTGGCCGAGGCCGACCTGCAGCAGGTACTCAAGGCGTGGGAGGGGCTGGGCTACTACGGGCGGGCTCGAAATCTGCACCGCGCAGCATCCCAGGTCATGGAGCTGTACGACGGGGCTCTGCCCGATACAACGGAAGAGCTTCGACGCCTTCCCGGAATAGGGGAATACATTGCGGCCGCCGTGGGAAGCATCGCATTCGATCGTGCGGAAGCGGTGGTGGATGGAAACGTCAAGCGGGTGCTGGCACGGCTGTTTCGGTTGGAGGAACCCGTCAATCGCCCGACATCCCATCCCGTTTTCCGCAAGCGGGCCGAAGCGCTGCTGGACGGCCGGGACCCGGGCGGTTTCAATCAGGCGCTCATGGAACTCGGAGCGCTGGTCTGCACCCCCCGCATCCCGCGCTGCAAAGATTGTCCGTTGACAAGTTGGTGCCGGGCACATGGCGATGGGGTGGCGGAGGACTACCCGAAACGGATCCGCTCGTCTCCGGTCCCGGAGGTGGCCATCGCATGCGGCGTCGTGTATCGAAAGGATCGGATGCTGATCACACGGCGAAAGCCGGAGGGGCTTTTGGGAGGTCTGTGGGAATTTCCCGGGGGGAAGGTCCGGCAGGGGGAAACGGCTGCTCAAGCCTGTGTGAGGGAAATTGCCGAAGAGGTCGGTATCCGTGTGACCGTTTCTTCACATCTGGCACACGTCCGCCATGCCTATACCCATTTCAAAATCCGGATGGATGTGTTTCAATGCCGTTACCGATCTGGAAACGTCCGACTCCAGGGCCCGGTGGACCATCGGTGGATCCTTCCAGAGGCGTTGGATCGATACCCCTTTCCGGGGGCCAACCGGAAGTTCCTTCATTTGCTGCGTGAGAAAGGCCGATGAATGAAATGCTGTACATCGTCGCTCTGGGAGGATTCCTGGCGGGCTCTTTCGGCTACGTGACGGTGCGCTTCATCCTGTGGCCGATCCTGGCGTACCGGAGACTGCGCCGGCGCGTCGGCAGCGCCATGAACACCTCCCCTTCTCCGGAGGCTCTCCAACGCCTTTCGGCGGACCTTGCCGAGTGCTACTCGGAGCACATCCCCCACTGGTACCGGCTGCACTTGGAGCGCCGCCGTGGAGAGGCTCCCATGGAGGCCGTCCAGCAGCTTTCGGCCATGGCCAACACCCGGAATCCGGAGCATGTCCAGAGGCAACGCAGGAAGGTAGAGACGGCCCTGAAACTGTTCCCTCGATGATCCTCCGGAGAGAAAACAGGCGGAAGCTGCAGGTGACCCGAATGGATCCTTCGAATCGGATGTCGGCAAAGGAAGCATTCGGCGGATTGCCGCCCATATGTGAATCCTGCAAAGAAATCCACGGCGACGGCACGAGCAAGGAGCCGTTTCGTGTCCCCGCAGCGGAAATCCGAAGCCGGGGCGATCGGCTGCGGTCTGCCCTGCGCCGGGCGAAAATGGGCGCGATGGCGGTGGTCCAGCGTACGGATCTTTTCTACTTGACCGGAACGGCGCAGACCGGCCTGTTGTGGTTTCCCTCCCGGGGAGAACCGGTGTTGTTCGTGCGGCGGTTTTTTCCCAGGGCGCGGGAGGAATGCCCGCTGGCGGAGGTGCTGCCCGTCCGCTCCTGGAAAGATATACCGTCACTGCTCGAAAAGAGGGGATACCGGCCGCCGGAAGTGATGGGCATGGAATGGGACGTCCTGCCGGTCCGGCAGTACCGCTTTTTCCGCGATCTGCTGCCCGCCGCTCGCTACGAGGACGTTTCGCCGCTGCTGATGGCGGTGCGCATGCAAAAATCCGATTGGGAGATTGCGCAGATGCACCGCACGGCAGAGATTTCCAAACAGGTCTTCGAGTTCATCCATCGCTCTATTCGGCCGGGGGTGACGGAGATCGCTTTCACCGGGGAATATGAAAGCTTCGCCCGATCCATCGGGCATGCAGCCGGGCTGCGGGTGCGGGATTGTCAAACGGAAGTCTACAATTGGCACCTGCTGGCAGGGGCCGCCGGTGGTGAATGCGGGCTGCTCGATTCCCCGGCCAGCGGCGTCGGCACCTCGGCCGCCTTCCCTTGCGGTGCATCCCAGCGGCCGCTGGCGGAAAGGGAGCCGATCCTGATCGACGTGGGCACGGTGCACAATGGTTACCACATGGATGAAACCCGGATGTTCGCCATCGAGGAGTTGCCGCGCGAAGCCCTCGCGGCAAGCCGGGCCTCCATGGAAATTCACGATGCCCTCATCGATGCCGTCCGGCCGGGCGTCACAGCCGGCAGTGTCTTCGATACCGCCGTCAGGATGGCCGAACGCATGGGCTGGGGCAAAGCTTTTCTGGGTCCGCCGGGGCACAAGGTACGCTTCGTGGGCCATGGCATCGGCCTGGAGCTGGTGGAACCGCCCCTTCTTGCAAAAGGGCGGCAGGAGACGATCACCGCAGGTATGACGCTGGCGTTGGAACCGAAACTGGTGGCCGCAGGCCGGTTCTCGGCGGGAATCGAAAGTGTGGTGGAAGTGACGGCGTCCGGTGCCCGCCTGATCAGCCGGGTACCGGTGGATGTATTCGTCAAAAAAATGAAGTAAAGGCAGCTGACGGGATTCCGAATCCGAAGCGACACCGCTGCCCCAAATAAAAGCGGCGCCCCGTCTCGGCGAGACGGGGCGCCGCTCTTTCAGGAATCGAAGCTACACTACGGTAACGTTGGCGGCGGCGGGACCCTTGCGTCCCTGCTCCACGTCGAACGTCACCCGGTCGCCTTCCTTGAGGGTTCGAAAGCCCGTGGCATTGATAGCCGAATGGTGGACGAACACGTCCGGTCCGTCTTCCTGCTCGATGAAACCATAGCCTTTTTGGTCATTGAACCACTTCACGATCCCATTTGCCATTGAGGCACCTCCTGAAATTTGAAAATTACGCCTTGCCTGACTTACGGTTTCTCACTTCAGCTTGCCACTCTGACCAAATGGGACCAGCCTTCCGCATGAAACCGCCCCGATGTCTCGCTTCGAGGTCGGGTACTCTCCGATGCTGGGGAATATAGGCAGGTTACGGTAAAAGATCAAGAAAATTTTTCTGCAACGGCAAACCTCTTCCGCCTCCGGCAAGCGATTGTGGACAACCCGCAGGACACGTCTTACATTTTTCAATTGGAGTTGTAAGGAAGGTCTTGACTCCACAATATTACCGCCTTGAAAACGCATGAGCAACCGATTGCCGGGAGATCGACCCAATACCGATGGATGACAATGCAACCACCTTCGAGCAGGGCCCCATCCGGCCGCCCAACGAGGCCCGCAGCCTGCTGCTGCGCTTTACTCGAAATTGCCCGTGGAACCAGTGCCGGTTCTGTCCGGTGTACAAAGGGCGAAAATTTTCGCTTCGCACGGTCGAAGAGATCCGGCAGGACATCCGGACTGCAAGGGAGATCGCCGATCGCATCGTCGAAATTTCACAAAATTTGGGAGAAGGAGGCGTCGTGAACGACCGGGTGGCCCACGCCGTGCTCTCGAATCCCGCGCTTCCGGACAGCCACCGCAGCATTGCAGCATGGATGTACTACGACACAGGGGCCTGTTTTCTGCAGGACGCGGACAACCTCATCATGAAAACCGACGACCTGGTGGAGGCGTTGCGGTTCTTGAGGAAGACCTTTCCTGAAATCCGCAGGGTGACCACCTACTCCCGTTCCCGAACGGTGAACAAAAAATCGCCGGAATCCCTCGCACGCATCCGTGCCGCCGGCTTGGATCGAATCCACATCGGCCTGGAAAGCGGGCACGACCCGCTGCTGAAACGGATGAAAAAGGGCGTGACCGGGGACCAGCACATCCAAGCCGGACACAAGGTGATCGACGCGGGCATGGAGCTGTCCGAATACGTCATGCCCGGTCTGGGTGGACAGGAAATGTGGGAGGAGCACGCCCTGGACACCGCCCGCGTCCTCAACGCCATCAACCCTCATTTCATCCGGCTGCGCAGCCTTCGCGTTCCCGCCCGGGTGCCCCTGCACGAGGAGCTGCAGGAAGGCACCTTCACCATGCAGACCGATGACATGCTCGCGGAGGAACTTCGCGTTTTCGTCGCGGCCCTGGACGGTATCACCAGCACCCTAACCAGTGACCACATCATGAACCTTCTTGAGGAGGTTTCCGGGCGGTTGCCCGAAGCCAAACCCAAGATGCTGGATGTCATCCGAAAATACCAGACCCTTTCCGACATCGACCGATGGGTCTACCGGATGGGCCGGCGCGGCGGGAGATATCGTTCCACCGAAGAACTTCGGGAAGATCCCGCCACCTACGGAAAAATCAAAGACCTCATCGAGCAGGTTCGACTGCAGGAAGGTGACGAAGGCGTGGAGCGGATGATGACCGAGATGGTCGATCGCTACATCTAGATGCGGCAGACACCGGAAACGCTCACCACGGAGGGCGAGGCACCTTCGGCCGTGGCCGCATACCACGGCCCGTATCGCGAGAGGGAGGGAGCGCCATGCTGAAGGTCGGCTTGGGACAGGCCGAGGATATCGATACGGGAACGGCCGTCGGCGAGGCAATCCGCCGATGCCGGATGCGTCTGGAAAACGCGGCCCCTCAAGCGGGAATTGTCTTTGCTGCCGAAGATCTGGACCACCGCCTCGTTCTGCAGGAGATCCGTAATGCTTTTCCCGGCATCTCTCTGATCGGATGCACCACGGCCGGTGAGCTGTCTTCCGACCTCGGTTTCAGCGACGATTCGGTCAGTCTGACGGCCTTCAGCTCGGACACCGTCTCCTTCCACGCAGCTGTCGCGCGCGATGTGTCCAGCGATCCATCAGCATCCATGCGGAAGGCCCTAGAAACGCTTTCCGCCGACGCGGTCAAGGATGCGGGCTTGTGTCTCATGTTCCCGGACCCCGACTGCCCGGCACCGGAGCAACTGCTGCAACCGCTGCAGGACCTTCTGGGAAGAGAAATCCCGGTGTTCGGTGGCGTGGCCGCAAGCCCGTGGGAGAGCGAAAACCCCCAGCTGCAATTCTTCGCGGAGGAGATCTTGACCGACGCCGTTCCTCTGATGATCCTATCCGGCGACCTCAGCTACGCGTTCGCCATCGCCAACAGCTGGCGTCCCGTGGGTGCAAAGAGTACGGTCACGGCGGTTCGGGGAAAAGAAGTTCGACGCATCGGCGACATGTCCGCCCTCGGTTTCTACCGCCACTACCTGGGTC
>JAJDOA010000162.1 GCA_022340405.1 Desulfobacteraceae bacterium | reverse complement strand
ATGGACGTGGCCTACAAACTCATTGACCCGAGGCTCAAGCTGACCTGACATGACGGCATCCACGATCACCGCGGTCATGACCGCCGGACGATGGAAGGAGAGGGGCCGCAGGCTCGGCGGCGTCCTGCTTGAACTCTGGCGGGACAAGGCGGGCTTCGTGGGAGCCCTTATGCTCCTGGCGCTGGTGCTGATGGCGGTCTTCGCCCCCTGGCTTGCACCCCACGACCCGACCACCCAGGACCTCCGCGCCCGTTTGAAGCCGCCGGCGTGGGCGGAAAAGGGAGTTTCCGGCCATCTGCTGGGCACCGATCACCTTGGGCGCGACGTGCTGTCGCGTGTGATCTACGGGTCCCGCGTGTCGCTGCTGGTGGGCATGGCCGTGGTGCTGGCTGCCGGAACCTTTGGGGTCGTCATGGGGCTGCTGGCCGGGTACCGCGGCGGGCGGACGGACGCCTTCATCATGCGCTGGATCGACACCCAGGTTGCCTTTCCGGGGCTGCTGCTGGCTCTGATCATCCTGGCCGTGATCGGTCCGAGCATGCTCACCGTCATCGTGGTTCTCTCCCTGAACGGCTGGATGGTCTACGGCAGGATGACCCGCAGCGCGGTCCTGTCGGTTCGGCAGACGGAATACGTGGAAGCGGCGGAGGTGGTGGGCTGTCGTGCGGGCCGGGTGATCTTTCGTCACATCCTTCCCAACCTGACCTCTCCCCTCATCACCCTCGGCATCCTGGAATTCGCCCGGATCGTTCTGGCCGAGGCCGCCCTTTCCTTCCTCGGCCTCGGCATTCAGCCGCCAGCCACCTCCTGGGGCCTAGATGTCGCCACGGGAAAAGACTACATCTTTCGGGCCTGGTGGCTGGTGACCATGCCCGGCATTGCCATTTCCGTCACCGTGCTGGCCATCAACCTGGTAGCCAGTTGGATGCGCCTGATTTCCGACCCGCAGGAGCGGGAAAAGCAGTTCGCCCGCCAGATGGCCGTGCGCATGCGGGAGGACCCTCCGACGATTCCGGCGGCCCCGGTTGCGGGGAGCGGGGCGGAGGGACCAGCCGAGGAGCTGCTTTCCATCCGCGACCTGGTGGTGCACTTCACCACCCGCCAGGGGGTCGTGCAGGGGGTCCGCGGGGTGGACCTCTCCGTGGGCTGTGGGGAAATTCTCGGCATCGTGGGAGAGTCCGGGTCCGGCAAGAGTGTCACGGTACAGTCCGTCATGGGGCTGATCACCGCTCCGGGCAAGATCGTGTCCGGGGACATCCGCTGGAAGGGGAGCCCCCTAGTGGGCCCAGCGGGCCGGGAGCGCCTGCGCTCGGTGCGGGGAAAGGAGATCTCGATGATCTTCCAGGACCCCATGACCTCGCTGAACCCCGTATTTACGGTCGGGACGCAGATTGGCGAGGTACTGCGCCATCACCTGGGCATGTCCCGCAGCCGGGCCCGAACCCGCGCAGCCGAGCTGCTGGATCTGGTGGACATCAGCGCGCCGGAAAAGCGTCTGAAGCAGTATCCCAACGAATTGTCCGGGGGCATGCGGCAGCGGGTGATGATCGCCATGGCCCTGGCTTGCGAGCCCGAACTGCTCATCGCGGACGAACCGACCACAGCCCTGGACGTGACGATCCAGGCCCAAATTCTGGAGCTCATCGCGGACCTCCAGCAGCGGCTCCACCTCTCGGTGATCATGATCACCCACGACCTCGGCGTCATTGCCCAACTCTGCGACCGGGTGGCCGTAATGTATGCGGGCAAGGTGGTCGAAACCGGAAGCGCCGAAGCCGTGTTCCGGCATCCGGCCCATCCCTACACCCAGGGCCTGCTCAGCGCCACGCCGCGCCTGGACGAGGTGAGCGAGCGGATGGTGGCCATCGACGGCGTTCCGCCCAACCTCATTCAGCCGCCACAGGGTTGTGCCTTCCACCCGCGCTGCCGGCACGCGCAGGAAAGCTGCCTGCAGCAGCCGGTGCTGGACGCCTACCACGCGGGGCGTGAGGTGTCGTGCTGGTGTGCCGTGAAAAAGGACGCCTGACACTGTCGAAAACCGCCCCTGCCAAGGATATGGATACCGAACCATGACTGCCGGCCCAACACCACCGCCCACCATCCAGGTCGAGGAGATGACCGTGCACTTCGATGCCGGCAGGGCCGGCTTCTGGGGCCAGAAGCGCCTGCGTATCCATGCCGTGGACGGGGTCTCCTTCCATATCGAAAAGGGGGAGACCCTGGGGCTCGTGGGAGAATCCGGCTCAGGCAAGAGTACGACGGGGCGCGCCATTCTCCGCCGGGTCCCCACGGTCTCCGGCCGCATCCTCTTCCGGGGCGAAGACGTCACCCGCGCCCGCGACGACGCCCTACGGCCGCTGCGCCGGGACATGCAGCTGGTGTTCCAGGACCCTTACGCGAGCCTGAATCCCCGTATGCGCATCGTGGACATCGTCGCAGAACCGATGATCGTGCACGGCACGGCGAAAAACACGTCGGAGGCGGCGGACCGGGTGGCCGCCCTGCTGGAGCGCGTCGGCCTGCCGCCGGACGCCGGCCGGCGGTATCCCCACGCTTTCAGCGGAGGCCAGCGCCAGCGGGTGGGGATCGCAAGGGCGCTGGCGCTGCGGCCGGAGTTCATCGTGGCAGACGAACCCGTTTCCGCGCTGGATGTTTCCATCCGTGCCCAGATCGTGAACCTGATGCAGGACCTGCAGAAGGAGTTTTCCCTGACCTACCTGTTCATCGCCCACGACCTGGCCGTGGTGCGCCACATATCCCACCGCATCGCCATCATGTACGCGGGAAGAATCATGGAAGTGGCCGAGCGGGACGCCCTTTACGAGTCCCCGATTCATCCCTACACCGAGGCCCTCCTTTCGGCCGTTCCCGTACCGGATCCAGAGGTACAGAAGCGCCGCAGACGCATCGTCCACACGGGGGAGCCCCCCGATCCGCTCTCCCCCCCGGCAGGATGCCGGTTTCAGTCCCGGTGTCCCCTGGTCGTCGACCGGTGCCGTTCGGAAGAGCCCCCCCTGGCGGATCGCGGAGGTGGCCACTGGGCGGCGTGCTGGGAGCGGTGACGGCCCGGTGTCCCGTGCCCGATGTCGGATGTCCGGTGTCCGATAGGGGGGTGTGGTGAGACGGTAACGGTGCACCTGCTGCGGAATTCACCTCCCGGAAATTCCGTATTGCTGCCGCTTCTGCTTACTGCTTACTCCCAACCCATCACCCGTCGCCGCCGTTGAGTGAAATGCAGCGCAGCAGAAAGGCACCGGCCAGGGTCAGGGTCCCCAGTATGCAGAGGCCCAAGCTGAAGTTGCCCACGTCGCCGGCGAATCCGATGAGAGTGGGGAACATGCCGGCCCCGAACAGGTGGGCGAAGGGCACCGTGAAGGCCACGGCGAGATTCCGGTTGCCCGGAGAGGTGATGGACGACAGTGCCGCAAATCCCAGTGGGAAAAAGCAGACGCTGGTCACCGCCTGCACGGCCAGGCCCGCGCCGACCCACTCCCCGGGGACCAGGGCGATGCAGTAGGTGGCGAGGCTGCTGGACACGATGGTGGCAAACAGCACCTTCTTCAACCCCAGCCGGTCGCTGAACCAGCCTGCGGCCAGCGGCGCCCCGAAGGCGATCAGCCGGGAGATGGAAAGCAGCCGGTTGGCGGTTCCGGCTTCCATCCCGCGCTCGGCGGTGAGATAGAGCGGCAGCATGCTGAAAATGCCCTGGTTGACACCGATGGCCAGGCTGAACAGCAGGATGAGAATCCAGAGGTCCGGCAGCCGCAGCAGTCGGCCCACGGAGGAGAGGTTGGGGGCGTCCCCGCAGCTGCGGTCGTGCGTCCCCTTCATCCATAACGCCATTCCCATGCTCAGGGAAAACAGCCCATAGACGAAAACGACCGTCTGCCAGGAAAACCAGCGCATCAGGACTTCGGCCAGCAGCGGCGAACAGATGTAAGCCAGGTTGGGGGCCAACTGGTGGATGGCCAGCACCTTCCCCCAGTCGCTTCGGCGAACGATGCCGGTCAGCGTGGCCACCCCAGACGGAAGGTACAATCCCCCCGCGATCCCCAGTGCCACCAGCGAAAGGCGGAGGCTCCACAGGGTCTCGCACCGGGAGAGTCCCATCATGGCGGCGCCCACGGCAAGACTGGAGACGACGATCTGCTGGTGATGGCAGATGCGGGCGGAGGTGAACGTGGAGGCGAAAAGCCCCGTGCCGTAGCCAAGGGAGATGAAGAGGAACACGGATCCGGCCTCCGCGTGACTCAGGGCGAGTTCCGTCTGGAGGACCGGCAGCAGGGGAGCGAGTCCCAGCCGCGAGAGCATGTTGATGAAAAAAATGCCGAAAATGAAGGCAATGGTACCGGACTGCTCGCGGATGCCGGTGCCGGGGGTTCCAGACAAGTTCATGTTCGATGGTCCGTGGGAAAGAGTTGAGGCTTCCCGTCCCCCGAGCCGTGCTGCCCGGCGGATGCCAACCGCGAATACCGTTTGACAGGGATCGCCGTGGACCATAGTATCCTCCCTATTTCAAAGCAACCGTAAAAGGAAAGAACGCCATGAAAGTGATCGTCGCCGGGGGCGGCTGGGCCGGATGTGCGGCTGCGCTGCAGGCCCGGAAGATGGGCGCCGAGGTCTGCCTGGTGGAACGAACGGATATGCTGCTGGGAACGGGACTGGTGGGTGGCATCATGCGCAACAACGGCCGTTTCACAGCCACCGAAGAACTTTTGGCCATGGGCGGGGGAGAAATCTTCGAGGCCGTCGACCGCAATTACCTCCACGAAAACGTCGAGTTCCCGGGCCATCGTCATGCATCGCTGTACAACGTGGCCACCATGGAGCCCATCATCCGCCGGCGGCTCCAATCGGCCGGCGTGACGCTGCGGATGGAATGCCGGCTCACCGAGGTGAAGCGGGACGACCGCCGGATTCTCTCCGTTTCCGGCAAGCAAAAGGTCTCCCGGGAGGTTTTCGAGATGGCGGCCGACGCTTTCGTCGATGCCACCGGCACCGCTGGCCCTCCGGCCCAGTGCAACAAGTACGGCACCGGCTGCGCCATGTGCGTTCTGCGATGTCACACCTTCGGCGGCCGGGTGAGCCTCGCGGCCAAGGCCGGCGTTCAGGAGATGGCGGGGCGCAAGGGCGGACAGATCGGCGCCATGAGCGGCTCCTGCAAGCTGCTGAAGGAATCCCTGGCGCCCTCCTTGCGGGAGACCCTGGAGCGGGACGGGGTGGCAGTGGTTCCCATCCCCGGGGATTTGCAGACCGCCGGAAAGCTTTCCATGAAGGCCTGCCAGCAGTATGCCATCGAAGCTTTTGCGGAGAATCTGGTTCTTCTGGACACGGGGCATGCCAAGCTGATGACGCCGTTTTTTTCACTGGAGGCGCTGCGGCGCGTTACCGGGTTCGAGAACGCCCGCTACGAGGATCCCTACGGCGGTGGCCTCGGCAACTCCATTCGGTATATCGGCATGGCTCCCAGAGACGACAGCCTGCAGGTGGAGGGAGTCGAAAACCTGTTCTGCGGCGGCGAAAAAGCCGGACTTCTGGTGGGGCACACCGAGGCCATCTGTACCGGCACACTGGCCGGCTACAATGCCGTTCTCCGGATTCGGAGAGAACCTCCGCTCATCGTTCCCGACACGCTGGCCATTGGAGATGCCATCGCCTTCGTCCGTCGGCGGATGAGGACCGAGGACGGACTCGGAGAGAAATACACCTTTTCCGGCTCTGTCTATTTCGATCGCATGCGTCGACGAAACCTTTACCAGACCGATCGTCGGTCTGTTGCCGAAAGGGTCGGCCGTGCCGGACTCGAGGGTGTGTTTTCACGGACCGCCGGATGAGGGTCCCCCAAGGAGGGATTCGGTAAGGCAGCCGCCGGATTCTTCGGGATCGAGGATCTCCATGGATAGCGCCCCGACCGCCGGCGGAGATATGTCGACGGTTGACAGCCCTCCGCTGGTTTCTATATCCTTAGGCGGGTACAATGTTCCATTCACGATTCACTTTTCCGATGACAAAGCGGTTGCGAGTGCCATCATGAAAAACCTCATAGGATCGTTGCTGGCCGTATGGATTCTGTGCATGGCTGCGGCGCCCGTGCATGCCGGCCAGGTCCTCACCGTCAAAGGAATGAGCTTTTTCGAACCCGGCCGGGAGGCGCTGGCCCGCGAAAAAGCATTGGACGAGGCCAAGCGGGCCGCCATCGAGCAGGCCATGGGCACCGCCATCGAGTCTCGGTCGGTGGTGGAAAACTTCGAACTGGTCAAGGACCGCATCTTCAGCCATACTTCCGGCTACATCAAGCATTTCGAAATCCTGGAAGAAAAAAAGACCGCGCTGGGAACCTATGAGGTGACCGTCCGCGCAGAGGTGGAAACCGCCGACCTGGCGAAGGATGTGGACCGGTTTCGCCAGATGCTGGGTTGGCAGAAAAATCCCCGGGTCAGCATCGTCGTCGAAAAGGGAGTGGATCCCGGGCACCGGGCCGCAGCGGCCAAGGCCGCCGGGTTTCTGGCCGCCAAACTCAAGAACAGCGGTTTTTCCGTGTACAAGCACAACCGGCAAACCGCTGGCCGGATGGGGCTTCAGGTAGGCCTGATGCTGGAGTCCTCCAGCGTGCAGTCCGACTATCAGGGCCTGCAGCTCGAGCTCAACGAGATCAGCCTCAGCGCCAACATCTACCGCACCGGAGACGACGCCATTCTGGCCTCCGCCTCCGCCGTACGGTCCCTGCCCGGCACAAACCGGCTGCAGGCGCTGGACAAGGGAGCCAGGGCCTGCGTCGATGAAATTTGGAGCGGCCTGCGCAGCGAATTGACGCGTCTATGGGAGGCGGAAATCTTCGGCGAGCGGGAGGTTTTTCTGGTCCTGCTGAACGTTCCCTCCCACAATCGAGCCCTGGAAATCGCCGATGTCCTGGAAAACGAGGTCTCCGGGATGACGGCCGCCGACCTGTTGCGGTTCGGTCCGGAGGGCGCCGAATACCGCCTACGCTATCGGGGATGGCCCGAGGCCCTCAACAACGAGTTGCAGATGTCGTACATCCGATCGACGTTTTTTCGTGCTTCGCTGGAGACCATCAAGGGCAACACCATGGTGATGCGGCTGAACTAGCGGCCAAAATCCCCGGGCAAGTTGATCCGAAAACCTTTCGCCACCTGGAGAGGAACCATGATGCAACGGAGAATTCTGGGCATTGTCGTGACGGCGGCGTTCGCAGCCGTATTGTGGTCCTGTGTAACGCCCGGCCGCCAGCAGTTCGACACGGGCATGCAGCTGGCGCAGGCGGGCAAGTATCAGGACGCCATCGCCTACCTAGAAGAGGCCATCGCCAAGGAACCCAACAATGCGCAATACCGCAAGGAGTTGGACGCGCTGCGGGGCAAGCTGGTGCAAGAGCGGGTGGTGCAGGGGCGGCAGGCCCTGAACGTCGCCGAAGGGGAGCTGACCCGATCGAACTTGGACGCAGCCCGCGCCCAATTGCAGGCGGCCCGGGCTGTGGCCCCGGACCACCCCGAGGTGCAACAGTTCGCCCGTGAGGTGGAAGGCGCCGAGAATCGGCTGTTGGAGGAAGTCCGGAGCCTCTACACCGAAGCCAAAGGCTTCATGGACAACGAGCAGTGGCTGAAAGCCAGCTTCAACCTCCAGCAGATCCAACGGCTGTATCCCAACTACGAGGACTCCAGCCGGCTTCTGCTCGAAGCCACCCGGCGGGGGGGCCAGGACTACCTGGAGAAGGGTCGTGCGCTTGTGGATCGGGAAGATTTCGAAGAGGCCCAGGAGGTCCTGCGCAATGCCCTTTCCCTGGAGCCGGGCAATGCCGAAGCGCGGCAGTTGATGGAACTGGCCGCTTCCCGCGACAACCCGCAGTATTTTATCGACGAGGGCCGAAAAGCCGCCATGGGCCAGAACTGGGACCGTGCTGTGCAGGCCTACCAGCGGGCTTCGGAATACGATACGTCCGGGCCTGAGGTGAAGGCGCTGGTGGAGGAAATCCGTCAAAAAGCTGGCCAGTACTACATCGACGCCGCCCGCTCGTACATGGACGAGGGGCTGCTGCTGCGTGCCTTCGACAGCTTTCAGCTTGCCGTCGAGCATGCACCCGACCCCCGCAATTACGATCTGGTGCGGCTCCGGGAGGATTTGGCTTCCCGCGCGCTCATGCTGGCGACCCAGTTCCGCGACCAGGAGCAGTACGGAGGCGCCTGGTACTGGTTCCGCCGCATCGAATCCATTCACCCCGACTTCCCCAACATTTTCTACCTTACCCAATCGATGGAAGACCGTATCCGCGAGCGGGTGACCAAAGCCATTGCGGTCTTTGACTTCACCAGCCCCACCGATCGGCCCGACGCGGGCATCATCGTGGCCAACAACCTGATCACCTATCTGTTCAAGACGGCCAGCAAGGATATCCAGATTCTGGAGCGCGAAAACCTCAAGTCCATCCTCGAGGAAATGAAGCTGGGACAGATCGGGGTGGTGACCGCCAACTCGGCCAAGGAGATGGGGCGCGTGTACGGCATCGATGTAGCCATCATGGGCAGCGTACTCCTGTTCAACGTGGACGCAAGTGTGTCCGAAGGCCTTAAGACGGTACGCTACCGGGTCGGAGACCGCATCGAAGACAACATCGAGTTTCTGAACTGGAATGCCAAACACCCCAATGCCACCCCCGAGATGCTGGCCACGGCGCCGCCGGCCAAAGTGACCGTGCCCGTTTTCGCCGAAAAGGACTACAAAGTGTCCAAGCACAAGAAGATCGGATTCATCCAGCTCTCGTTCCGCATCGTGGACGTGGAAACCGGAGAAAACATTCAGGTCAAGACCCTGGAGCGGAAGGTGGAAGTGGAGGACACCGGCAGCGCCGGCCTGAAAGAAGCCGGGGTGGAATACGACCCGGTGGAGATCCCCACGGACACGGAACTGCTGCAGCAGATGACCGACGAAGTGGTGGCCGAGCTGGGACGCGAGGCGCTACACCCGCTGCAAAACTACGAAAAGACCTATTTTCAGCAGGGCGAGACCCTGTTGCGGCGGCGGGACTACCTGCTTGCCGCCGAGCGATACGTGGACGCCCTCTTCGACGAGAAGGTCAAACAAGTCCAGGCGTCTCCGCTTACCCAGCAGTCCCGAGACCGCTTGGATGAAATTTTCCGCGACTATCGAGTGACGGGTCTTGGGGGCTGATATCATGCGATTCGGAAATCGTCTGGTGGAAAAAGTCTTCGTGCCGGTGGTATGCGGACTTCTGCTCTTTTCGGGCGCAAGGGCTCATGCGGCCGCCGACGCCCTCGCCCTGTTCAACCCCCGTCCCACCAACATGGAGGCGATGGGATACGACGGCGATATTGTCTTTTCCCTCGCGTCGGCGTTGGAAACCCACAGCCACATCCAGCTGATGCCCCGACGGGAAATGGAGGACAAGCTTTACCAGGAAGGCATGGTGCAGGGCGACAACCCGGAGCTGGTGACCGCTGCAGGCCGTGCCCTCGGAGTGAGCTATGTCCTGTTTGGCAAGGTCACGAAAACAGGCTCCGAAATCAGCGCCGAATTGAAGATGATGCGCATTCAGAGCGGGCGGATCGTCCGGACATGGTCCCGAACTTTTGCGGGCCGGGACGACCTGCTCTCCCAAATGCCGCGGTACGCTTCGGAGATCGCTGACATTGTATCGAGCGGCGGTGCCGTTCCGGCGACTGCATCCGGTGTCGCAGCCGGGACGGTTTCCGAAACCGCGGGGCCGATCGACCGCTTGCAAGCCCGTGCCGAGGAGGGACGGGTCCGGATTTTCTGGGAGGTGCTGCCCGGGTCGCCGCCGGTCAGGGAAATACAGGTTTTTCGTTCGCCATCCGAGGAGGGACCCTTCCAATTGCTGGGTCCGGCAGCTGAAAACCGTTTTATGGACGAACAGGTGATGCCCGGGCGCACTTACTACTATCGCCTGGTGGTGGTGCAGGAGGATGGGGCGCAGGTGCGGGTCCCCCGGACGGTGAAGGTCCGATACGCCGGGGAAAGACAGGCAGCCGCACCGCTGATCCTCG
>JAJDOA010000153.1 GCA_022340405.1 Desulfobacteraceae bacterium | reverse complement strand
CGATTCCGCGAAATGTCGAAGCGAAATTCGTGCCAGAAGCATCGAAATTTTAATTATTGATGAATATCAAATGGTTGTAAAAAAAGGGAGAAACAGAGAGGCGGGAAAAGAGGGAGAAAGCTATGGTTTTCCCATAGCTTTATGGAAAAATCATAACGCTGGGAAATGAAGAACCAAAAAAACCATAAACACCAAACCAGCCCAAAGAATCCAAAGAATCCAAAGAACCCAAAGAACCCAATACACCCAAGGAACCCAACCCACCCTCTTATCTATCGGGTCGAGAGTCCGTGTTTGCGCAGCAGTTCGTAGATGCGGGGTACGGACAGGTCGGAAAGCCGGCTGGCGCTCTTGACGTCGCCTTCGGCCAGGGCGAGGAGGTTCTGCAGGTACTGTTTTTCACCGTCGTTCACCAGCGCCTTGCGAAACTCCTTCCACTTGGGAAAGTGGTTTCTGTCTGTGGCCCCATTACCGGTGGACGGAGGGACAAAGATTTCGCCTCCGGAGGGCGGGCTCACCGCGCCCTCGAAACTGGATCGCACCACTTGGGCTCGAATGTGGGTGGGCAGGTGGTAGGGAAACAGGGTTTGCTCCTCCAGGGCCTGGGTCATGGCGTATTCCAGCGCACCGAACAGCTCCCGCACGTTTCCCGGCCAGCGGTATTCCCCCATCATGGAGAGAAAATCGGGGGAGAATCCCTTCATGCCGACATTGTAAGAGTCACAGAGCATCATCAGGTGGTGAACGGCCAGGTCCCGGATGTCCTCGGTGCGCTCCCGAAGGGGTGGCAGGTGGAGGGAAAGGGACCGCAGCCGGAAGAGGAGGTCGTGGCGGAAATGGCCGGACTCGACCCGCTTGTCCAGGTCGCGGTTGGTGGCCGCCACCAGCCGGAAATCGCTGTGCAGCTCCTCCGACGAGCCCACCGGGCGGTAATGCTTTTCCTGCAGAACCCGCAAAAAGGCTTTTTGCATGGACAGCGGCAGCTCGCCCACCTCATCCAAAAAGAGGGTTCCGCCGTGGGCGTGCCGGATCAGTCCTTCCTCGTTTCGGTCCGCCCCGGTAAAGGCGCCTTTTTTGTGACCGAAGAGGATGCTTTCGATGAGCTCCTCCGGCAGCGCGGTGCAGTCGATAATCACGAAGTTGCGGGAGGCCCGGGGACTGTTGGCGTGGATGGCCCGTGCGAACAGTTCCTTGCCCGTTCCCGTCTCTCCGGAGATCAGGATGTTGGCGTTGCTGGGAGCGGCCCGGGCGACCAGGTCCAGGCAAGTCTTGATGGCGGGGCTTTCTCCGACGATCCCCAGCCGCTGCAGATGCACGGGCGAATGGGCCAGCTGCTTTTCGGCCCGATACTGCAGGGCCCGCTTCACCGAAAGGGTCACCGTATCCAGCGACGCCGGCTTGTCCAGATAATCCCAGGCATTGCCCTGAATGGCCAGTTCGGCGCCATCGGGCCCGGCATAGCCGGTGAGGATGATTACCTCCGGGGCGGAGGGCACGGCCTGGATGGCGGGCAGCTGCTCCAAGCCGTCCGCATCCGGCAGGCGGACGTCCAGCAGCACCAGGTCGATGTCTTCCGTCCGGGCGATCTCGAAGCCCAGCGCGAAGGTGGTTGCCGTCTGCACGCGGTGGCCGATTCGCTCGATGATCCGGGAAAGGGTTCGGCACAGCTGTGCATCGTCGTCGATGATCAGAATGGATGCCATCGGTCGGAAAACTCCATGCTGTCAGTGGGTCCTGCGGAGCTGCTGTCGGATGACAGCGTCGATCTCGCTGAAGTTGAGCGGCTTTTTCATGACGGCGCGGACCCCCGTTTGCAGCAGCTGAGATGCGTCGGGCACGTCCTGGTATCCGCTGCAGAGAATGACCGGCACTTCCGGGCGGATGGAAAGGAGCTCTTTGGCCAGCTCGACTCCGGACATGCCGGGCATGGCGACGTCCGAGATGACGACGTCGAAGGCGGAAGGGTTCTCCTGGAACAGCCGCAGCGCCTGCTTTCCGTCGGCGGCCCCCACCACGATGTAGCCGTAATTTTCCAGCACCCGCCGCACGGACGATACGATGACCTCCTCGTCGTCCACCATGAGAAGGCGAATACCGGAGAGGGTGTTTTCGGTCCCGGCTGTTTCGGGCTCCGGGGCTGGGGCCGGGGGTGCATCCGCCGCTCCCTGCGGAAGAAAAACGCGGAGGGTCGTCCCTTGACCGGGCTGGCTCTGGACCTGCACGGTGCCGTTGTGATGCGTTACGATGCCGTGCACGACGGACAGCCCCAGGCCGGTGCCCTCGCCCCGATTCTTGAGGGTAAAGAAGGGATCGAAAATCCGTTTGGCGGTCCGGTTATCCATTCCCGCTCCCGTATCCACCACGGATAGCACCCAATAGAGGCCGGGGGCAAGATCGGGGTCGGCCTCGTCGTCTCCGTCTTTCACACGGTGCTGTGCGGTGCGCACATGGATTTCCCCCTCTTTTTCGCCGATGGCGTGGGCGGCATTGAGGCAGAGGTTCACCAGGATCTGCTGGATCTGATCCGGCGGGATCCGCAAACGGTTGTCTTCCGCCTGCAGGTCCGTGTGCAGTCGAATCGACGGCGACAGGGATGTCTTCACCATTTTCAAAGACTCCCGGATCAGGGGGTTGGCTTCGATGCACACGTCCGGATCGCTGCTCTGACGGCTGAAGATGCGCATCTGGTGTACCAGATCCCTGGCCCGAAGGGCCGACTGGTAGGAAAGCTGAAGGGATTCCCTCTGGAACGGGTCGTCGGTCTGTTCCATGGCGGCTTCCACGTTCAAGATGATGGACATGAGGATGTTGTTGAATTCGTGCGATATGCCGGCCGCCATGGTTCCCAGCGCTTCGATCTTCTGCATCTGATTCACAAGGCGGTCCATTTTCACCTGTCGTGTGACGTCTCCGATGGATACGATCACGTAGGAGGTGCGGTCTCCGGACCGGATGGGAGAAAGGCGGATGTCCAGAATGCGATGGCCCAGGGTTTCGATTTCCCCTTCGAAGCGACTGAAGGCGGGCGTTCCGGTGTGGAATACCTCGTCCAGCAGAGCGGCGATTTCGACGCCCGAAGCCGAAGGTCTCAGTTGCGGCCACAGCTCTTCGATCCTTTGGCCGACGACGGTGCTCCGGTCCCATGCCAGCACCCGGAAATCCTCCCGGTTGCCGTCGGTGACCTTGTGGTCCGCATCCACTACCAGGACGTCGTTTTCCATGCTCTCCATCAGCGTCCGGTAGTAGTTCTCCCTGTGACGGATCCGGATTTCGGCCTGCTTCTGCTCGGCCACATCCCGCTCCAGCTTCCGGTTGGCCTCCCGTATCGTATCCTCTTTTTCGGCCAGCTGCTGCAGGAGCGCATCCCATGCTTCCGCCAGAACGCCGATCTCGTCTCCGCGGTGCAACTGGATTCGTTTTTCGATGTCCCCGGAAGACCGCGCATCCAGTGCGTAATCGGTCAGGGCGGCCAGCGGGCGCACTACGGTGTAATGGAGCACCAGAAGCAGAAAAATCGTGACGCCCACACCGCAGAGGATCAGGACGATATCGTTGGCGTGCAGGGTATCGATACCGATTCGTTCCAGATCCGGATCGATTCGGGCGCGTACCACCAGGGCCCGATGGCCCTCCACGTCCTTGAGAACGGCATCGGCCAGCAAATATCCGTCGGCTATGCTGTACAGGGCTCTGGTTTTTTTACTCAGCAGCGTTTGCTTCAGTTTCAGCTTATGGAGGGAGTGATCGGCATCGGCTGTGCTCATCACATCGAAATCCACCAGCACCTGACGGCCGAGTTCGTCTACGAAAGCGGCATCCAGAAGCCTTCCCATGACTACGGAACCCCGCGGCGGACCCTCATTTTCGCTGGTGAGAACCGGGCGGGAGGCCAAGAGCATGGGGCCCTTGTCCGTTGAAAGAAATCCCGCCACGAAGGGAGCCTTGTGCCTGGCGAACGGGCCGGAAGAAAAAACGAGGGGGCTGGAGGCCGGATAGCGGTCTTTCGGGATGGGATCGATTGCCAGCGGATCACCGGAAGCCGGGTCCCGTGTCTCCCCCCAGAGGATATCGCCCGAAGGGGCCACGAACTGGATCAGCTGAAGGCGGTTGTCGGTGAAGGTGGACGCCACCAGATTGGACCGGATGAACGCTTCGTCCCGGGCCTGCATGAAGGCATAGGTGTCGTCCCACGAGGCCCAGTCCCAGCAGAGGGTGTCCAGATGTTTCAGCTCCCGTTTCAGTGCCCGAATGCAGCGCTGCAGATCCTTGTCGACGGCCTTTTGCTGGGCGGCCTGGAAGCCGGGAAAGAGAATCCCGTTCTCGACAACCTTCAGCACGGCTCCGCTGATGGCGAAGAAAAACACAGCGATCAGGAGGATCTTCCACTTCATGCCCGGTCGTTTCCCCCGCGTTTCGTTCGAAACCCTCGGTGAAAAAGGAACAGAATTCTGAATACCGCTCTAATACTACGGCGGGCGGGATATGGCAACGGTGGCGAGTACAAGACGCTGACGGGCTTTTCTTTGGCCGCCATGGGGAATCCGGCCTGCCTCTTCACAATTGTAGGGAAAAAGCCGGATCGGAGGCGATTCTATCCTCGGAGGGGCAGCCAATTGCCGTTCCCATGGGAGAGCGGCTTGATTGATGAGGCACGGGTGTGGTAAACACGCTACGATACCGGGCCCTCGGTCCATGCAACTTTTCCTGCTGAAGGGAGACGCCCACTCGGAAAGGGCGTGATGCCGAATCCTCCCACAATGAAACATTCCGGCCTCCAGGCTTTTCGCCCGAAAGTCGAAGGCTCCGGCCGCTCGCGGTGCGCACCGTTGCATCGGTGCCGACCCGCAGGGAGGGGGGTGCCTTCGCCCGCCGCGCATGCCGGCGGTGACCGTTTTCGGCTGCGGTTTCGACTGGACCGGATGCGACGGGCGATGACCGAGCCCAAAAGGGCCCTTGCCGGTTTCACCCTGATCGAACTCATGGTGACCATCGCGGTGATCGGCATTCTTGCCGGAATCGGCATGTCCAGCTACCTGCACAGCATCGACCAGGCCAAGATCACCAAGGCCGTCGCCGACATCGCCGTTTTGGAAAAGGAGATCATCACCTTCTACCTGGTCAACAAGCGCTACCCGGACAGCCTCGCCGAGATCGGCCGGGACACGTTTCCGGATCCCTGGGGAAACCCTTACTCCTTTCTCAACATCGAGACGGCAAAAGGCAAGGGGGCCATGCGGAAAGACCACTTTCTCGTCCCCCTGAACACGGACTTCGACCTGTACAGCCTGGGCAAGGACGGCAAAAGCCAGCCTCCCCTCACGGCAAAATCCAGCCACGACGACATCCTCCGCGCCAACAACGGGGAGTATATCGGACTGGCCTCTGGTTATTGACGGAGGCGTCGCTTTTCAATCCGATGCCGACACGCTATAATCGCCCGGCGGACACCGATACCGGGCAACCCGCTGCAAGGCTGGCCCGGAGAGGGTATCTGCTTTCGCCTGCCGGGAGGGGCTTGATTTGTCCTTGCAGCCCGGGGGTTTTCCCGATTCCCGAATGCGGAGCGTTTTGTGAAGCTGGAACTGCGGCCATTCCGGACGAAAGTCGCCCTCAGGATTTTCGTTCTCTTCATCGTCTGCACCCTTCTGCCGGTATCGGTGCTGGCCTTCCTTTCCTACGGTCACGTCCGAAGCCAGCTGGAGCAGCAGAGCCGTGAGCGTCTGCGGCAGGAAGCCAAAACGGTCTCCGTCTCCCTCTACGAGCGGCTGCTCATGATCAGCACCCAGCTGCGATTTGTCACCTCCGAGTTGCAGCTGACCGTGGAGCCCGACCCAAACCTTTCTTCCCGTGTCAACGAAGAGGGCCTGAAAGCCTGGTTTGAAACGGTGGAAGTGATCCGCAAGGAGGGTGCGGTCACCCTTGTGGGGGAGGGCGGCATACCGCTGGGTTTCAGTGCCGCAGAACTTCACTATCTCCAAAAGGGCAACCTGTTGCTGCGGCATCGTATGGAGCCTTTCAAGGACGCGGAGTTTTTTCTTTACCTCGCCGTGGATGCCGGTGGTCCCGACACCGCTCTCCTCGGTGCGGAATTTCATGCCCCCTATCTTTGGGAGGCTGCCATCGGCAGGCCACCGGGGACCGATCTGCTCATCCTGGATGCGCAAAGCCGGGTGTTGTTTTCCACGCTGGATGAGAACGTCACCGTCCCGGTCGGCAGAAGGATACGCATGCGGGACACCCACACCGGCATGTTCGATTTTGAATCCGGCGACGTATCCTACGTGGCCACTTACCGTTCCATCTTTTTGCGTTCCAACTACTATTACCCCGAGTGGGTCGTCATTCTCTGCGAGTCCAGGGACAACATATTGGCCCCCATGAGCGGCTTCACCCGCAAGTTTTTCCTTCTCGTCCTTTTTTCCCTCGCCATGGTGTTCGTGCTCAGCGAGAACCTGATCCGAAAAAACATGGGCCCCGTCGCCACCCTCATGGACGGCACGCGAAAAATCTCCGAAGGCGAGCTGGGACATACGGTGGATATCCGCAGCGGAGATGAATTCGAAAGGTTCGGTAACGCCTTCAACGAAATGAGCCGGAAGTTGGCCGAGAGTCAGGAGATGCTCGTGCAGGCGGCGCGGATGACCACCATGGGGCAGATGGCCTCCGGTATGGTGCACGAAATCCGTCAACCCCTGTCGGCCATTCACGCACTTCTGCAGCTGTCACTGATGGATGTCCGTGAAGCGGAAGAGCGGGAGCGTATCGAATCGTCCCTGCACGCGGTCAAGCGGCTGGACGAGATCCTTTCTCGTTTCAAATCCTTCTCCTATAAGTCTCCGGATAAGATGACCTCCCTGCACCTGGACAGGGTGGTCGACGGCGTCCTCTCTCTGCTCCGGCACCAGATGAAGGTCAAGGCCGTCGATTGCGAGGTGAAGACCGACGGGAACCTGCCACCCATTCTCGGAGACCGGACGGGCTTGGAGCAGGTGGTTTCGAACCTGGTTATCAACGCCATGGACGCCATCGTTGAAAGGGGGCATGGATACGGCCTGATCAGCATCGAGATCCGCACAACCAACGATCGGGTCGTTCTATCTGTCGAGGACAACGGTTGCGGGATTCCGGAGGATTTCCTGGATCGGATTTACGATCCGTTTTTCACCACCAAACCGCCCGACAAGGGAACCGGACTTGGAATGGCCATCATCCAAGCCATCCTCCATCAGCACAACGCCGAAATCGAACTCACCAGCAAGGTCGATGCCGGAACGC
>JAJDOA010000152.1 GCA_022340405.1 Desulfobacteraceae bacterium | reverse complement strand
GACCCATGAGATCGACGGGTTCACGTTCCTGGTCGAGACCGAGCTGGAGGAGAAGGCACAGCCCATTAAGGTCGACTTTACGGGCTTCGGATTCAAGATCGACTGCGAAATGCAGTTCGGCCAGTCCGCCTGCAGCGCCTGTAGTACGAGCGGGGAGTGCCACTGACAGGCGATCTCGAAGGGCGATGCAGTATCCGAGAAAGGCAACTCCGAGCGGTGTTGCCTTTTTCTGTTTAGAGCGATTGTCAAAAATAGGTTCCGATTGGCAATCGTTCGAAATCGGGATCGGGATCGAAATCGGTTGATCAACGGCAATGCTCGATAGCGATAGCGATCCCGATTTCGATAAAAGGACCATCAGGGAAACGGAACGGATTTCTGGCAACCACTATAGAACGCACACAGCTCCGACTCCGGGGCGTCCGCTTCGTCGGTACCTCCCAACCTTTCGACCGAGAGGCCGTGGGCGTAGGACTTGCTGCCGCCGGTAATTGAGGAGGAAACCCATGCCCGATGTGAATATCACCTGCAGGGGCACCGTCGCCGTTGTAACGATGAATCAGGGAGAAAACCGCTTCCACCCTGCATTTATCGAAAACCTCCTCGCCGCCATGGATCGCGTCGAGGCCGATACGTCGATCCGGGCGCTTGTGGTCACCTCCATCCACGAAAAAGTTTTTTCCAACGGTCTCGATCTCGACTGGCTGGCCCCGCGCATCCAGCGAGAGGATCTGCAACCCGTGAAGGCGTTCTTCTACCGACTCAACGATCTGTTCCGCCGGATTCTGACCTATCCAATGGTCACTTTCGCCGCGATCAGCGGCCATGCCTTCGGAGCCGGCGCCATCTTCAGCTGCGCCTTCGACTTCCGCACAATGCGTGAAGACAGGGGCTTTTTCTGCCTGCCCGAGGTCGATCTCGGCATCCCCTTCCTGCCGGGGATGAACGCCCTGCTCGAACGCGCCGTACCCCGGCACAAACTGACGGAAATGCAACTGTCCGGCCTCCGTCTGACCGGTGCCGAATGCCTGGACCATCACATCGTTTCCGCCGTGTTTTCTGCAGAAACGTTGTTGGAGCAGACACGGGCGCTGGCTGAATCGTTCAACAAGAAACGGGCGGCCGTAGCGGAAATCAAACGAAGAGCGGCGGCCCCTATCGTCCGGGCTCTCGACCTGGATGACGTTCCCTACATCGAATCCGGGGACTACCACTTGCCGGCCTGACCGGGCGCTGGACCGAAGCCCCGCTGGAGCGATCTCGTACAGGAGGTGAACGATGAAGGTGCTGATCACAGGGGTGAGCGGTTTTGTGGGCACCCACACTGCCCAACGCCTCCTGGAGCAAGGAGACCATGTGACGGGGACCGGAACCCGAGCCCGTCATGACACGATCCGACACGAAAATTTTCGATACATCCGCGCAGACACCACCGAAGAGGGAGCCTGGCAGGAGGAGGTCCGCTCCGCGGACGGGGTGGTCAACCTGGCGGGGAAAAATATTTTCAACCGTTGGACCCGCCGCTACAAGCAGGACATCTACGACAGCCGCATCCGAACCACCCGTCGCGTGGTGGAGGCCATGCCGGAGTCCGGAGCCCCGGTGCTGTGCAGTGCATCCGCTGTAGGATATTACGGGGACCGCGGGGAAGAAATCCTCACCGAGGAAGCAACCGGAGGCGACGATTTCCTGGCTCGGGTGGGGCGGGACTGGGAAGCGGAGGCCTTTGCCGCGCGGGCAAAGGGAAGCCGGGTCGTCGCAGCACGCTTCGGGATCGTTCTCGGCCGGGGCGGCGGTGCGCTGGCCAAGATGCTGCCCGCCTTCAAGTCGTTTGTGGGAGGCCCTCTGGGAGCAGGAAGCCAGTGGTTCCCCTGGATTCATGTGGACGATCTGGTTTCGGCTCTGCTGTTCGCACTTCGTTCCGACACGGTCGCCGGACCGCTCAATTTCTGCGCACCGAACCCGGTTCGGAATCGTGAACTGGCCCACACCCTCGGCCAGGTTCTCGGTCGTCCAGCTGCGGTTCCCGTTCCGAAGCTCATGGTGCGCATGGCGCTGGGCGAGGCGGCCGATCCGTTGATGGCCAGCATCCGGGCGGTGCCGGAAGCCCTCACGACCGCCGAGTTTCCGTTCCGGTATCCGGAACTGGAAGACGCATTGAGGGATCTGGTGGACGGCCCATGAGGTCGTGACTTACCCGTTGTTGAAGTCAATGGTTCGGCCTTCATTTGCACAGACGGCGAGGATTCGATCGCCATAGCAAAAATTTTCGAACAGAAAATCGCTACCAAACGGCGAAGGAGGGGTCATGGGGGAATTGTTGCAGGGAATACGTGAGCGGCGCAGCGTCCGGAAATACCGGGAAGACCCCGTTCCGGACCACGTTCTGGAGACCGTGCTGGAGGCCGTTCGCTGGTCTCCCTCCTGGGCCAATACACAGTGCTGGGAAATTGTGGTGGTCCGGGATCCGGTAGTGAAACAATCCCTTCAGGAGAGCCTTCCGCCCAAAGGCAATCCCGCATTCAAAGCCATTGTGGCGGCGCCTCTAGTGCTGGCCATCTGCGGCCGGAAAAAGGCTTCCGGCTACTACAAGGGGGAGGTCACCACGCGGTTCGGCGACTGGTTGCTGTTCGATCTGGGAATCGCCACCCAGAATCTCTGCCTGGCCGCCCACGACCAGGGGCTCGGCACGGTCATCGTCGGACTCTTCGACCATGCCCGGGCGGAGAAAGCCCTGGGCGTTCCGGAGGCGTTTGAACTGGTCGCATTGGTGCCCATGGGCTATCCGGCCAAAATTTCCCAGGCGCCCAAGAGGCGTCATCAAAAGGAGTTCGTGCACCGAGACCGGTTTTTCGCCGGCCAGGACTAGGGCGGGGTTTATCCAGGGACTCCTACGGATCGCGGCGATGCACCATCCGGCACAGAACCAACGCGGCCAGCGCACCGGCCGCATCCGCGGCCGCGTCCATTATTTCCGCCGACCGGGCAGGAACGAAGGCTTGGTGCAGTTCGTCGCTGATGCCGTAGGCAACGGTTGCGGCCAGAGATACCCAAAACAGCAAAGAGGGACGATTCGACCAGACGGTGGTATCCAGGGCCCGGAAAATCAGCATCGCCAATACGGCATAGGCCAAAGCGTGCAGGAGTTTGTCGAAACCCGGCAGTACAGCAGCAGGCGGCAAGGAGGACTGTATGAAAATGCCGGCGGCGACGGCTGCCACCGGCATCCAATACAGCAGCAGGTTCCTGGCGGAGGGGATCATTCCAACAGGTCGAGGTCCAGCGACCTCCTGCGGATGTGGCCGACGGCCTGCTCGACGAAGGTATCGGTGGGAATGCCGTATTTCACCTTACCGTCCAGAGTCCGGACCGACAGGGTTCCCGAAGATTTCTCCTTCGCTCCCACCGTCACGATGAAGGGAACGTTGTCCAGCTGGGCTTCCCGGACCTTCTTGTTCAGGCTTTCGGTGCGCGCGTCCACCGCAGTACGCAGACCCGCTGCAAACAGCCGGGAATCGATCTCCCGGGCGAACCCCGCCAGGTCGTCGTTGATCGGAAGCAGTCGAACCTGCTCCGGCGCGAGCCACAGTGGAAATTTACCGGCGAAGTGCTCGATGAGGATCCCGAAAAAGCGCTCGATGGATCCGTATATCGTCCGATGGATCGTGATGGGCCGATGGCGGTCGTTATCGCTGCCGATGTAGACCAGGTCGAATCGTTCCGGCAGTGACATGTCCAGCTGGATGGTACCGCACTGCCAGGTGCGGCCCAGCGCGTCCTTGATGTGAACGTCGATTTTCGGCCCGTAGAAAGCGCCGTCCCCCTCGTTGACCTTGTACTCCCGCCCATATTGATCCAGTGCAGACCGAAGTCCTTCGGTCGCCTCCTCCCACTGGCGGTCGGTTCCGATGGACTTTTCCGGCCTTGTGGAAAGTTCGAGATGGAATCCCAGGCCGAAAGTGGAGTAGATCCGCTCCACCAGACGCAGCACCCCCAGAATTTCCTCCTGAATCTGATCGGGCCGCATGAAGATATGCGCATCGTCCTGATGGAATGCCCGTACCCGAAACAGCCCGGAGATGACACCGCTGAGCTCGTGCCGGTGCACCAGACCGATTTCGGAGGCCCGCACAGGCATGTCCCGGTAGGAATGGAGGCGGGTGCCGTAAATGAGCATCCCGCCCGGACAGTTCATCGGTTTGATGGCGCAGGGG
>JAJDOA010000141.1 GCA_022340405.1 Desulfobacteraceae bacterium | reverse complement strand
CAGCCCGATGCCCGATGTCAGAAGTCAGAGGTCGGATGCCCGGTGTCAAAGAACGGATAGGGGCGCCGGTCGAACGGTCAGACAGTCGGATGGTGAACGAACTTGAGCGTATCGGTATTGGCCTGTAGGGGAGGGGTTTATCCCCTCCCGATGCTGCGAGACGGAATGCCCCGCGCTTTGCATTGCCGATGTCGGCTGTCAGAGGTCAGATATCGGATGCCAGTTACTGCAAGAAGTTGAGAGAGTGAGAAGTTTAGAAGGTATGTTGTTTTTGTTTTTTAACTGCTTACTGCTCACTGTTTACTGCTTGCTCTTGTTACTGTTACTACTTACGCTTGAACAACCGACAACAAACCATTCCGTGCAATCCGCGAAATCCGCGGCAGATTGACGATTTTCAACCAAACAAACCAGAAAACCCGCCAGCTGCCCCCATGACAAGAGACGACACAACATTCGATGCCGTGGATCGGCTCATGCGACACGCCGTTCGGGACGGCGTGTTCCCGGGCGGCGTGCTGCTGGTCGCCGCCGGGGAGCGGGTGGTGTTCCACCGTCCGTACGGGGCGGTGGACCGCTTCGGCGGCCCAGAGGTAACCCCGACAACGCTTTTTGATCTGGCCAGCCTGACCAAACCGCTGGCCACCACCATGGCGGTGATGCGCCTGGTGCAGGACGGGCTCCTGGATCCGATGCGGCCGGTGGCGAGCGTCTTGAAGCCTTTTGCCGGAGGTGCCCGAAGTGAGGTCCTGTTCTCCCACCTGCTGTGCCACACGTCCGGGCTCCCGGACTGGCGGCCCTATTACCGGGAGTTGGTGCGCCGCCCTGCGGGCGAGCGCCGCCACAGGCTGCGCCAACTGCTGTCGCGCGAGCCCTTGCAGGCGACTCCGGGAAGCCGAACCCTGTACAGCGATCTGGGATTCATGGTGCTCTGCTGGGCGCTGGAAACCATCACCGGCACCCGTCTGGACCACTGGGTGGCGGAGAACGTATATCGGCCGGCAGGAGTGGAGGATCTGTTTTTCATTCCCCTGGATGAGCCGGCCCCGGAAATGACGAACCGTTCGGTGGCCGCAACAGAGCAGTGTCCATGGCGGGGCCGTGTGCTGCGGGGGGAAGTACACGACGACAACGCCCATGCCGCGGGTGGTGTGGAAGGGCATGCGGGCCTGTTCGGAACCGCCGCCTCGGTGCACCGCCTTCTGGCGGACCTGCTGCGTTCATACCGCGGTGAACCCGCCGAAGGCGGGTTCGAACCGGAGCTGGTGCGGGCATTTCTGCGGCGGCCTAAAGACAGCCAACGCGTGTTCGGTTTCGACGTGCCCTCCGGTTCCGAGTCCGCTTGCGGCAGCCGGTTTTCCAAGGACAGTGTGGGTCATCTCGGATTTACAGGCACCTCCTTTTGGATGGACCTGCGTAAAGAGGCCATCGTGATTCTTCTGACCAACCGCGTTCACCCCAGCCGGGACAATACGGTCATTCGCAGCTTTCGGCCCGTCGTACATGACGCCGTGATGAAGGCCCTGTTTCCGTAGGTGATCGGAGGCAAAGGCGGCGGACCGGCGTCGGGATTCCGCAACGAACCCAGTCTCCGGTGCCGGCTCAGACTCTTTTTTTGATTTGCCCCCCCCCCTGCCGGCAGCCAAATGTGCCCCCCCTCCGGACATATCAGCGGGCGACATCAATATATTGTGTGCGCACCCCGACTTTTCCCTTGTTTTTGTGCGATAACTTTGGTAGCGATTTCACACCCTAAGAGGCCGTGGAGAAACAAGCATCCCGCTCTTAGACAAGAGGCACTCCGGTTGCTTTGCCGGATCAGCCGTGTCATCCCGCAACGCGGGAGACGCCGTATCAGGGCGGGATGCGCCGTTTATCCACAGCCTCCTAACGCTCCTGCCCCTGTCGGCAGTCGGGCACAGATGGTCCAGAAGGAATCGCGGCCCCACGCCGGGCAATCCGCGCCGGCCTTGCAAAAGGGCCGGCGCAGTCAACCATCACCCATCGCGGAAAACAGTGGCGAGGCATTATGAGTTTTTTTGACGGTATCTTGGGTGTTTTCTCCAACGATTTGGCGATCGACTTGGGAACGGCCAACACCCTGGTGTACGTGAAGGGAAAGGGAATCGTTCTGAGTGAACCTTCGGTGGTTGCCGTGCGGCTCGATCGCACCAAGAACCGGGTGCTCGCCGTGGGGTCGGAGGCCAAAAAAATGCTCGGCCGCACGCCGGGCAACATCGTGGCCATCCGGCCGATGCGCGACGGCGTCATCGCCGACTTTGAAGTCACCGAGGCCATGCTTCGCCACTTCATCCAAAAGGTGCATAACCGCCGGAGTTTCGTTCGTCCCCGGATCATTATCGCCGTCCCCTCCGGTATCACCCAGGTGGAAAAGCGTGCGGTCCGAGAGAGTGCCGAATCGGCCGGCGCCCGGGAAGTCTTTCTCATCGAGGAGCCCATGGCGGCCGCCATCGGATGCGGGCTTCCCATAACGGAGCCCACCTGCAACATGGTGGTGGACATCGGCGGCGGTACCACCGAGGTGGCCGTGATTTCGCTGGCCGGCATCGTATACAGCCGTTCGCTTCGCGTGGCCGGAGACAAGATGGACTCGGCCATTATGCAGTACATCAAGCGCAAGTACAATCTGCTCATCGGCGAGCGCACCGCGGAAATGATCAAGACCGCCATCGGCAATGCCTACCCGGACCCGGACAACATGGAGACCATCGAAGTCAAAGGCAGGGATCTGGTTTCGGGCATCCCCAAGATTCTGGCCATCGATTCGGAGGAAATCCGAGTGGCCATCTCCGAACAGATCGACGCCATCGTCGAAACCGTCAAGATTGCGCTGGAACAGACCCCTCCGGAGCTGGCCGCCGATATCGTGGACCGCGGCATCATTCTCACCGGAGGCGGAGCCCTGCTGAAAAATCTCGACAAACTACTGATGGAGGAAAGCGGCCTGCCGATCACCGTTGCCGAAGACCCCCTGTCCACGGTCGCCTTGGGATCGGGCAAAACCCTGGACTCCCTCGAAATCCTCCGGCAGGTGGTGATCAGTTGATGCCGTCCGTCGCAGCCGGTGAACTCGGAATTGAAGACTCCCCGTCGCAAGCGGCGGGGAATGTTCTGCCTGGCGGCAGTGCTGCGCAGCCCGGTGAGAAATTCAACAAAATTTAGATTCGCTCGCTAACCCCGCCGCCCCGGTGCCCAGGATTTCCGCTTCGTTCCAACAAGTGGCGGGGAAGGCGCTCGCTGACGCCGGTTCAACAACCCAGGGCAGGCCTACGAAACGGCCGCTTCTTTCGGGTCGAAGAAGGCGAACACCGAATACCATGTTTTCCAAAAAGGCGGTGATACTTCTCGGACTGATCGCCCTGTTCGTCGTCAGCATCGTCGCCCTCACCGTTTCCAGCCGAATGCATCCAACCTCCCACGGTATCGGTCAGGGCGGCATCGCGGTGGTCGGTCCCTTCCAGCAGGCTTTCACCCAGTCCGTCCGCTTTGTCCGGGGCTTGTGGGAGCATTATTTTTTCCTTGTCACCGTCGCACACGAGAACGAGGAGCTTCGGCGCGAACTCGCCCGTTCACAGGAGATGAACCATCGGTACCGCGAACTGGAGATGGCCAACCAGCGCTTGCGGAAACTGCTTCATTTTCGGGAAGCCATCCCCCGGCAGGTGCTCTCCGCTCAAGTCATCGGCAAGGATCCCTCTCCGTGGTTCAAGACGGTGATGATCGACAAGGGCCGTGCCGACGGCGTTGACGTTGGATACCCCGTTGTGGTACCCGAGGGGGTCGTCGGGCAGGTCACCGACGCGTCCACCCACTATGCCAAGGTCTTGTTGATTATCGACAAGAACAACGCCGTGGACGGGTTGGTGCAGCGAACCCGCGCCAGGGGCATCATCCAGGGAGCGGCAGAAGGGCGCTGCACCTTCAAATACGCGTTGCGCAAGCACGACATCGAGGTGGGAGACACCATTATTTCATCCGGTCTGGACGGCGTGTTTCCGAAAGGACTTCGCGTGGGGCGCGTCTTGGAGGTGATCAAGCGCGACGCGGGCATTTTCCAGGAGATCGAGGTGGTTCCGTTCGTGGACTTTGAAACCCTGGAGGAGGTCCTGGTGGTGCTGAACATGCCCGCACGGGAATACGGAGCGCATCCGTGATCGCCGTCTATTACATAATGGTATGTTTGGCGCTGCTGGTCCTGCAAACGGCGGTGGTGCCCTATTTTGCTTTTCTCGAAGGCCTGTACGACTTGACCGCCTGTCTGGTGATCTACCTGGGTCTGTTTCGGCCTGTCCGCGAGGGGGCCGCTGTGGTTTTGGCCATGGGTTTCATCATGGATACGCTCTCCGGGGCTCCCTTCGGACTATACCTGATCAGCTATATTTGGCTGTTCATCGGCATCCGTTGGGTGATCGGCTATCTGCGGGTTGCCAACACGCTGCTGCTTCCGCTGGCGCTGGTCAGCGGAATCCTGCTGCAAAGCGGGATTTTTCTGACCGCCGTTACGCTTCTCGATCCATCGGCGGCCATCGCCCCCACCGGACTGAAGCTGCTGGCCGAACAAGCGCTGTGGGCATTGACCACCGGCTTGCTGCTGCTGGGTTTTTTCGGCTACACTCGGGACCGGTGGATGCGGTTTGTGCACGGCCGTCTCCAGCGCAACGGAAACCCCTGACGTTCTGCACGCACGGGAATTTCGATGTTTGCCAAGAAGCCGAAAAACGGTGCAAGCACCTACATCAAGACCGTCGAAAACGACTGGTTCCGCCAGCGGCTTACCCTCGTGCTGCTGTGCGTGGTGGCGGCCTT